>NZ_JBQUYP010000005.1:193943-441763 GCF_056314305.1 Acinetobacter sp. DMC2 | reverse complement strand
TCAGAAGTGAAACCTCTTAGCGCTGATGGTAGTGTGGGGTTTCCCATGTGAGAGTAAGTCATCGCCAGCTCATTATTTAAACACCCCGACCCCGAAAGAGGCCGGGGTGTTTCTTTATGGGAAATTAAATGAGAAAAATAAAACTGAAAATATTATGAAAGATTCATGCTATAAATAATAAGAAAATTACATACTTAAATATGAATAACAAGGGAAAAGCATCTATGATAATTTATGGTGATGTAGGTTCAGGGAATTGTTATAAGCTTAAACTATTACTTTCCTTATTAAATATTAAACACAGATGGGTCCATATTGATATTTTAAAAAAAAGACACTCAAACAGCAGATTTTTTATTCTTAAATCCTAATGGAAAAATACCTGTACTGGTTCTAGATGATGGTCGTGTTTTAAGTGAATCTAACGCTATTTTAGGTTATCTGGCGGAGGGAACAGAGTTTATTGCTACAGATTCCTATACGAAAGCAAAAATGTATCAGTGGATGTTCTTTGAACAGTATAGTCATGAACCATTTATTGCAGTTGCTCGTTTTATTAATAAATATTTAGGATTACCACCAGAAAGAATAGAGGAATATCATAATTTACAACCGAAAGGCCATAAAGCACTATCTATTATGGATAAAGCTTTAGTAAAGCATGACTATCTTGTTGGAAGTCAATTAACTATTGCTGATATTGCCTTATATGCATACACGCATGTTGCGGAGGAAGGTGGTTTTGATTTGGAGCTATATCCAAATATTCAAGCGTGGTGCCAAAGAATTCGAAAATATTCAGGTTATGTAGGCATGGGCTAATTAAAAAAGGACTTTATAAGAGTCCTTTTTTATATAGGAAGGAAACTTCGAATCCGTGCCAAGTTAGAAATGCGCTTCTAAACCGATATACGGACCCTTAAATTCAAACTTAAGATCATTATTATCGTAGTCATCTAAATCAATGTTGAGTACGCGATATCCTGCTGTTAAACCAAGATCAATGAGTAAATTATCTGCAAATTTATATTTTACTTCTGCTAATGCATCTGTGATTCGTGCATCATCAAAGTTTGTATAGGTTGCTTCACCTTTAGCACTTAAGCCTGTAAATGGAAGTTTAACTTCACCAGATAAATAAGCAATAGGATATGTTTTATCAATATCCACGCGTTTACCTGTATAAGCAGTAATATCACCATTTAGTACAGTTGCACCAAGTCCAGCATCTACACTCACAATATTGTCTAGTAACTCATAGTAAAGGATAAAATCGCTATGATCCAAATCAACTTTATAGTTGGCTTGACCCAAAGTTTCCGATTTAGTTTGAGTATCTAAATTTACGTAACGAATTTTTGCATTTGGAATAAATGGAATTGGATGCTCTACTGCTAATGAGAGTTGAGCACTACCTTTTTGATCTAGATCTTGATCATCAGGAAATTGAGAAGACATATTCGCTTTACCATCGTAAAACCAGTAGCCGACATCTCCCTTTACTCCAACAAAGTCTGCTTGAGCAAGGCTACTTAAGCCCATCCCGAGCGTTAATAAAGATATTTTTAATATTTTCATTTTTACATCCGCATAAAAGAAATCTTTGTGCGCATGATATAGACATCTTGCTACTGATGCATTGATAAAAAATAAAGATCTGGTACGTATAATAGGAATAAATTTTTATATAGAGAAAAAGTTTATTTATTTCAAATAATTATTATTAGATGTTTAATTTGGGAGATTCTGATTAGCTAAAAATTTTAGTATAAATTTTGTCATTTAATTATATGAGGGTATTAAGTCTAATTTGAAAAATCAGAGAGGTATGAATAAATTAGTGGAGAAGTATAGTGATTAAGGACGCTTTTTTAAGAGTTGGAAGAAAATATCATTAAATAAAAATATTGATCTACAAGTAGTAGAACGTAAATATCAGCTGAAAAATAACCAATTGTGAAAAAAACTCAGAAAATTCGTAAAATTTCTGACGGAAATTACAGTAAAAAGAAATAAAAACAGGTATTGTTCAGCTATATAGGGGCAAAAAATGGACAAAAATCTTTAAGGAAGAATTTTCTATTTTTGCTTGTTTGTTAAGGGAATAAAAATACTCAAAAGGTTCATTTTATTTTCTACAAACACAAAAGTATTTTTTGGTTCTTTTTTTGCATGCGGAATAACAATCAACAATAGCAGTAAAAATAAGTAATCTTTTAACATTAGGTGTTCTATGACAGATTCTCGTGAAAACTGGACGTCACGATCTGGTTTTATTATTGCAGCCGTTGGCTCGGCTGTAGGTTTAGGTAATATTTGGCGCTTTCCATACGTTGCTTATGAAAATGGTGGTGGTGCGTTTCTTATTCCCTATCTACTAGCACTCATTACTGCTGGTTTACCGTTACTATTTTTAGATTATGCGGTAGGGCATCGTAGTACTGGTTCACCTCCTAAAGCATATCGTGCCTTATTTAAAGGCGGGGAAACATTAGGTTGGTGGCAGGTTTGTGTCTGTATCATTATTGGTTTGTACTATGCAAGTGTGCTCACTTGGGCTGGTAGTTATGTTTACTTCTCTATTGGTCAAATGTGGGGAAGTGATCCAGAAGGTTTCTTCTTTAATACTTATTTGCAAACCTCAAAAGCAACTGGCTTTGATTTACAGTTTGTAAGTCATTTATTCTGGCCGATTATTGGAATTTGGGCACTTACTTTAATCATTCTTTATGGTGGAGTGAAAAAGGGTGTGGAATTATCCAATAAAATTTTCATGCCATTATTGTTCATTCTATTCACTATTTTGGTGATTCAGTCATTGCGTTTGCCGGGTGCTGCTCAAGGTTTGAATGCATTCTTTACGCCAAACTGGTCAGCAATGATGGACTATAAAGTATGGTTAGCCGCTTATGGTCATACCTTCTTTTCATTATCTGTTGGTTTCGGGATCATGGTGACATATGCATCTTATTTAAAACCAAAAACGAATTTAACAGGTTCTGGCTTAATCGTTGGTTTTGCAAATGCATCAACTGAGATTTTGGCAGGGATTGGTATTTTTGCTGCGCTTGGCTTTATGGCACATGCCGCGGGTACTGAAGTTAAAGATGTCGTAAGTGGCGGAATTGGATTAGCATTTATTGCATTCCCTAAAATTATTTCAAGTTTAGGTACAGGTGCTGATTTATTTGGTTTCTTATTCTTCTCTTCACTTTTCGTCGCAGGTATTTCTTCAATGGTCAGTATTTTGGAAGTGCCTATTGCTGCAATGCAAGATAAATTGAAATGGGGCCGTAAAAAAGCTGTAACCATTATTGGTGGTGGCAGTGCGCTTGTATCAATTATTTTATTCTCAAGTGTAAACGCAATTAAACTAGTTGATATTGTTGACCACTTTATCAATAACATCGGTATTATTGGTGGTGCTTTAATTTCTATTATTGCCATTACTTGGTTTAAACGTTCGGCTCTTAAAGAACTTCGTGATCACGTAAATCGCATCTCTACTATTCAATTAGGTAAGGGATGGGATTTCACTTTAACAGTTATTACATCTTTAATCTTGTTAACTACACTTAGTATGACTGTTTTTAATTTGATCAAAAATGGCTATGATACTTATAGTATGAGCTTACAAGGTGTATTCGGCTGGGGCAGTGTGATTTTCTGTGCGGTCGTTGCAATCGTGTTAAGCAAAATGAAAGATCGCTAGGAGGATAAAATAATGAATACTTCGGCAATCGTGATGATGGTGATTTCGATGGTGTTTTTATGGGGTGGATTGGCTTTATCCATTCTACATTTATCGAAACATCCTGAAGAGTTAGATGACGTTTTAGAAGATGTAAAAGATCAGCATACGCTTTGATGCTGATCTAATAAAAAGCAGGCTTAAAGCCTGCTTTTTTTATGCAATTTTTTGAATTTTACAATAATAAAATCCGTCGCCAGACTGAGCTTGTGGTAATAATTGTCGGCCATGAATTTGTTCAAGTCCCCAATTCGCTTCAATCTTAATTTCTTTTGCATCAGTATGTTCTGCAAAGAAATTTATCATCTGCTGTTCATTTTCAGCTTTTAAAACTGAACAGGTAATATAGAGCAGTGTGCCTCCAACATTAAGCTGTTGCCACATGTGTTCCAAAATCTGCTTTTGCAGTTCAATCGTTTGAGCTATATCGCTAGATTGACGCAATAGGCGTATGTCGGGATGACGACGAATAACGCCTGTCGCAGAACATGGTGCATCAAGCACAATACAATCTACCGGTTCTGCGGGAACCCATTGAGTTGCATCTGCTGCCAAAATTTCTGTTTGACTTTGATCAAGTGCTAAGCGGTTTAAATTCTCAGTTACACGGATTAAACGGTTAGAATCTTGGTCAATAGCAATGAGTTTAGTCGGTTTAAACTTTTCGAGTAAATGAGCTGTTTTCCCACCGGGAGCTGCACAGGCATCAATTACCGTTTTATTATTTAGATCTGGCAATAATGTTGCACATAGCTGAGCATGTTCATCTTGTACAGAAAACCATCCCTCTTCAAAGCCGGGTAGCTGGGTAATTTGTACAGATTGTTCAAGAACAATACCTGCTTCAGACAGAGTACATGCACGTGCCTGAATATCTAGACTTTGTAGTTTTGCTAAATAAGCATCACGGCCAATATGACGTTGGTTAACTCGTAAGGTTAAAGGTGCGACTTGTTTTAATGATTGGCAAAGAGATTCAGTTTGTTCTCCCCAATCCTTTTTTAACCTTTTGAAAAGCCAACTTGGTAAGCCATGCGCTTGCTGTAGACCTTGCTGAAAGTCATCAGTTTCACGAGTAGCTCGGCGCAAAATAGCATTTACAATACCGCCGAGAGCAGGAAATCCAAGTTGTTTGGTGGCATCTACTGTTTCTGAAATAGCGGCATGCGCTGCAATACGCGTGCATAAAACTTGATAAAGCCCAACATACAGACAGGTTTCAACAGTTTCATTATTTAAAGGTTTACTGAGTAAAGGTAGGCTAATTGATTTAAGAGCAAACCATTGGCGTAGCGTACCTAGAACAAGTTCATGAAATAGTGCGCGATCACGTTCTGCAACTTGATTCAGCTGTGTATTTAAAATACTAGCAAGTGATTGCCCTTGCTGGACTTTTAATAACGTTTGAACGACTTGAGCACGTAAGTTAAATCGTGACGAATTTGATGAAGCCTGACTCATGGTAGAATTTGTCCTACGTGAAGTTTTTGAGTTTGTGCAATTTGTTGTGCATTCATTGCTTTACCACCCGGCCATTGCACGCTGGTCAGACAAATAAAAGAGTTTTGACCACAAGCAACATGTACGCCTTGTTTATCAATCGCGATAATTTCACCAGCTTGGGCATTTGCTTGGCTTTGAGTAGAAGTGGCTGAGTTCCAAACACGCAAAGCACTATTTTCATCTAGTTGAATGAATGCAACTGGCCAAGGGTTGAACGCACGAATATTTCGGTCAAGTTGAACAGCATCATTTGACCAGTCAATACGAGCTTCTGATTTCACTAACTTATGTGCATAGACAGTTAGGCTTTCATCTTGAACTTCACGTTCTGCCAAATATTTTTTTAGCGTTTCTTCTGACTTGAGTACGTCACAAATTGCTGTTGCGCCCTGAGCTGCGAGTTTGTCATGTAAAGTCGCTGATGTATCTTCGGGTATGATTGGACAGTAGGTTTTATACATCATATCGCCTGTATCTAAACCAGCTGCCATTTGCATGATAGTGATTCCGGTTTCTTCATCACCCGTTGCAATTGCACGCTGAATTGGTGCTGCACCGCGCCAGCGTGGTAATAGTGAGCCGTGAATATTTAAACAGCCATATTTCGGTGTATCGAGCACAGCTTGTGGAAGAATTAAGCCATAGGCTGCAACGACCATCACATCGGCACCTAAAGCTGCCAGTTCTTGTTGGGCTGCGAGCCCTTCTTCTGTAGATGCCTTAAAATGAAGTGGTTGATAAACAGGTATACCATGTTCAAGCGCAAGCTGTTTTACAGAAGATGGCGTTAGTTTTTGTCCACGGCCTGCTTTACGATCCGGCTGGGTGTAAACGGCGATAATTTCATGGGAAGTTTTTAATAATGCCGCCAATGCTGTTGCAGCAAATTCGGGGGTGCCAGCAAAAATAATTTTCACAAATGCAATCCAAAAAGAGTTTATGGGTAGTATACGTGAAAAACGTTTGAAGCCCTAAACTCATGGCTATTGAGAGATTTGATTTTTAAATAGTGAACAAAAAATTATTCAAAAATTTTTATTGATAAAAAAAGGTTATGAAAAAATAAAAAATTATTCATGTAAGTTTTGCTAAATATTGACTGACTATTACTGTTCTTGGCTTTCCGAATATTATTTGCTTCTATAGAATGGAGAATGATCAAATTATGATGATGAGTCAATATTCCGACTGATCTAACGCTATATCAGTATCATTCAGCCAGAGTGGGAGAAATTCCGCTCAAGCACAACTTGTTGGAAACACTAATGCCTGACTATCGTTCAAAAACATCGACACACGGAAGAAATATGGCTGGCGCACGTGGCTTATGGCGTGCAACAGGAATGAAAGATGAGGATTTCGGCAAACCGATTATTGCGGTGGTCAACTCATTTACTCAATTTGTTCCGGGCCATGTACACCTTAAAGATTTAGGGCAACTAGTCGCAGCAGAAATTCAGGCAGCAGGTGGTGTTGCTAAAGAGTTCAATACGATCGCAGTAGATGACGGGATCGCAATGGGGCATGACGGCATGCTTTATTCACTACCATCACGTGATTTGATTGCTGACTCAGTTGAATATATGGTGAATGCACACTGTGCAGATGCCATGGTGTGTATTTCAAACTGTGACAAGATTACTCCGGGAATGCTCATGGCTGCGATGCGTCTGAATATTCCTGTTGTCTTCGTGTCTGGCGGACCAATGGAAGCTGGTAAGGTTAAGTTCCGCGGTGATGAAAAAGCGATTGACCTTGTTGATGCAATGGTTGTTGCGGCTGATGAAAGTTATACAGATGAAGAAGTAGCGGAATTTGAACGTTCAGCATGTCCAACATGTGGTTCATGTTCAGGTATGTTCACTGCAAACTCAATGAACTGTTTAACAGAAGCTTTGGGTTTATCTTTACCGGGCAATGGTTCGATTGTTGCAACTCATGCGAATCGTAAAAAATTATTCCTAAAAGCGGGTCAGCTTATTGTTGAATTGGCTAAACGCTACTACGAACAAGAAGATGCAAGCATTTTACCGCGTTCAATTGCAACAAAGGCTGCATTTAAAAATGCGATGACCCTTGATATTGCAATGGGTGGTTCAACCAATACGGTTCTACATTTATTAGCTGCTGCAAGTGAAGCAGAAGTTGATTTTACCATGGACGATATTGATGAATTATCACGTCGAGTGCCTGTGTTGTCTAAAGTAGCGCCTGCAAAACAAGACGTTCATATGGAAGATGTACACCGTGCAGGTGGCATTATGGCCATTTTGGGTGAGCTTGATCGTGCGAACTTACTTGATGTATCACTACCAACCGTACATGAGAAAACTTTAAAAGATGCATTAGATAAGTGGGATATTATTCGTACTGAAGATGCAGATGTATATGAGTTCTATCGCTCATCTCCAGGTGGTGTTCCAACTCAAGTTGCTTTCTCTCAAAATCGCTACTATGCAACTTTAGATGGCGATCGGGAAAAAGGCGTTATTCGCAATGCAGAACATGCATTCTCTAAAGATGGTGGTTTAGCAGTTCTATACGGTAACATCGCGCTTGATGGTTGTATTGTAAAAACTGCGGGTGTAGATGAATCGATCTTGAAATTTACGGGCACAGCGCGTGTATTTGAGAGCCAAGATGCCGCTGTAGATGCAATCTTGGGTCATGACATTAAGGCTGGTGATGTTGTTGTGATTCGTTATGAAGGCCCACGTGGCGGTCCAGGTATGCAAGAAATGCTTTACCCAACCAGCTACCTTAAATCGAAAGGTTTAGGAAAAGACTGCGCATTGGTGACAGATGGTCGTTTCTCTGGGGGTTCATCAGGTCTTTCAATTGGACATGTTTCGCCAGAAGCTGCTGAAGGTGGTGCAATTGGTTTGGTAGAAGATGGCGATACCATTGAAATCGATATTCCGAACCGTACTATTCACTTAAACGTTGATGATGCGACTATGGCGCACCGTCGTACAGTTCAAGAAGCGAAAGGCTGGCATCCGAAAGAAGAACGTAAACGTAAGGTATCAAAAGCGTTAAAAGTTTATGCAATGCATACAACAAGTGCAGCGAAAGGAGCTGTACGCGTTCTATAAAATATTCAATTTTATTAATTGAATAGAAACTATGCATCCATTTGTATGATGAATTATTATCATGCTGATGGGTGCATTTTTTACATCTGTTGGAAAAAATAGGCTTGTAGATGAAGGTGTTGCAAGTCATTCTATGGGTTTGCCATAAAATGATGATAAAATCTTCACCGATACAGAAATACATGCAATAACACGATTTTTGTTTTGCGTAAGCAGAGCTCTTCAACAACATTTTGTATATGAAGTTTCTGCGGCACTTAGTACTGCGATCAAAGCAGTTTTTTGGTCTTGCTTAGGATTATTTTTTAGAGGCTCTACTCTCATGTCACTGCTACGCCGTTGGTTTGACCCTATCCGATCGAGTTGGTTTTACCAAAAACCTTCACGTCAAGCGGTGTTACCCACGGAAAATGGTTTAAGTATTTATTTACGACTTGATGATGTGTATAGCTATTTAGCTGTTCAGCAACTATCTCAGCTCGATGAGATTTTAAGTGATGAACTTAAGCCCTTAAAAATTATTATTTCCCATACGGCTTCCGAACCTCCAAATGGTATGTCGCATGAAGAATGGCAAAATTATTGTTTGAATGATGCCAAAATATTAGCCAAACAACACCGTTTTGCTTTTGATGAATTTCCAGAAATCCCAAGCCAAGAATCTTTAAAACAAGCCGCTGTCATATTAAAAAGAACCCCATTACAAGGTCAGAATTTCTTACATTTACTTGAAGATATTTTTCACATGCTTTGGCAGCAGCAATATGGAAAGCTGCGTACTTTACATGCTATGGCAGTTAAACATCAGCTTCCTCAACATTTTTCAGAACGTATTTTTACGGATGAGCCTGTACCGGCAGCTTACTTTGAGTTTGGTGGACGTAAATATCATGCAGTAGATGATTTATTACGTTTAACTCGTCGACTAAAACAACAAAAGTTATTGACTGGTAATCCGATTTTTTTAATTAATCATATCGAATGGCGTGAACATTTGATTAATGATGCTGAGGCACTTACTGAAATTCAGACACTTCACCCTGAACTCGATATATATATTGCCTTAGAAGATCCAATGAGTTGGCTATTACTTGCTTATATTAAGGAAGAACTGGCTGATTATTACGACATTCAATTAAAAGTTTATCCTTTGAGTTACCAAGGTCGAGACTGGTTTGACTGGAGTTTGGCAACCCGTGTTTCTAAACGAACAGACGTCGCTTTTACTCCTTTTTGCCGCCCTACAGAAGAAAGTACGCTTGAAATGGCAAAGCTTTTTTATAGTGTGCAGGAAAATCAGCAAATCGATACGATTTTTACGATCTTGCAAGCCGTTTGGACAAAAGGTAAAGATTTATCTTTCCAAAAGCATTTCCAAGAATTACAGCTGCAGCTGGGAATTGAGCAGTTAACCGAGCAGGATGTACCAGCTGTTCTGGCACAAAATGATGCTTTTTGCAAAGATAAGCATCAGCCTGATTTACCAGTTCTAGAGTTGCGTATTGATGGTCAAAGCTATGTATTTAATAGCTTGTACCGCGTTTGGATGATTGAAAGTATTTTTAGTAATGTTTTAGAAGAAAAATACAAAACGGCCTCAACTTCTAATTGAGGCCTACTCCTAAAAACAAGAATAGGGCAAAACCTGTTTTTTCCGTAGCATAACCATGTAGGGAATCGGAGATAAACAGTGACTTTTTTATTAATTATTATGATGGTGTTTGCCTTTGCTGGCATGATTAAAGGCATGATCGGTTTAGGGCTGCCCGCAGTATCGATGGGCTTACTCACCATCGCAATGAGTCCTTTTCAAGCAGCCTCTTTACTCATTGTTCCTTCAATGGTCACCAATGTTTGGCAGCTTTTTGCTGAAGGACTTGTCTGGGCTTTTATTCGCCGTTTCTGGACCTTACTCGTAGGCATTGTGGTGGGTTCAATATGGAGTTTCCTACCGACTTTAAGTCAAAGTCATGGGCACAGTAGTGAGATTTTATTGGGCTGTATGTTGGCCTTATATGGCCTTTATGGACTGTGTGTCAAAAAGCTTCCACATTTAGGGAAACATGAGCGTTGGCTATCGCCGATTATTGGTTATATTGGTGGGGCAGTGACCGTAGCAACAGGCGTTATTATTATTCCGATTGTTCCTTATTTGCAGTCTTTGCATTTAAAACGTGACGAGTTGGTTCAGGCTTTGGGATTAACCTTTACGGTGTCTACCATTTGTCTTGCTATTTTCTTACACCAAAACCCGATGTCTGGAGTAACACTGGACTATCGTTTATCTTTTGCTGCGTTGGTGGCTGCACTCGTTGGAATGTGGTTAGGTAAAAAAATTCGCTATCGACTCAACGAGCAATTATTTCGTCGTATCTTTTTTATAGGTTTGGTGTCATTAGGGCTTTATATGATTTTGCATTAAGCCAATTTTTAAGGGCGATGCTGCAATAAAAAGTCTGCAAATTGTTGGTAACTGTTAGGCAGCTGATTGAAATTTTGTGTGGCTAAAAGCAGTTTACGATTTGCCCACGCACCTAGCAGTTGGATCGAATGAAAATCATAATCTGATTGCAAACGCTGTGCAGCACGAGCTGGCATAATCGCAATTCCCACACCTTTGGCGACAACCTCAGCAATTGCACTAAAGTTAGGTAGGCGCAAACGGTACTGTATGTTAAAGCCTAATAGCTTAGCTTGAGTTTCAATGGACTGTTGCAAAGAGTGGTGGGGTTTAAGACCAATAAAACCATAGCTTAAAGCCTCTACCAAATTCAGCTCTTGGTATTGAGCTAAATTGTGGGTAGTAGGGCAAATCAAAACTAACGGATCACTCGCAAATTCCTTAGTTTGCAAATGTCGGGTATCGAAAAAACTTGAGACTAGACCTAGACTCGCAATTCCTTGGGTTAATGCATCTACAATTTCTGAGCTTTCTGCCTCATGTAAATCAATATTCATTTCTGGATGAAGCACCAGATATTGCGGTAATAACGTAGGCAAATATTCACTTTGAGCAGAAGAGTTACACCAAAGCGTTAATGCCTCTGTGGTAGGGTGCCTAAACCGCTGCATTTCTTGTTCGAGTTGATCTTTTTGTACTAAAAGCTGACGGGCATGTTCTACAAAAGCATGTCCAGCTGTGGTGAGTTCTACCCCAGTGGTTTGGCGAATAAATAAGGGTGTCTCAAAATATTGTTCGAGTTTTTTTATACGCTCGCTCGCTGCTTGAAGTGAAATAGCAGAGCGGTCTGCACCTTTGGTTAGGCTACCAGTCGAGACAATATGAAGAACCAACTGTAAATCAAAAAAATCAAAACGCATGATAGGAACGTATTGAAACGCAAAAATTCATCATACTAAATCGTAATGAAAAAAGGCAGCTTACGCTGCCTTTTTGAACTTAGGTTTTATCTTTTAAACTAAACAACCAATTTAGAATAATGGCTGCAAATGTTGCGGTACCAATACCACCTAAATTGAAATTACCAAACATTAATTCAAAATTTCCGGCACCCAAAATAATTGTTACTGAAGCAACAATCAGATTTTTATTGTTAGAAAAATCAACTTTGTTTTCAATCCAGATTTTTGCACCGGCAATGGTAATTAATCCAAATACAACAATAGATGCACCTGTTAAGACAGCACTTGGAATCGTACTAATTACCGCGCCAAATTTTGGAGATAAACCCAAGAAAATAGCAAAGACACCAGCAATCACAAATACAATGGTTGAGTACACACGAGTGACTGCCATGACCCCAATGTTTTCACCATAAGTGGTCATCCCCGGCGCCCCAACACTACCAGAAAGTGTCGTTGCCAAACCATCTGCAACAAATGCTTTGCCTAATTGTGGTGTCAGGTTTTCGCCAGTCATTGCACCAACAGCTTTAATATGGCCTAAGTTTTCTGCCACTAAAATTAATGCAACTGGCGCAATAATTAGCATAGCCTTAGTATCAAAAGTAGGATGTGAAAAGCTTGGAATACCGAACCATGCAGCCTGTGAGATTTGACTAAAATCAATTGGTTTACCAAAACCTAGCCCATTGGTGGTGATAGCGTAAATTGCATAAGCCAAAATTAAACCGACCAATAGAAGCAGACGTTGCAATAAGCCACGCGTAAAGACTGCAATACTACCCATACAAAGTACGGTAATTAAGGCCATCCACATTTCAAATGGTTGGCCTGCAACACCTTTAATGGTAACGGGTGCGAGGTTTAGACCAATAATCATCACAATGGCGCCAGTCACCACAGGCGGCATGAGTTTTTCAATCCAGCGTGTACCCGTAAGCATCACAATAAAACCGATAATGGCATAAAACACACCACATGCTACGATTCCACCTAAAGCCATCGAAAGGTTTGGATTGGCACCTGAACCTGTAATATGTCCAGTTGCTGCTGCAACCACACCAATAAATGCAAAACTTGAGCCTAAGTAACTCGGAACACGACCACCCGTAATTAAAAAGAACAGGATGGTACAGATACCAGACATTAGAATGGCAAGGTTAGGATTAAAGCCCATGAGTAATGGTGCTAAAACAGTTGCTCCAAACATGGCAAATGCATGTTGAATACCTAAAATAGCACTCTGAACTGGAGGGAGATATTCGTTGGTAGAGACCGGTCGGTGGTCAATATCACCTTGGTAAGGCTGCCATTTTGGAAACCAATTGGACATAAAATAAGCTCATTATTCTTTAATTGGTGCCATGATACTCTTTCTTGAGAGTGCATTTAATCTCTAGAGAGAAGTATGTTAGTGAAAAGTAATTATTTTTTAACGATTGGTATAATTTTATCAATTCTAAATATAAGGAATTAGTTATTTTTTTCTCATAAAGACTAATTTTTTGATTTTTAAAAAATATTCAAAAAAATAGAAAATCGAGGAAAATTTAAGAAAAATAGAGAATTTTGCAAGTAAAAAGCAGCACATCAAGATGTACTGCCTTGTTAAACAATTGGTAAAATTAGCTTAGCCTGTGTTGCGTAAACCAGCAGCAATACCCGCAATACTCACCATAAGTGCATGGTCAACAGGTGTGTTCTCTGCCTGACGCTCAGCAAGATAATCACGGCGGCGTTTCATGAGTTCAGCCTGCAAAAGATGCAAAGGAAGTAAGTACGGTTTACGAACTTGCATTGATTGATCAAGAACCTCGTTGTTGCTCAGAAGCTTTGATTCATCTTTCAATTTAAGTAGTGTTTCAACAGCATCTTTTAATCGCTGACGTAATTGATTACCGAGCACTTTTAAATCTTCATCGTCAGTCAAATGAGACTCGTAATAGAGTGCAATGTTGGCATCGGATTTAGACAATACCATTTCCAGCATATCAATGAGCGTCTGGAAATAAGGCCATTGCTGGAGCATTTCATCAAGCGTTGCTTTTTGCTGATCGGCAATCACTTCATTAATGGCTGCACCAGTACCTAGCCATGCAGGTAACATTAAACGAATTTGAGTCCATGCAAATACCCATGGAATCGCACGTAAAGACTCAATACCACCACTCACTTTACGTTTTGCTGGACGTGAGCCTAATGGCAACATTTGTAATTCAAGTTCAGGGGTAACGGTCCGTAAATACTTCACAAAATGTGGATTTTCACGCACTGTCTGGCGATAAACCTTAACAGAATGATCTGTCATACGGTTCATGATTTCACGCCACTCGGCTTTAGGCTCTGGTGGTGGTAATAAAGTCGCTTCGAGTGTTGCGGCGGTATAGATTTCAAGGTTTTGCATGGCAATCCCTTCTAAACCGAACTTGAAGCGAATCATTTCACCTTGTTCTGTGACACGGATTGCACCAGAGATCGAACCCGGTGGCTGCGAAAATAGTGCCTGTTGTGTTGGAGCACCACCACGACTAATTGAACCACCACGACCATGGAATAGCGTTAACTGTACGCCGTGTTTTTGAGCAATTGCAGTGAGCTCTTCTTGAGCACGATATTGAGCCCAGTTAGCTGACATGAAACCCGCATCTTTTGCAGAGTCGGAGTAACCGATCATCACTTCGTGTTTACCCTGAATGTGCTGTTTATACCAATGCATATTGAACAGCGTATTCATAGTAGTTGCAGCGCCATCTAAATCTTTTAAAGTTTCAAACAGAGGAACTACACGTAAAGGGTGCTGAATACCTGCTTCTTTTTGCAATAGCAACACAGCTAAAACATCACTTGGATATTCAGCCATCGAAATAATATAAGCCCCTAAAGACTCTGGCGGTTGGTCTGCCAAAGTACGCATGGTTGCAAATACTTCTTGAACATCTGGATGACCAATCAAGCTGCCTTCAGGCTCATTAATATATTTCGGTAAAAGTGGCCGTTTGCTTTGTAATTCCTGAATGAGGAAGTTTTGGCGCGCCTGTTCGGTCCATGACTCAAAATTACCTAAACCTAAATATTCGGTAATTGCTGAAATCGCTTGACGATGACGACCTGATTCTTGGCGAATGTCGAGTTTAAGTAGTTCAATACCAAAACAGTTCACACGGTAAATAAAGTCGAGAAGTTGACCATTCGCAATTTCAGGCAAGTTGCTGTCGATTAAAGAGCGATAGCACAGCAATAACGGTTGTAAGAGTTCGTCTTTGCTTTTAATGACATTACTGTCGTCTGCTTCTAAGCCTTGTAGGCGCTGCGCTAACCAGTGGCGAGTCGCTTTTAAGCGTTCGCGTGTAGCACGTAAATATTCGCGATAAGGTTCTGCATGTTGGTTACCAATAGCCTGAATCATTTCTTCAGAACAGGTTTGGATTGAAAGTTCCCAACGTAAGTTTTCGATATCTCTTAGATAGAGATCGGCAGCTTGCCAGCGTGATAACCACAGTACTTCTTGGGTAATTTGATGAGTAACATTTGGGTTGCCATCACGGTCTCCGCCCATCCAAGAAGCAAAGCGCACTGGTGCAATATTGAGTGGTAAGTTTTGTTGGCAATTATCTTGAACCAACTCATTTAATTCGCGAATAAATTTAGGTACAGCATTCCAAAGTGTTTGTTCAATGGTTGCAAAGCCCCATTTTGCTTCATCGACTGGAGTAGGGCGATGCTGTCTGATTTCATCTGTTTGCCATGCCGAACTAATTTGTTGCTTTAAGTTGGCAAGTGCATTTTGTCGTTCGCGCGGAGTAAGTTTCTGCTGGTCAAGCTGAGATAAACATGCATTGATATCATCATATTTTTGAATGAGGGTACGACGGCTGACTTCGGTTGGGTGAGCCGTAAGTACTAACTCAATATTGAGATCACAAATTTGCTGGAACAGTTTTTCTGTCGAAATACTTTTATCTTTAAATTTTTGAAATAGGTGAACAAGTGGATTTGGAGAATTAGCCTCCGAATCAAACTCTGCCTGTCTGCGGCTACGAACCACATGGTATTGCTCAGCAATATTGGCAAAATTTAAAAAATGAGAAAACGCGCGGGTAAGAGGTAATAGCTCTTCATCGGGCAATTCTAAAAATAATTGTTCTAATTGCTTTTCGGCTTCAGCTTGACCATCACGTGCGCCTTTGGCAAGAGCACGGATTTGCTCGATCTGATTAAACAGTTCTTGTCCTGCATGTTGTTTTAGGGTTTCACCTAACAAATTGCCAAGTAAACGGACATCCTCACGCAGTGGCGCATCGATTTGCTGAACCATGCTATTTTCTCCTGTTCTTATTCTTATCGAATATAGCGCGATTAGCGAACATTCCAAGCTTTGAGCGTAAGAAAATGTGAATTTTTGCTTAAAAAATAACATTTAATTCGCTTATTGCGTCTTAAAAGTAGACATGCACTCAGTGCAACTTTTGGCAATCGGACTTTGGTTTAATTCCGATATTTGAGCAAAAATAAATGAATTGCATCTCTAATAATTTTTTCTAGCTCTTGTGCATTCGGTACAGCAATAATTCTAAGTAGAACCTTCTGGTGGCGTACGCCAAGCAATAAAGACAAAAGAAGCTCGGTTTGATAATTAGGGTCATCGGTTTGAATAAAACCTAATTGAGCCGCTTTTTGCAAAAACTCAGTTAACTGATTTTGCAGTCGTGTATGTGAAGCATCAAAAAACTGTAGAGTGAGAGGACTTTGTTCTGCTGCGAGCTCAAATAATACATGTTCAAGCTTTAATGCTTCAGGTGAGTAAATAATCTGCAAGGCGCCTGAACAAACAATAAAGAGTGCTTGATAAAAGTCTGCTGATGCATCCAATTCAAATTGTTTAGTGCACAGTGTCTCTTCACAGGTTTCTGTAATCGCACAGATAAACAGGTTTGCTTTGTCTTGAAAGTGGTTATAAACCGTGAGTTTAGTGACCTCTGCTTCCTGTGCGATCTGGTTCATGCTGGTACCGTGATAGCCAGATTTTAAAAAAATAGCTTTCGCGGCTTGTAAGATACGAGCACGTTTTTCCAGATCTTTGGGGCGACCACTTTGATTAACTGTTTGCACAAAACCCTCTGATAAAAATTTAAAAAGATAGCAATTTATAAGTTTTTCTTTAATTAATGTACCCATGGGTATATTAATTAAAAAATAAACAATTTATGATGCAAGCATATTGTGCCTTAAAAAATCAGTTTGAATAAGAGCGATAAGATATGAATCTGTTAAAACCTCTCATCATGAGTATGGTGATTGTTTGTACGGTCACATTAATGGGGTGTAGTAAAGAAGCTCCCAAAACAGAAGAAATACCCTATGTGATGGTGGTCCAACCCTTGACCACACTCAATGAACAAAAAAGCTATGCAGGGGATGTGCAGGCTAGACAGCAAACAGCTTTAGCATTTCGGGTCGGTGGACAGGTTACGGCACGTTACGTGGATGTAGGTGATCGAGTTAAAGTCGGACAAGTTTTAGCAAAGCTTGACGTAGCAGATGCTCAGCTACAATTAAATGCCGCTAAAGCCCAACTAGACAATGCACAGGCTTCAGCAAAAACAGCAGCAGATGAACTTAAACGGTTTCAGCAATTATTGCCTATTAATGCGGTAAGTCGTTCGCAATTCGATACGGTAAAAAATCAATATGACGCTGCACAAGCGGCTCTACAGCAAGCTCGTTCTAATTATGAAGTTTCTGCAAACCAAACTGGTTATAACCAACTCGTTTCTAATAAAAACGGGGTAATTACTGCACGAAACATTGAGATTGGACAAGTGGTTGCTGCGGGCCAAGCGGCTTATCAACTGGCGATTGATGGAGAGCGTGAAGTTGTCATTGGTGTGCCAGAACAAGCGGTTTCCGAGATCAAGGTTGGCCAAGCAGCTTGGGTGACTTTATGGTCTAAACCGAATGACCGATTTGCTGGTTATGTGCGTGAAGTTTCCCCAGCAGCGGATCAGTCTCGTACATTTACAGTGAAAGTTGCACTCAAAGAAGGTCAATCTGCTATTCAGCTTGGACAAAGTGCACGCGTATTTTTTAGCTCGACTCAAACCAATGTGATGAGTGTGCCACTTTCAAGTGTTTCAGCAACAGATAATCAACCTTATGTTTGGGTAGTTAATGCGAATCAGACTTTACGTAAAGTACCTGTAACGATTGGTGCATATGGCAAAGACAGCGTACCTGTGTTATCTGGCTTGGCTCCAAATGATTGGGTTGTGATTGGCGGCGTACATTTGCTACGTGATAAACAGAAGATTCATCCGATTGATCGTGAAAACCGTGGGGTGAAAATTCAGGGAGCAACCCAGCCATGAAATTCAATCTCTCGGAATGGGCATTAAATAATAAAGGCATTGTCCTTTATTTTATGCTGTTGCTTGGCATTATCGGTGCAATCTCTTATTCAAAATTATCACAAAGTGAAGATCCACCCTTTACCTTTAAGGTTATGGTGGTGCAGACCTACTGGCCTGGGGCGACTGCCAAAGAAGTTTCTACTTTAGTTACGGACCGTATCGAAAAGGAACTCATGACAACAGGGCAGTATGACAAGATCATGGCTTACTCCCGTCCAGGTGAGTCGTTGGTCACTTTTGTGGCGAAGGATTCACTGACTTCTGACAAGATTCCCGATGTTTGGTACAACGTTCGTAAAAAGGTAAATGATATACGTCATGAACTGCCAAACGGTGTACAAGGTCCATTTTTCAATGACGAATTTGGAGACACTTACGGCAATATTTATGTACTGACAGGCAAAGACTTTGACTATGCGCTTCTTAAGGAATATGCAGATCGTTTGCAATTACAGCTTCAACGCGTCAAGGATGTCAGTAAGGTCGAACTAATTGGTCTGCAAGATCAAAAAATCTGGATTGAGATTTCTAACACCAAAGCGGTACAGCTTGGTATTCCAGTTACAGCGATTCAAGATGCCTTACAAAAGCAAAACAGTATGGCAAGTGCAGGTTTTTTTGAAACAGGCACAGACCGCATCCAGATTCGGGTAAGCGGTCATTTACAAAACATTGATGAAATTAAGAAAATGCCTTTACTGGTAGGTGATAAAACCATTCAGCTCGGAGATGTCGCTGATGTCTACCGTGGTTTTAGTCAACCTGCTCAGCCACGCATGCGCTTCATGGGTGAAAATGGGATTGGTATTGCTTTATCAATGCGTAAGGGCGGTGACATTATTGCCTTAGGTAAAAATCTCGACACAGAATTTGCCCAACTACAAAAAACTTTACCTTTAGGCATGAAGCTTCAAAAAGTTTCTGACCAGCCTGTAGCAGTACAACGCAGTATTCATGAGTTTATAAAGGTACTCGCTGAGGCAGTTATTATTGTCTTGTTAGTGAGTTTTTTCTCTTTAGGTTTCCGCACAGGATTGGTTGTCGCTTTTTCTATTCCTTTAGTTTTAGCAATGACCTTTGCGGGAATGAATCTATTCGATGTCGGACTGCATAAGATTTCACTGGGTGCCTTGATTCTGGCGCTAGGTCTGTTAGTCGATGACGCCATTATTGCCGTCGAGATGATGGCAATTAAGATGGAGCAGGGTTATAGCCGGATTAAAGCCGCCGGCTTTGCGTGGAAAACAACGGCATTTCCGATGCTCACCGGAACACTGATTACTGCGGCTGGTTTTTTACCGATCGCTACAGCTCAGTCTGGTACAGGTGAATACACTCGCTCTATCTTTCAGGTGGTAACGATTGCCTTATTAGTCTCTTGGATTGCAGCAGTTTTATTCGTACCTTATTTAGGCGAAAAGCTATTACCCGATTTTACTAAAACAGGGCATCAGGCACCTTGGTATGTTCGTTTATGGGCGAGATTAACTAAAAAACCGCAACCGCAAACTGTGGCCATTTCACAGGACCATCACTACGATCCTTATCAATCTAATTTCTATTTACGTTTTAGAAAGATGGTCGAGTTTTGTGTGACTTACCGTAAAACCGTAATTGCGACGACGGTGGGTATTTTTGTGCTATCTGTGCTGATGTTTAAGATCGTTCCTCAGCAGTTTTTCCCGCCTTCGAATCGTGCCGAGATTTTAGTCGATTTAAAACTTGAAGAAGGCGCTTCTTTAACAGCGACAGAACAAGCTGTGAAAAAGGTTGAAAAATTCCTGTCTAAACAAAAAGGTATTGATAACTATGTGGCATATGTCGGTACAGGTTCACCACGTTTTTATTTACCGTTAGACCAGCAATTACCGCAAGCCAGCTTTGCGCAGTTTGTTGTACTCGCATCATCTCTGGATGATCGTGATGAAATTCGACGCTCGTTAGACAAACAAATTAGACAATTGCTGCCGCAAGTTCGTACTCGCGTGTCATTACTGGAGAATGGCCCTCCTGTTGGTTATCCATTGCAATATCGGGTGTCGGGTGAAGATCAAAATCTGGTCCGTCAAGAAGCACAGAAAGTCGCTAAGCTGATTAGCGAAAACCCGAATACCACCAATGTGCATTTAGATTGGGGTGAGCCGAGTAAGATTATTTCAATTCAAATTGACCAAGACCGCGCTCGACAAATGGGTGTCTCTAGTTTGGATTTAGCGAACTTTATTAATGCATCAATTACAGGTAGTGCGATTGAGCAATATCGTGAAAAGCGTGAACTCATTGAAATCCGTTTACGTGGTGATCAGAGCGAGCGAGTTGAAGTAGCTTCACTGGCAAGTTTAGCCGTACCAACAACCAATGGAACGACTGTGCCTTTAGCTCAAATCGCTAAAATTGAGTATAAATTTGAAGATGGTTTAATTTGGCATCGTAACCGCTTACCAACGATTACTGTGCGTGCAGATATTCGTACCAAATTGCAGCCAGCGACTGTTGTTGGTGAATTAGCTGAATCAATGGATAAATTACGTGCTGAATTACCAAGTGGCTATCTTGTTGAAGTCGGTGGAACTGTAGAAGAGTCTGCACGTGGGCAAAACTCTGTTAATGCGGGTATGCCACTGTTCTTGGCTGTGGTCATGACATTACTGATGATTCAGCTCAAAAGCTTATCCCGTGCGACTATTGTGTTATTAACAGCTCCGCTTGGTTTAATTGGTGTGGTTTTATTCTTACTTCTATTTAACAAACCATTTGGCTTTGTGGCCATGTTGGGCACAATTGCACTCTCTGGCATGATCATGCGTAACTCGCTTATTTTAATTGATCAAATTGAACAAGACAGGCAAGCAGGGCATCCGACGTGGGAGGCGATTATCGAGGCGACAGTACGTCGATTCCGTCCAATTATTTTGACTGCATTAGCCGCAGTTTTGGCCATGATTCCACTTTCACGAAGTATTTTCTTTGGTCCGATGGCAGTTGCGATCATGGGCGGCTTGATTGTTGCCACCTTACTGACATTATTTTTCTTACCTGCGCTCTACGCAGCATGGTTTAAGGTGAAAAAAACCGCATAAAATACATAAATTTTTTGTGAATAAAGGTGCGAAATATTGAAAACTCCAATATAGTAGCACCTGTCTTTACACAAAAAATACAGGATTATTTTACTGCATAAAAAATAGGCTAAGTGCAGTGAATTGAGGTGAAATACAGATGGGGCAAGACCATATCGAACAGCATCGCCGTTATATAGTAATTTCTTATGCGTTCATGTTTCTTGCATTGTTTACGGTTATTTTTGCGGCCTTTGCTTATTTGGTCGCTCGTAAAGTGGCGGTTGTAGATAATGCAGAAGTTTGGATTCATGCGCATGCACTATGGATTATGCGAAACGGGATTCTATTTCTTTGTATGGCAATTTTTGCTGTGGTCTGGTTTATTCCGCTCTTCTTTTTTGCATGGGACAGTAACCTCTGGGTAACCGCCTCTACGGTTGCTGGTGTGGTATTTAGCGCTATTGCGTGGTTATTTCTATTAAATGCATGGTTAAAAGGCTTGTCTAAATATTTAAAAAATAAGGCAGTTTTTTAATATATCTATTTTTTAAACATTTTACCCTTGTAAATTCGGCTAAAGCCCCCCATTTAGTCGGCAATAGAGTATTGATAAAATTCCGTGAGGAGCACCGCCAAAAATGGCTAAACGTGATTATTATGAGGTTTTAGGCGTTTCAAAAACCGCAAGTGATGATGAGATCAAAAAAGCCTACCGTAAATTGGCGATGAAATATCATCCTGATAGAAACCCTGACAATGCCGAAGCTGAAGAGAAATTTAAAGAAGCTGCTGAAGCTTATGAAGTTTTATCGGACAGCGAAAAGCGTAGCATGTACGATCGCATGGGTCATAATGCGTTCGAAGGTGGCTTTGGCGGTGGTGGTGGTGGCTTTGGTGGATTTAGTGCCGAAGACATTTTCAGCCAGTTCGGTGATATCTTCGGTGGTGCATTCGGTGGCGGTGGACGTCAACAGCGTCAACGTCGCGGATCAGATCTACGCTATGTAATGGAACTTACCCTTGAAGAAGCTGTAAAAGGGGTGAAAAAAACCATTACCTTTACTGCTCCAGCACCTTGTGATGTGTGTGATGGTAAAGGTTCAAAAAATCCAAAAGATGTTGAAACCTGTAAAACTTGTCATGGTTCAGGACAAGTACGTATGCAGCAAGGTTTCTTCTCTGTACAACAAACATGTGGTACTTGTCGTGGCCAAGGTAAAATTATTAAAAACCCTTGTCAGGCATGTCATGGTTCAGGTGTAGCTGATCGCCAGCAAACGTTGGAAGTTACAATTCCAGCGGGTGTAGATAATGGTGACCGCGTTCGTTTGAGTGGTAAAGGCGAAGCAATTCGTGATGGCCAATCAGGTGATTTGTACGTTGAAGTCGTTGTTCGTGAACACGAAATTTTCCAACGCGATGGTGCCGATCTTTATATGGACGTACCAGTGAGCATTGCTGATGCTGCACTTGGTAAAGAAATTGAAATTCCAACTTTGGAAGGTCGCGTTAGCTTGAAGATTCCAGAGGGAACTCAAACAGGTAAATTATTCCGTTTACGTGGCAAAGGTGTTCGTCCAGTACGTAGCAGCATGGTGGGTGATTTACTTTGCCGTATTGTGGTAGAAACACCAGTCAACTTAAATTCTCGTCAACGTGAATTACTTAAAGAGTTGCAAGCTTCTTTTGATGGCGAAGACAGTGCTTCTTCACCGAAGAAAAAATCATTCTTTGATCGTTTGTTCGATTAATACTTGATTAGATAAGAAATTAAAAAGAAGGCGGATATTGATAAAATATCCGCCTTTTTATTGCGCTGATTCATCTTATTATTTTTATTCTGCTTAAAAGAAAATTACGTCTGCTTACTCTGTAGGATGAGCAACATCAATATCATTAATGCTTACAGTCGGTTCGCTAGAAGCAAGAGTCGGAGCATTTTCGATCACTGGTGCGGCTACAGCTTCTGCCTGTACAGCTACTTTTGGTGCCTCTGCTGTTGTTTCGCCAATAATCGGGTCAATATCTTCAACTTTAACGTCAGTGTTGGCATCAGTTGCTACAGTTTGAGCTGTAGGTGTTGCTGTTTGAGTACTTACGTTAGTTGTAATACGTGCTTTAGATAAGCTTTCTAATGTGTCTCCTAGCTGGATTGCAGGCTCTGCAAATGCCATTGAACTCATAATCCCCATCATTACAGTAAAGCCAATAATTCTCGAATGCATGCTGAACTCCTTATAGTCATCTTTTTTTCATTCGTGGTCCGTAGTGTGCAGATCAATTCTTTAACTTTTGTGAAAACAGCTTAAATTTCAGTTCATCTCAAAAAATAATTTTTACTTTTTATCGTGAGCAAAGAGTTTTGATATAGTAGACAAATTACGTAAAACAGAAGATTGGGAAGGATTATGTCAGCAGCTCCACGCATTGGTATTTTAGGTGCAGGCGGTCGTATGGGCCGTACGCTTATTCAAGCAGTTCAACAAGCAGGCTATCAATTAGCTGCTGCGGTAGAGCGTCCGGAAAGTAGTTTGGTGGGCACTGACGCTGGTGAGCTTGCTGGTATTGGTTCAGTGGGTGTGAAGGTTTCAGGAAGCTTGACCGATGTTCTGAAAGATTGCGATGTAATTATTGATTTTACTGCACCAGTTGCAACTGCTCAGCATTTGAAGCTTTGCCGTGAAGCTGGGGTTGCCATGGTTATTGGTACAACAGGTATGTCAGATGAGCAAAAAGCTGAATTAGACGAAGTTGCCACTCATACACCTGTGGTTTATGCAGCGAACTATTCAGTAGGTGTAAATGTATCAATCAAGTTACTTGAGCTTGCAGCAAAAGTATTTGGCGATACAGTAGATATTGAAGTGATTGAAGCTCATCACCGTCATAAAGTAGATGCGCCATCTGGTACAGCGTTAATGATGGGTGAAGCGATTGCAGATACTTTAGGCCGTAACCTAAAAGAAGTTGCTGTCTATGGACGTGAAGGGCACACAGGTCCGCGTGACCGTCAAACGATTGGTTTTGAAACCATTCGTGGTGGGGATATTGTTGGTGAACACACTGTGATGTTTATTGGTGAAGGTGAGCGCGTTGAAGTGACTCATAAAGCAACTAACCGTATGAACTTTGCTGCTGGTGCAGTGCGAGCTGCTGCATGGGTTGTGGGCCGTGAAGCGCGTAAATATGACATGAAAGATGTTTTAGGATTGAACGACGTACAGGTTTAAAACCCTGTACGTATTCCATGTGTAGCGAGAAAAAAAAGATAGAGCAGAACATGAATAAAAAACAAATTGCCTTGACCACTCTTCTTTGCTTAAGCAGCCTCTGGACGGGGGCTGCTTCTACGGAAAAAGCTAAACTCAGCTTAGACCGTAATAATATTAAAGTCTGGACCTATCAAAAGACTGATAATCCAGTCTTTCAATATAAGGCTGAAACGACTTTTGATGTGCCACTTGAACGCGCTGTCGCTGTGATTTTAGATGTAAATCGTGCTGATCAGTGGGTGCCTTATATGGGCAAGGTTCAGATGTTGTCTCAAGATGAGAAAAAGGGTGAATTCACACTCTATATGCTATTAGATTTTCCTTTTCCTTTAAAAGATCGTGATGTGGTCGTGAAAGGAAAAATGAGTAAAGCGGCCAATGGTCTCATTACCATTAAGAACACGGCGATTAATAGTAATTATCCGATACAACCTGATGTAGTGCGCTTAACACGCTATGAAGGGGATTGGACCTTCCAGAAATTAGCGAATAACAAAGTTAAAGTAACCACAAGTGGTTATGCTGACCCAGCCGGTGCGATTCCGCTCAGCTTCGTAAATATGTTTGTTCAACAACAGCCTTACCAGATGTTGTTGAAAATGAAGCGGGAAGTGACTAGTCCGATTTATGAACAACCTAAATTACCAGATATTTTAAAATAAATAACTTAAAAAAAGCGCCTGAGATTAGGCGCTTTTTTTATTAATCTGAACACTGCTGTAATGCTTGGGCGGGAATAGTCTCGCGTTTGATTTGGAATAAAACCAATAACAAACCTAACCCTGCTAGCAATGCACCAGCAAATGATACTGCGCTATAGCCCCAACCTAAATCGAGTACTAACGCACCTGCTGCTGCTCCAACTGCATTACCTAAGTTAAAGGCACCGATATTTACTGAAGAGGCAAGGCCTGGTGCTTCGTGAGCGACAGACATTACACGCATTTGTAATGGTGGAACTAAAGCAAAAGTTGCAGCACCCCAGATCACTAATGCAATGGCTGCTCCAATCTGGCTTTGTGCAAGGATTGGGAAAGTCACCATCATCACAATTAACAGAACCAAGAAACCAATCAGAGTTTTGTTAATAGACAAATCTGCAAAGCGACCTCCTAAATGGTTCCCCACTGAGAAACCGACACCAATCAACATCAGCATAAACGTAATGAAGGTCGGAGAAGCATGTGTAAACTCAGTCAAACTTGGCGCAATATAGGTATAGAGCGTAAACATTGCACCCGCACCAAGCACGGTGGTAAGTAGAGCAAGTATTACTGGAGTGCGCGTTAACACTTTCAACTCAGCTTTCACATTCGGCTTTTGGGCAACCATACCTTGTGGTAATGCTTTCCATAAAGCGAGCATAGTAATCACACCAAGCAATGAAATCGCAAGGAAAGACATACGCCAGCCAATGTTTTGCCCAACCCATGTTGCCAACGGTACACCACCAATATTGGCAATTGTTAATCCCATAAACATGGTTGCTACAGCACTGGCCTGTTTATGTGCGGGTACAATGCTTGCTGCTACAACTGAACCGATCCCGAAGAAAGCACCATGGTTAAGGCTTGTGATGAGACGCGCACCTAATAAGCTCATATAGCTTGGTGAAAACGCTGCTATCAGGTTACCTACCGTAAAGATCGCCATTAGGAAGATAAGCGCATTACGTCGTGCAAAACCACCAAACCACAGGGTCATGAATGGGGCACCTAGCATGACGCCAAGAGCATAGCCCGTAATTAACATTCCAGCCGTTGGAATTGAAATCCCTAAATCATGAGCGATATTCGGCAACAATCCCATTGGAGAGAATTCTGTGGTGCCAATGGCAAAGGCACCAATTGCCAATGCCAATAACGAGAACGCCGTATTTGATTGAGTGTTCATGAGTTTAGTCCCAAACTGGTGCCCATGGCTCTGGGCTAACTTCACGACTGTTACGATCAAGTTCGGCAATCATTTGCATTTCAGCTGAAGTTAACTCGATATCCTGTGCTTTTAAGTTGCTCATCAGGTTTTCACGTTTAGTCGAAGATGGAATAACTGCAAAACCACGTTGCAATGCCCACGCAAGTGCAATTTGCGCGGTCGTTGCTTGATGAGCTGCTGCAATCTCCGCTAAAACAGGGTCTTGAAGCACTTTACCGTACGCAAGCGTCATATATGAAGTGACATCAATATTCTTCTCTTGTAAGAAATTCACAAGTTTATGGTTTTGAAGATAAGGGCTCAGCTCAATCTGGTTGGTTGCAATATGCTCTGCACCAATTGTGTCAATCGCTTGTTGGGTAAGCTCAATATTGAAATTTGAAATACCAATTTGTTGAGTAAGACCTTGTTGTTTCGCTTCAAGTAAAAGCTTCATAACCTCAGGAATTGAAACGCCTAAATCTGGGGCTGGCCAGTGAATCAAAGTGAGGTCGACATGGTCAGTACGAAGCTTTTCCAAGCTCTCTTTTAAGCTCGGAATAAACTTATCTTGAGCAAAATTATCTACCCAGATTTTTGTAGTTAAAAATAAGTCCTGACGTGACACGCCACTTTCAGCAATAGCTTGACCAATCGCCGCTTCATTGTCATAAATTTGAGCCGTATCAATTGCACGGTAACCTACATCTAGTGCATTTTTAACAGAATCAATCACCGCTTGTTCTTTAAGACGGAAAGTTCCTAGACCAAAACGAGGGATATTCATGTGTTCACCTGAATTTAAATAATTGTTTAACTTGAGGTGCATTTTGCTTTTTTTATTGTTGCGAAAAAATAGATGAATAAGCAAAATATCTTTGATCATTAGTCAATAATGGAATAAGACATGAAATCAACAATTGAAGAACTCGTTGCCTTTATCACAATTGTTGATACAGGTTCATTTGTAGCGGCAGCAGAACATCTAAAACAAACACCTTCAGGGGTTAGCCGATCTTTAACACGTTTGGAAGCAAAGCTTGATGTGACTTTATTAGAGCGTACTACGCGTAAACTGAAACTCACCCAAGAAGGGCAACAGTTCCTGGTAAAGGCTCGTAAAATTTTAAATGAGTTAAATGCGGCCGAAGAAGACTTACAAAAGTCTGATCAAGGTACTGCCGGGCTTATTCGTATTGATTCTGCCACACCATTCGTTCTGCATGTCATTGCGCCATTAATGCATAAGTTCCGCGAGTGTTATCCTGATATTGAAATTGAACTCAATAGTAATGATCAGGTGATTGATCTCTTGCAGCATAAAACCGATGTCGCATTTCGATTTGGGGAACTTAATGATTCAAGCCTTCACGCCAAACTAGTGTGTAAAAGTCGTTTATATATTGTGGCAAGTCCTGACTATTTAGCGATTAAGGGAACACCCACACAACCTGAACAACTCGAACAACATGATTTAATTGGTTTTACTAGACCTTCATATATCAATAGTTGGCCGATTAAAGTCGGCGATGAATATTTTTTTGCACAATCAAAAATTAAAGCATCGAGTGGGGAAACAGTACGCCAACTTACGATTAGAGGCCATGGTATTGCACGACTATCTGAATTTGAAATTTGGAAAGATATTCAAGAAGGGCGATTGATTGCATTATTCGAAGACCAAATTGAACATCAATATCAAAGCATCCATGCTGTATATTATCAACAAGAGCACCTACCAAAACGAATCCGTTTATTCATTGAATTTTTGGCAGAACAGTTAAAAGATGGTTTTAAAAACGCTCTCTAAAAGTAGCATAGCCATCAGTTGGAAAATGAACTTCTAAAATTGGAGTGATTTGTCCCTCTGATGAATGCTGTGCCAGAAAATAGCTTTTTTGCTGTTGTCGGCAACTAAAATATAATTTGGAATAAGTCGAATTCACCATGACAACTTCATTTGAGCTATTACGCTTATATTGATAGTGAGAAATCGTATCGGCCTCATCATCAGTGCGTTGCTCCATTTTATAGTCTTGTTGATTGGTCATTTTTAAATAACCTTCAATGAGACTTTGACAAACGGTATGTCTGTATTGTTCATTTTTTGGTTGTGGCTGGCAACCTGCTAAAACAATAGTAAATAATAATATAGCTTTTAATTTCATGACCTTGCTACTCTTTGAGTTGATTTATATAGCGTAAAGGTGTTCTATAAACCAGTACAGATACAGAAATTTTTAAAAAAGCAGCACAGAATGACTTTCCAATATCAGGTTCTTGCCAATCAATTAGCACATCGGATTTATCAAGATGAGCTTAAGCCTCATCAGAAGCTGATTTCATTACGAGATTTCGCTCGTCAGCACAGTATTAGCTTAAGCACAGCAAAAAGTTGCTATGAATTGCTTGAGGCGAGGGGACTGATTTATGTAAAGCCGAAATCAGGTTATTTTGTGGTTGCTCGTAGTCAATCTAGTCCTATTCCTGATAGCCCAGATTTTTTGTCTTTACCTCGGCAAGTCTCAAATCTAGAGTTGCATAACCAAATTCAAGAAGCCGCCTTACAAAGCCATCTCGTACCATTGGGTTCGATTCAGTTGACGCCGCATTTTATTCCGGTAGAAGGTTTACGTCGTTCTATTCAACGGGCGTTAAAAAATTGCCAGCCACAAGACTTTCTCTATTGTAATAAACAAGGACATGAGCAATTAAGAAAAGCGCTTTCTGATCATTGGCGTGAAGACGGAATCTTCATTGCAACGGAAGATATTTTTATTACCAATGGTTGCATCCCTGCTTTGTCTTTAGTCATTCAGCATCTAACAGAAGTAGGCGATAGTATTTTAATTCCGACACCTACTTTCAATGGGCAACTACAACTTTTAGCTAGTTTAAAACGGCAGATTATTGAAATTCCAGCGCATCATCGAGGCATTGATCTTGAACGTTTAGAATCATTCATGCAGCAGGGTTTGGCGAAGGTTTGCCTGATGACAGCCAACTATCAAAATCCTTTAGGATATTGTTTAAGTAATGCGGAAAAACAAAAGATTGCTGAATTAGCTGCAAAGTATCAGTGCTTTATTATTGAAGACGATATTTTTGGTGAATGTGGTTACAGCAATGAACGCCCGCTACCGATTCGCTATTGGGACCGCGAAGGCTATGTCATTTGGTGTGGGTCAGTTTCTAAGTCGCTGTCGAGTGCATATCGGGTAGGGTGGTTTTGTTTAAGCTCAAAGCTACAGCATTTAAAACTAGAGCTACTGGCAAGTAATATTGGCGTAAATACACCGCTACAATTAGGCTTAGCTGATTTTATTTATAGCCGTGGTTATCGAGAGCATTTAGAGCAGCTACGGCCAAATCTAATGCGACAGGTCGAGCAATATCGCAGTTGCATTTTAAGAGCCTTTGACGGTCTTCCCATTGCGTTAAGTCAGCCAGAAGGGGGATACGCACTCTGGATACAGTTACCAAAGGGAGTGGATACCTTAGCGCTTTATTACACTGCGAAAGCTGAAGGAATTACTGTGGTACCGGGCCATGTCTTTGGTGAGGATGAACGATATCGACATTTTATTCGTTTAAATGCGGGTCATGAATTAACAGCAGATGTCCACCAAGCAATTAGTAACTTGGCGGAATGGTCACGACAACAGATGAAAACTGTGAGTTAGTTTTATTCTGCGAAGTCTGCTTTCAACACAATGCGGTAGCGTGCCTGACCTGAGTGTAAACGTTCAATTGCTTCATTGAGCTGTGACATTGGAAATAGCTCAATTTGAGGCGCAATTTTTTTGCGTGCAGCAAACTTCAAAAGTTGACGTAGTGCAGCTGGTGAACCCGTCGGTGAACCTGTCACTGACTTAGCACCACTAATAAGTGAACCTACAGAAACAGGAACAGGCTCCAGAGTAAGCCCCAAGAAGTGCAACGAACCGTTTGGTGCTAGCGTAGAAATAAAAGCACGCCAGTTTAGGGTCACGTTTACTGTGCTGAGCAATAAATCAAATTTCCCTTTTTGTGCTGTTACCGCGTCTGTATCACGGCTATTCACGACATGATCTGCCCCCATTGCTTTAAGTTCCTCTGTTTTATCAGGGTTGGAACTAAATGCAGTGACCTCACAGCCCCAAGCTTTGAGTAGCTTAATGGCGATATGACCTAAGCCACCAATGCCAATCACACCGACATGATGTGTTGCTTGAATCTTATGTTTAAGTAGTGGGTCAAAAACGGTAATTCCGCCACAAAGTAAAGGACCAGCACTTTCAGCGTCTAAATCTTCAGGGAGGGGAATAGCCCACTGCCAACCTGCACGGACTTTATCGGCAAAGCCACCAGCATGCCCCACGATTGTTGCAACACTTCCGCCTGTACAAAGTACTTGCTGACCACCAATACATTCATCACAGGCTTGGCAACTTTCCGCGGTCCAGCCAATGCCGACACGTTGCCCGATTTGTAGACCTTTGGCTTCTGAACCCAAAGCAACAATTCGTCCAATAATTTCATGGCCTGCAACTACAGGGTAGACAGTAGAACGCCATTCATTGTTTAAAACAGAAATATCAGAATGACATAAACCACAGTATTCAACTTTTACCTCAACTTGATGCGGCTGCAATTCACCTGCGTCAAATTGATAGGGAACTAGTTTTTCACCTGCCTGCATTGCAGCATAAGCCTGAATCGTATTATTGCTCATCGGAAACTCCTTAAGCGGCTTTGAACCGTTCTGGTGGGTTATGAAGCTTTAAATTGACAATTATTTTCATGATCATCGACCATGCCTACTGCCTGCATAAAAGCATAGCAGGTGGTTGGGCCGACAAATTTGAAACCATTCTTTTTAAGCGTTTTGGAAAGTTTTACGCTGAGTTCAGTTTGTGCAGGAGCTTGGCGGTAATCTTCAACATCATTATTTTGTGGAGCTGCATCTACAAACTGCCAAAGCCATGTAGGAACATCACTGACTTGTGCTTTGAGCGCTTGCCAAGCAATTGCATTATCACGAATAGCTTTGAGTTTGCCTAAGTGGCGAATTAAGCCTGCATCGGATAATTTTAGTTCTAAAAAATCATCTGTGAATGAAGCAATTTCTGCAATCGGATGATTAAAAAAATGCTGACGGTAGCTTTCTCTTTTTTTTAGTACGGTAATCCAGGATAAACCAGCTTGCTGGCCTTCAAGGCAAAGCATTTCAAATAAACGTGCTTCGTCATGTTCCGGTTTACCCCATTCTTCATCATGGTAGGCAATATAGAGTGGATCATCGGAACACCATCCGCAACGTTGAGTTTTCATGATAATGCTCCTTATATTTATCTTAGAATTTTAAAGTTTAAATAACACCCATTCATTTGGGCGAGTATCCCAATAATACAGTTCAGCTTGAGTTAAGTCTTCAAACTTTAGCCAAAAGTCTTTACCAACTTTATCTGAAAAACCGGTACTGATTAGCAGGGCATCATCGCTGATTTCCATGATCCAGCCTTGATAGCTATTGCCATTTAAAATGATCTTTTGCTGATTGCCTGACTCGGCAAACTCTACTAAGCGATTGATCAGCGCTTCCGACATAAAGTGTTCCTAGCGTAAATAAGAATAAGGGTTAACAGCACCACGCCCTTTACCATCTAGATAAAGTCCGTAATGAAGATGAGGTGAAGTATAACGTGCATTGCCCGTATTGCCGACATAGCCAATTAGATCGCCTTTTTTGACATAGTCACCAACATTTAAGCCACGTTTGTGGTCATCAAGGTGGGCGTAATAATGCCATGTTCCCGCTGGGCCTAAAATCCAGATGACTTTGCCACCTAAGTTGTTATTGCGAAGATCAGCAACGAGTCCTTCGGTTGCACTGTACACTTTGGTTCCACGTGGAGCCAAAATATCAATTCCTTCGTGACTACGACCCTGACTGCGAGCAGCTCCCCATGTGTCTTTTAACTCATCTCGATCGACACCTTTTACTGGTACAGGCAGTCGATTTGGAAGCTGCATGCTTTTGAGCTTGATGACTTGAGCGGGTGGAAGAGGGGCAGGTTTTTTAGGCGCGCTGGCACAGGCCGCCAATAGAATAATCAGAAAACCAAGTGAGAAATGAGAAACAAAACGTCGCACAAAATACTCCCTGTCACAGTCATATCAAAATTATTTTGCTCACTATGTCACGAACGACTCGTCGAGATCAATTTTTTCATAGCTGTTGGAACACCTTTAGCAATAGCTTGTTCTGGGCTTAGCCATTGGCCTTCAAGTTCAATTGCCAGATGTTCTTTTTGATCAGGTTCCACGTGGAACGTGTGAGCATTAAGTAGCCATGTAAAGTGAGTGAAGCTATGACTGATCTGGAAAGTCTGCGGTTGAGGTTGCAGTTTAAATTGCTGACTTAAGCTCAGTCGCTCTTGTTCATTTTCTAAAATAGGTAAACAGATTAAACCGCCCCATAGACCATGGGCTTGGCGTTGTTGCCAGAACCATTCACCTTCGCACTGAATAATAAGAACATCTGCTGTTTTAACAGGCGGTGTTTTTTTCGGTTTTTTAAAAGGTAATTCTTGTTCTAAACCTTGCTGATAAGCCTGACAATGAGCTTGCATTGGACAATATAAACACAGCGGTTTTTTGGGCGTACAAATAGTTGCACCCAAGTCCATAATTGCTTGAGTGTAGTCATGATTACGATGTGTCGGGCAAAGCTCTTCAGCGAGTTTCCACATTTCACGTTCGTGCTGTGGTTTGCTTAAATCATCTTCAATGGCAAAGAAGCGAGCTAAAACGCGTTTTACGTTGCCATCCATAATCACGCCGTACTGACGTAAACCCAAAGACATGAGTGCACCTGCGGTAGAGGGACCAATGCCGGGTAGTGCAATCCATTCTTCTAGTGTTTCAGGAAACTTGCCCTGCTGAGTAACAAGACCAGCAGCTTTATGCAAATTACGTGCACGAGCGTAATAGCCAAGACCCGCCCAGTAAGGCGCTACTTCATCCCAAGTTGCATGACCTAATGTTTCTACCGTAGGAAAGCGCTCCATAAAACGGTCAAAATATTGCAGAACCGTTTTCACCTGAGTCTGCTGCAACATAATTTCAGAAACCCAAACTTTGTACGGATCATCTGCAACTTGCCAAGGCAAATCGTGACGACCATGTTGATCGAACCAGTTTAAAAGGGCATCAGAAAAAGAAAATTCAGGCATGAACAGCTATAGAAGAGAAGTAAGGGCTAAATTATAGCTGAAATTTAGATGAAATTTTGTTTAAAGCAGGCGAACAGCGAGAGTGTGTTAAAACAGAGATTACTTGATAATGAGCAATCTCTGTTTCATGTATAAAAAGGATTAATCCTTTTGTACACCCCAACGTTGGTCAAGTTTCAATGGTTGGTTTTTGTAGTACGGAATGACATGAATGTGGAAATGATCTGAATTTTGTCCAAAAACTTCACCATCATTGAAGCCGATATGGAAACCGTCTGGTTGATGGCGAAGCTGTGTTTCGTGGCGAGCAATTTCAAGGAGTGTAAGCAAGCCTTGATGTTCTTTAGAAGTGATATCAAAAAAAGAACGAACATGGCGCAGTGGTGTTACTACGCAGTGGCCTTTAGCTAGTGGATTAGAATCAGGCAAAATTACAGCAAATTCATTCTTATCAATGATGTCATATTCATCAAATTCGCAATACGGACATTTCTTGTCAGTCATTGTTGTATCCTCTCATGTTATTCCATTAAACCCCGAGTGCGGGAAATAAGACTAGGCTTTGGTCTAGCTCAACGGGAGTATAGTTATTGAAGTATGGTTTAAAAAATACAGTAAAAATATTGCAAAGTCATAAACATTTAAGGGAGCAAATGCGAAAAAACATTTGCTCCAAATTGGCTTCTTTTATTTTAAAGTACGATCTAACAAAGCGTACATTTTAGCAAGGCCTTGTTTTTCAGCTTCGCTATTGTAGCCAAGGTCTACACCGTTCGCTTTAGCTTTCTCATCTGCAAGTGGGTTACTAAAGCCATGTTTAGCACCTTCTAAAACCACTACTTCGTGTTTAACCTCAGCAGCTTGCATCTCTTTTTCAAAATTAGCAACATCTTCTAAGGTGACCATGCTGTCTAGTTCACCATGTAGTACTAAAACTTCACCTTGAATGCTGCCTTTTTGAGCAGGTGCTTTCGGAGCTAATGTAGCATGGAACGTTATAATTGATTTAAGTGGTGCACCTGAGCGAGCAAGATCTAGCACGACTTTGCCACCATAGCAGAAGCCAATTGCAGCAAGTTTTTCACTGTTTACTTCTGGTTGGGCCGCTAGAGTTTGAAGCGCTGCATTGGCACGATCAGTAACAGTATCTAAATTTTCAAATGTCTGCATCATCCATTCATAGGCTTGAGCGGCAGTCGAGGTTACTTTTTTATCGCCATACATATCAATTGCAAGCGCAGCATAGCCATGTTCAGCAAGCTCACGTGCACGTTGTTCAGTATATTCGTTACGACCCCACCACTCAGGACCAACAATTACACCCGCAACAGGTGTTTCACTATCTGGAGCCGCAAAGTAACCAATTAAATGGCTGCCATCTGGTGCAGTATATTGAATTTCACGGGTTTTAATTGCTGTACTCATAACCTTAATCCTGAAATTTAAAGAGATTTAAACACGCTTGATTAAAGCATAAAAAGATAAAAGTAATATAAATAACTGTGTAAGAATCTACATCAAAACAAAAGATAGAAATCTTCACGCAATAAAAAAGAAGGAAACCAGTTCCTTCTTTTTAGGTGATCATGATTAAGTTACGTTCTGCCTCGGGAAATGAACCCAATTACAGCCAGAATTACAGCCACAACTAATAAAATCACGGCAAAGTCTTTAGATAGTCCTGCAACACCACCAAACCCTAATAGACTGGCAATGAGTGCAATCACTGCAAAAATTATAGCCCAACGGAACATATGCTGTTCTCCTTATTTTTTCATTGTTGTTTAACTATATAGCTTGTTTTTTGCACCGAATGTGTCGTTTATGTGGTTGAAATGTATATTAAACAATCATTTTGTGATGCTACGAATACAGCTTCTTTTTTCGTACAGACGACTTCAATGTTATACTTAGTCACTGTTTCATCTCATCAGCTGCCAAAATATTATGTCTACCGAGACCTCACTTCGACCACTCTTCTGGAAAAACTATCCATTAGAGCAACTCACTCAAATTGAGTGGGAAGCTTTATGCGATGGGTGTGGTTTGTGCTGTCTGGTCAAGCTTGAAGATGAAGATACCCATGAGGTGGCTTACACCAAAGTGGCCTGTAAATTACTCGATTGTGATACAGGACGTTGTACCGATTATCCAAATCGTCAGCAGCAAGTGCCTGACTGTTTGCAATTAACCCCAGAGTCTTTAAAAACAATTCATTGGTTACCATCGAGCTGTGCTTATAAACGCTTGAATGAAGGAAAAAATCTACCTTCTTGGCATTATTTAAATACAGGCTCTAGACAAAGCGTCGTTAAGGCGAAAAAGTCGGTTGCTGGACGTTGTCTTTCTGAAGTTGATGTCCATGAAGATGATCTTGAAGATTATGTCGTACGATGGGTGCGTTAATATGCTCGTGATGGGCATTTTTAATTACAACGTATTATAAAGTAACATTTTATCGTAAATTTTTTGCTCATCTCCGTTATATAACAATAAAAACAAAAGGAGACAAGAATGATGAGACGATTAGCAACCCCATTATTATGTAGTAGCTTTTTTTTGTTGATAGCTTGTGGGTCTAATAATACAAATTCAAAAAATCTTGAACAAAATACGTCTGTAAAAACAGAGCAGACTGCTTTAACCAAACAACCTTATCAAACTGAAATATTTGCTCAATTCAATGAACCTTGGGCTTTGACCAACTTGCCTGATCAGCGTTTATTAGTCACTGAACGGCAAGGTAAATTAAAAATTTTTAACCCTAAAAATAAAAAAATCTTGGATGTTCAAGGCGTTCCAGCAGTGAACTATGGGGGGCAAGGTGGTTTAGGAGATGTCATTTTGCATCCTGACTTTGCTAATAATCATTGGGTTTATCTCAGCTACGCTACAAAAGGGCAAGGCGGATCTGGAGCAGTTATTTCACGTGCTAAATTAGATTTATCTAATCCTAATCAGCCAAAACTTAACGATATAAAGCAGATTTGGCAGCAAGTACCCAAAGTTTCAGGACAAGGCCATTATGGACATCGTATGCTTTTTGGTGCAGACGGTAAGCTATGGGTCAGTTCAGGTGAACGACAAAAGTTTGACCCTGCTCAAAACATGAAAAGTAACTTGGGTAAAATCTTGCATTTAAATGAGGATGGTTCTGCGGTTGTAGATAACCCTTTTTATAAGCAAGGTGGGGTCACTGCTGAAATATGGTCACTAGGACATCGTAATCCATTAGGTATAGCTTTTGATCGCCAAGGACAGCTCTGGGTAGTTGAAATGGGGCCTAAAGGTGGTGATGAGCTTAACGTCATCGTAAAAGGTGAAAATTATGGTTATCCAATCGTTTCAAATGGAGACCATTATTCAGGTCAACCTATTCCAGACCATCACACTCGCCCAGAATTTAAAGCACCAGAAATTGACTGGACTCCCGTAATCTCTCCGTCGAGCCTAATCATTTATCGGGGACAACAATTTCCTGCATGGAAAAATAAGGCATTAATTGGCGGGCTATCTTCAGAAGCAATTATTGTGGTGGATTTAGAGCATAAACCCGTGAAAGAAGTGCAAAGAATAGATATGAAAAAACGTATTCGTGGATTACATGAAGCACAAGATGGCTCGATTTGGGTCATTGAAGACGGCTCAAATGCGCGTTTACTGAAGCTAAGTAAGAAACCCACTTAAAGCTAGGAAATAGCTTGTAAATAAAGGGCGTGTCTCATAGATTCAAATTGTAGATTTCTGTGAGACACAATAGACTATAGAGAAAAGACGATAAAGCCATTTGAGATGTCAGACACCCATATTCCACTTCCTGAACGCCTGCGCCCGAGAGACTTGTCTGAAATTATTGGGCAAGATCATTTGTTAGGTGAACATGCGCCACTACGTCAAATGATTGATCAGGGGCATTTGCCTTCTATTATTTTTTGGGGGCCACCAGGCGTTGGTAAAACAACAATTGCTTTGCTTTTGGCTCAAGCGATAGATCGCCCATTTGTGAGCTTATCTGCGCTGAATACGGGTGTAAAAGAATTACGTGAAGTGATTGCAGAAAGTGGCGATTTACTAACACCAGTCGTTTTTATTGACGAAATTCATCGTTTTAATAAATCTCAGCAAGATGCTTTATTAGGTGCAGTTGAAAAAGGCAAAATTACCTTAATTGGCGCGACGACTGAAAACCCATCTTTTGAGGTGAATAGTGCGCTTTTATCTCGCTGTCAGGTCTATACCTTAAATAGTTTAAACAGTGAGGCAATTCAGACGTTACTCAACAATGCACTTCAAGCCGATAAATTTCTAAAAGAGCGTTATATTCATGTTGAAGAATATGATGCTCTCATTCAGTTTGCAGCAGGCGATGCTCGTAAGGCACTTAATTTACTGGATTTAATTGCAAGTACCTTTGAACCAGAAATTGAAAACACGATTACCAATGCGGTGGTGGTGAAAGTCGCTCAGCAAAATATTGCGCGTTATGACAAATCGGGTGAGCAGCATTACGACCTCGTTTCTGCCTTTATTAAATCAATTCGTGGTAGTGATCCAGATGCAACCCTGTATTGGATGGCACGTATGCTCAAAGGCGGAGAAGATCCCGTTTTTATTGCAAGACGTATGCTGATTGCTGCCTCAGAAGACATCGGAAACTCTAACCCTAATGCGCTATTACTTGCAGGTGAGTGTTTCCGCTCTGTACAAGCAGTGGGGATGCCTGAGGCTCGAATTATTTTAGGCCAAACCGCGGTTTATTTAGCAACGAGTGCAAAGAGTAATAGTACTTATTTAGCGATTAATAAGGCCTTGGAACTTGCTGAAAAAACGGCAAATTTACCTGTACCTTTGCATTTGAGAAACGCACCAACCAAGCTTATGAAACAACAAGGCTATGGGATTAATTATCTCTATCCTCACGATTATCCTGAGCACTTTGTGTTGCAAGATTATTTGCCGCCAGAGTTAAAGGGAACCAAACTCTATGAATCTGCAAGAAATAAGCGTGAGGTTGAAGGGGAGCGCTTACAGCAACGCAGATGGCAGCAGGAACAATAATTTATTTATGCTTCTGCTCTAGTTCTTCAGTGACCTGACCATAAATCAGTAGTGTAAATACACCTGTACCGCCAACAATGTTGCCAATAGTGGTGGGAACGAGGAAAGTAAACAGATAGTCATTAATGGAAGCTTCTCCTTGCCAGACGAGATAGGACATTTCTGTAGAACCCACCACTACATGGGTAAAGTCACCCAGTCCTATCAAGTAAGTCATGAAAAAAATAAGCAGGAACTTATTACTAACTGAAGGTAACATCCAGACCAAGGCAGCAATTAACAGCCCTGACATAATACCTTTGAGCAGATTCTGGGTTGCAGAAAAGGAACCGACATGATGGGCGAGTTCATCCAGTGCTTTGTCAATATCTGGAGTAAACAGGTGAGTAGTTAAGAAAAATAAACTCGCCAACGCTGTTCCAATAATATTGCAGAGAATCACAATTCCCCATAAGCGGCCCACTGCTCGTAATTTATCGAAGGTAAAGGGTTTGAATAAAGGCACAACAGTGGTGATAGTATTCTCGGTAAAGAGTTGCATGTGACCCAAAATAGCGATCAGGAACCCAATGGTATAACCGATATTGGTGATTAAATCGGTCCAGATTGCATCAGTTGGGAGATAAGAAGCAATAATCGCTTTAAATACAAATGAAAAACTGATAACTAAACCCGCAGCAATCCCTGAAAAGATGAGTGCAGCCGTTGGACGATCCAGCTCTTCGGCACCATCACGGCGGATAATTTCATAGACCAAACGGGGTGACAGTTTTTCATGTTCTTCAACTGCCATTTTTTCACGCCAGCTTAAGGTTTTCTCGACCTTTTTTTCCTCTATTTCATGATCCATCAGGTTTACTCCTCACTGAATAAATAATTTATATTTCTTATTTTTATTCATTGATAAGGCAGTGCTTGGGATAAATCCAGTCGATTCCTAACAGCTTTATGTGTCTTTTTATAAATTGAATGTTAAATGGCAGCAGATCATCAGCAATAAGATTAAAGAAATGTATAAGCCCTTAACGTGCGGATCAGTGCCATATAGTCACCTTGAGAGGCTTTAGAAATAACAGATTCGACTTCTGCCTGACTCCAGCCTTGTTTTAAGGCTGAATTGCTAAAGTTAGTTAATAAGACCAAAGGATTTTCACCAAAATGGATTGGATGATTCATTAATCTCTTTTCAAGCTTAGATATTTCCATAGCTTTACCCTAGTTTTGAAATTTAATTATTGTGAAGTGCTTAATGTTTTTTTAGATTTTAGTGTTTTAAATTGAGTTTGTGCAAGTGCTAATTTACTTTAATAGACAAATCTGTCTACATTATTTATTTTCTAAAATACCTTATATAAAAAAACCGGGCTAAAGCCCGGTTTTTCATGAAGTTTGAACCATTAGAGAGCAGATAAATCTACGCCTAAACGAGCAGCAACTTCTTCATAAGCTTCAACCACACCGCCTAAACCTTGACGGAAACGGTCTTTGTCGAGTTTCTTCTTAGAGTCTTTATCCCATAGACGGCAGCCGTCTGGAGAGAATTCATCACCAAGCACGATACGGTCATGGAAAACACCGAATTCAAGCTTGAAGTCCACCAAGATCATGTTGCCTTCAGCAAATAATGCTTTTAATACATCGTTTACTTGGTAAGTTAACACTTTCATTTGTTCTAATTGTTCAGCAGTCGCCCAACCTAAAGCAATCGCTTGAGATTCGTTAACCATTGGGTCGCCTAGACCGTCATCTTTATAGAACAATTCAAATGTAGGAGGAGTTAACTCTTTACCTTCTTCTACACCTAAGCGACGGCATAGAGAACCAGCTGCGTAGTTACGAATTACACATTCAACAGGAATCATTTGAAGTTTTTTAACAAGCACTTCAGTTGGAGAAAGCAATTTTTCAAAATGCGTTTCAATACCCGCAGCAGCAAGTTTTTCCATGATGAAGGCGTTAAAAAGGTTGTTCACCTTGCCTTTACGATCTAGTTGTTCGATTTTTTCGCCGTTGAACGCAGAGGCATCATCACGAAAGACTAAAATCAGATGGTCGGCATTGTCTGTTTCATATACAGATTTTGCTTTACCAGTATAGAGCAAGGTTTGTTTTAACATGAGGGAACCTTTTAAAAAAAATGCCTAGTAAACGACTAGGCTGGCCAATTTTGGTAAATCTGGTTTAACACTTCAGCGGCCACATCTGGGCTTGCAAAAGTGTTGTCTAAATTAAATAGAGCAAGAGTATGACTTGAACCTACACCAGTAAGTTTAAGCACATAAGTATTGTCATTTACTTTAATCGTCGCCTGATTACTGCCTTGAGCGATGATGTTGTAATTTAAAGTACTTAATGTCGCTTTGGTGTATTGCCAGATCTCGGTCGTATTCCCATCAACTTTTAATAATGGGTTTTTATTACCGTCGGTCACAAGCTGAGGACGACCAAGCGCAGTTGTCGTTTGAGCAGATACATCTGCTGTTGCATTGCTACCTTGAGTTTGTTCAGGGCGTGGCAATGCAAAACGGTTACCACGCTGGTTTTCAAACTTCGGCGCGTGCTCAATAGCGAGCTGGTCAACAGTTGGTGCAGGATACAAAGGTGTCACTGGTCGTACAGTTGCATCGGCAGGATACTCAAGCGGGGCAAGTTGCTTGGCATTTTTATAATCTAAAGAGTGATTATTAATTGCGAAGCGACCACAACCAGCTAAACTTAAGGCTGAAACTGCAAGGACTAAACCAAGACGTAATTGCATCATAAATTGCTCTTATTAAATAATTCCCGCATCTTTTAGGGCATTGCGGAGAGGTTCGCGATATTGCTCAGCGAGAGGAGTGAGTGGTAAACGAATACCAGTATCAATCAGTCCCATCTCATGTAGTGCCCATTTCACAGGAATTGGGTTTGATTCGCAAAATAGAATATTGTGTAAATTTGCAATCTTATTGTTAATCGTCTTCGCTTGTTGTTCATCTTTAGCAATTGCAACAGCGCATACTTCACTCATTGCTTTAGGTGCAACATTCGCAGTAACCGAAATATTACCATCAGCGCCAAGAAGCATGAGTTCCCAAGCAGTTTCATCATCACCTGAGTAGACAGCCATCTTACCATTTAAAGCTTCGATTAAAGCTTTACCGCGAGGTACATCACCTGTCGCATCTTTAATACCAACAATATTAGGGATCTCTGCTAAACGTACAGCTGTGTCGTTTGCAAGATCTACACCAGTACGACCTGGTACGTTATAAAGAATAAGAGGTAGTTCTACGGCTTCAGCAATCGCTTTATAGTGTTGGAATAGGCCTTCTTGAGTTGGCTTGTTATAGTACGGCGTCACAAGTAAAGCTGCATCCGCGCCCAGATCTTTCGCAGCTTTAGTTAATTCGATTGCTTCACGGGTTGAGTTTGCACCAGTACCGGCAATAATTGGAATACGTTTATTGGCTACACGAATAATTTCTTTAATAACCTGTGTGTGCTCTTCCATGCTCAATGTTGAGGCTTCGCCAGTTGTACCGACGGCTACAATACTGTTTGTACCTTGTTCTATGTGCCACTCAACCAGCTTCTCAAGACCCTTCCAATCTACACCGCCGTCTTTCAACATTGGTGTGACGATTGCGACGATTGAGCCTTGAATGGTCTGTGCTTGCTGAGTCATTTTTAAAAATATCCTATTTATCCATCCGAATCTGAGGTAAGAAAAACAAAATGTGGGATGGTTGCAGTATTTTGATTGTCCAGTTCTAACAATAACAGATTGTTGAATGACAATTATGCAAATTATGACTGATCAGACGCATAAGAACAATACGCCTAACGGATAATCGCGAGGTAAACTTGAGGAAAAGATAGGATGTTTTCATTATTGTCAGCTGAGAGAGGCCATTAAATATAACAATAGAGCCTGATTCGACTGGACCTTACTTAATATGTACTTTTTTTATGGCAAGATAGAATGCAATTTTCCCGGTTGGGATTGAAGATGACATGAATATGAATAAACAACCACAAAATGCGGTTTTAATCGTAGTTGATGTACAAAATGGTTTTACACCGGGTGGAAACTTAGCAGTTGCCGATGCCGATACAATTATTCCAACCATTAACCGATTGGCAGGTTGTTTTGAAAATGTTGTGCTGACCCAAGATTGGCATCCCGATAATCATATATCTTTTGCACAAAACCATTCGGGTAAGCAGCCATTTGAAACCATTGAACTCGACTATGGGCCACAAGTGCTTTGGCCTAAGCATTGTGTGCAGGGTACTCAAGATGCCGAATTTCATCCGAATTTAAATATTCCGACCGCTCAACTGATTATTCGAAAGGGCTTTCATGCGCATATTGATAGCTATTCAGCTTTTATGGAAGCAGACCACACCACAATGACGGGTTTAACGGGGTATTTAAAAGAGCGTGGCATTGATACGGTTTATGTGGTTGGAATTGCCACAGATTTTTGTGTCGCATGGACTGCTTTAGATGCAGTAAAACAAGGTTTTAAAACTTTAGTGGTTGAAGATGCTTGCAAAGGTATTGATCTGAATGGTTCATTAGAAAATGCGTGGCAAACCATGCAGCAACAAGGTGTTGTCCGTATTCAATCGACTGATCTGTTGAGTAAGCACTAAGTATATTGCTCTAGTATTTTAACTTTCATATTTTATTTTTAGGGATAGAAAATATGGCTGCATTTTTGCGCTTTACTCAATTTATTCAAAAAACTTTTGCCCTATGGGTGATTGTTTTTGCAGCGCTAGCGCTATGGCAGCCTGAATTTTTTGTTTGGCTCAAAGCATACATTCCATGGATTTTGGGGATTATTATGCTCGGCATGGGAATGACTATGACTGTAGACGACTTTAAAGGGGTATTACAAAGCCCTAAAGCAGTATTAATTGGGGTCGTAGCGCAGTTTGCAGTGATGCCGGGCTTGGCATTTATCTTATGTAAATTATTTAATTTACCCCCTGAAATCGCTGTCGGCGTCATTTTAGTGGGATGTTGTCCGGGCGGAACTGCTTCAAATGTGATTACCTACATGGCCAAAGGCAATGTGGCTTTATCGGTGGCTTGTACATCGGTATCTACGCTTTTAGCACCTGTATTAACACCTGCTATTTTCTATCTGCTTGCTAGCCAATGGTTAAAGATTGATGCAGCTTCTATGTTTATTTCAATCTTGCAGGTGGTATTGCTTCCTATTGTAGTTGGGTTAATTTTAAGAACGTTGCTCAAGCGTCAAGTCGAGTCCTATATTCAAGTGATGCCTTTAGTGTCAGTCATTGCAATTGTCGCGATTGTGGCAGCCATTATTGGCGGCAGTAAAGCGGCAATTTTACAGTCGGGTTTGCTCATTTTAGCTGTGGTGATATTGCATAATGGCCTTGGATATTTATTAGGTTTTACCGCGGCACGTTTCTTTAAACTACCGTATGCGGACAGTAAGGCAATTGCGGTAGAAGTAGGGATGCAAAACTCAGGCTTAGGTGTTGCGCTGGCAGCAGTACATTTTGCTGCATCTCCAATTACGGCCGTACCCAGCGCAATTTTCAGCCTTTGGCACAATATTTCTGGCCCTGCGCTTGCGACTTACTGGGCAAGTCGTAAAGATGTAAATGATCTTGCTAAAAACAAAATTGAGTAACTTTTAAAGAGGGTGCTTCACTAACCAATCTTCAATTTCATTTTCAGAAATCACTTCAAAACCATGGCGCCGCAACAGTGCCGTGGTGATTCCAGTTCCCACAATTTTTTCGCCTTGAAAAGTACCGTTATAAATTTTTTGACTACCACAAGACGGGCTATTTTCTTTTAATACCACACAACTTGCTTTTATTTGTTGTGCGACTTCTAGTGTGCGATAAGCGCCTTTTAAATATAGATCAGTTACATCTAGACCAGATGAGTCGGTAACTTTTGCTTTGCCATCAAGCACATCTTGACCTGTTCCTCCTACAATTTCTGCAGGTAAGCGAGGAGTCGTAAAACCCCCTAATAACTCTGGGCATAATGATTGGGCTTTTTTATTGAGTAATAGTTGCTTAAGTAAAGTATTTGGACAAGATTTACCATCATATCGAACAGGTTCACCAATTAAACAGGCGCTAACCAAGATCATAAGTTTTCCTAAATCAAATGGATGGTGGGGCTTATTGTAGAAATCATAAACAAAATTTGAAAACTGACCATAAATTTTAAAATAGCTTAATTCAAGATTACTAAAATTATGCAATTCATAATTAAGTTATGTATTGCATAATTTGATTGTTTTTAGTAGCATCTAATTCAAGGTAAATGGCCATTGGAGATCCAACAAGGATGTTGGTCTCCATAAATCTATAAATGATTTTTAGGAAAAGACGATTTTTAAAGGTTTATTGAAAAATCTCAATCGTACTTTTAGATAACAAAGGACAGTGTGTATGGAAAATAAACACCACATGGAACGGAAATTAATCATCAAAGGCTTTACGCCCATCATATCTTCGTTTTAGCGACTCGTTTTTTTCTCATAGGATGCGTTGGGTTAAGGCATTTTGACGGTTCAAATACTCACCCAATGATTACGTATTCTATAGAGAAAGGAGCTGAGTTCATCAGCAATAGAGATAAACGGAACAGGTAATCACCAGAGGGAAACTAGATGGATATTTTAGAGAACCCATTAGAATTATGCGGTTTTGCATTTATTGAGTTTGTTTCGAAAGAAAATGAATTAGATCCAGTTTTTGAAACAATCGGCTTTTCAAAAGTAGCCAAGCATAAATCGAAAGAAGCGTACTTATGGCGTCAAGGAAATATCAATATTATCCTGAATTATCAGCCAGAATCTTATGCTTCATTCTTCTTTAATGAACATGGCCCATCAGCTTGTGCAATGGGTTTTAAAACACGTGATGCAGCAAAAGCTTTTCAAAAGGCTGTAGAGCTAGGTGCTGAACCAATGTATTCAAAAGTTGGGCCAATGGAGCTCAACATTCCGGCAATTAAAGGTATTGGTGGCATGCCAATCTTTTTAGTTGACCGCGATATTTATGAAAACGACTTTACGTTCTTTGATGATGCTCAAAGACACCCAGTGGGTGCAGGTCTAAACGAAATTGACCATTTAACTCATAATGTCTACAAAGGCCGTATGGAGTATTGGGCAAACTTCTATGAAAAAATCTTTAACTTCCAAGAAATTCGCTACTTTGATATTAAAGGCGAATATACAGGCTTAACGTCTAAAGCATTAACAGCGCCAGACGGCAAGATCCGTATTCCATTAAACGAAGATTCGGACAAAGGAAACGGCCAAATTGCAGAGTTCCTATCTGACTTTAATGGCGAAGGTATTCAACATATCGCGTTTATTTGTGATGACTTAATTTCGACTTGGGATAAGTTAAAAAGCCTCGGTCTGAAATTTATGACACCGCCGCCAAATACGTATTATGAAATGCTACCAGAACGTTTACCTGAGCATGGTGAGCCAACTGAAGAGTTAAAACAGCGTGGTATTTTGCTAGATGGCAACACTAAAGATGGCCAGAAGAAGCTGTTATTGCAGATCTTCTCTGAAAACATGATTGGCCCAGTCTTCTTCGAATTTATTCAACGTAAAGATGATGATGGCTTTGGCGAAGGTAACTTCAAAGCGTTATTTGAGTCGATTGAACGTGACCAGATTCGCCGTGGTGTTTTAGAAACTAAATAAATAAGCTGAGCTTTATTCCTGATCTAAAAAAACCAAGAGTTTGATCTCTTGGTTTTTTTATTGATGTTGATTAGCGGCTTTTAATATATTGATTGATGAGCTTCACTTCATTTTTCAAGATTTCAATCGTTTTACTGTGAGGGTCGACTGGTAAAAACATTTCGCTATCCAGTGCAACAATACAAAACTCAATGCTCTGGTTTGAGTTAAACACAGGTAAACCCACCGCATTAATTCCTGTCAGTAAGTCACCTTTCGCTGCTGACATTTCTTGTTGGCGAATGGTTTCTTTAAGCTCTGTAAACGCTTCCCAGTTTTGTGGTGCGATGTTTAGACCAAGCTCTTGATGCTTTTGCCATTCTGTTTCCATTAAGGGGCGAACAAAATGCTCTGGAAGATAAGAAGCAAATAAACGTCCCGCAGCAGAATTGACTAAAGGCATAATTGAGCCGACTTTAGTGACAATCGAAATAGGGTGGTTTGATTCAATCGATTGAACAACTACAGGGCCTTTAGGCGACCATTTACTAATTTGTATGCCACAACCAATTTTGTTTTGTAGGTCATAAATTAAATGCTGTACTAGCTGTAGTGTGTCGCTATGCTGAACACAGTTTAGGCCTAAGCGCCATGCCTGATCACCTAAAGCATATTGCCCATCATCAAGTTGTTTTGCATATTCCATGCGAATAAGGCTGACCAGATAGCGATGCACTTTGGCAGGATGCATTTCTAGCTTGCTCGATAGGTCTTTGAGAATAATAGGTTGATTGTGCTCTAAAAGGGCGTTTAGTACAGATAAACCGACTTCAAGTGATTGAACCCCCCCAGATACTTTTTCTTCAATCATTTAAATACCCTTAATAAAGTTACTTCAGCTGTTAAACAGCGATGTTCAAAAAAATAAATTGAAATTGCTGCGATTTACATCATGCCTGAGCCTAGTGAGAAATAGAAATCACCTTTTTCTATTAGCGAAATTGGCATGTTTAATAATCAACAATTTTCTAAAATCCCGACACTCTTATTTATAGCGCGATTTTCTAGAAATTTAGCAGTTTTAAATAATATAAATCGGCATTGATATAGAACCGTTCATTCAAACAATTCTAATCAATGCCGACTTTTTAGTTTGCTCTTTTAAATTAGGTTCCTAACTCTGCTTCATGTAAGAAATGAGTGTGGTGCGGAGCGCGTTTGGTTTTGCTCCATTCCTCTAGCATTTCAGCTTTCATTTCTTCTGTAATTTTTGCAATTTTTTCTTCAGCATGCACATCGTTATAAGTCAATTCTAAACGATGGCCATTTGGGTCGAAGAAATAAATTGAGTGGAAAATGCCATGGTTGGTTACGCCCAAAACTTTCACGCCATTTTCTTCTAAATGTTGCTTCGCAGCCATCAACGCATTTAAGTCTTCAACTTCAAAAGCAATGTGTTGTACCCATTGTGGGGTATTTTCGTCTCGGCCCATGTCTGGTTGAGTTGGCAATTCAAAGAAAGCCAAAACGTTGCCTTGACCTGCATCTAAGAATAAATGCATATATGGGTCAAAGGCTTTAGTTGAAGGCACATGGTCTTCAGCAAAAGCTAAAATAAAGTCCATATTGAGCATTTTTTTATACCACTCAACAGTTTCTTTCGCATCCTTACAACGATATGCAACGTGATGTATTTTTTTAATGGCAAATGTCATGTTGAAACTCCTTTTTACTATTCCCAATCTGGTTGTTGTTCTGGCGCCGCGTTATAGAAGGCTGGGATAGACAAACAATGGTGATAAATCGATTCAATTTTTGGAAACGCAGATAAATCAATATTGAAGCGTTTCGCGTTGTAAACTTGTGGAATCAGACAGCAATCGGCAATTGTGGCTTCTTCTCCAAAGCAAAATTGTCCGTTTGAATCTTGAAGTAACTGTTCGAGATTTTGAAAGCCTTCAATAATCCAGTGCTGATACCAATAATTTTTTTGTTCGTCCGAAACATTTAGGTCATTTTTTAAATATTTCAGTACGCGTAAGTTGTTTAACGGGTGAATATCGCAAGCAATTGCTTGGGAAAAAGCACGGATTTTGGCTCTCTCTTGCACATCACTTGGAAGTAATTTGGTTTCTGGATATTTTTCATCCAGATATTCCAAAATACTTAACGATTGAGACAAGGTTAAATCGCCGTCAATTAATGTCGGAACGAGAGCACTGCGGTTTAACTTTAAATAGTCTTCGTTTTGCTGTTCGTTTGTTACCAGATGAACTGGAACAGTCTCATAAGCTAAACCTTTAATGTTTAGACTAATCCGTACTCTGTAGGCTGCAGAGCTACGAAAGTAACTATACAGCTTCATAGTCAGGCTCCGAAGTCTCTGCAAAATCGAACGTTAATGCAGGAAGCACCGTATTTCGAACTTCACCAAAGCCAATGCGAATACCATTTTTCTCACAGTGGCCTTTCATGATGAGTGTATCGCCGTCTTGTAAGAAACCACGAGTTTCACCATTAGCAAGTGTCAGAGGTTTAGTAGTGTTCCATGTAAGCTCAAGCAAACTGCCATATGAATCTGGTGTAGAACCTGAAATCGTACCTGAACCCATTAAATCACCAACTTGAACGTTACAACCAGCAATGGTGTGATGAGTGAGCTGCTGAGACATAGACCAATACATATATTTAAAATTGGTTTTGCAGATCACATCAGCTTGTGCAGATTTCGGGGTTTGAATTTCAACACTCAAATTAATGTCGTAACTATTGGCAACACTTTCTTGTAAATAAGCCAGTGGTTTTGGTTCTTGTTTCGGGCCTTCAACTTTAAATGGCTCAAGTGCTTCAAGCGTTACCACCCAAGGTGAAATCGAGCTTGCAAAAGTTTTTGCATTAAATGGCCCAAGTGGAACATATTCCCATTGCTGGATGTCACGTGCTGACCAGTCATTGAGTAATACCATTCCAAAAATATGGTCCCACGCATTTTCAATCGAGATTGGCTGGCCAAGCCCCGTTGGTTTACCAATAACAAATGCTGTTTCAAGTTCAAAATCGAGTTTACGCGTTGCAGAAAAAACTGGGCGCTCTTCATTTGGAAGTTTAATTTGCCCAGATGGACGAACGATTTGAGTGCCACTAACTACAACAGAGCTAGCACGACCGTTATAACCAACAGGCAATTCACTCCAGTTTGGAAGTAGAGCATTTTTAGGATCACGGAACATACAGCCCACATTGGTTGCATGCTCTTTAGAAGAATAGAAATCGGTATAACCAGGCACCTGAAGAGGTAAATGCAAAGTAACGCTGTCTTGCTTAACTAAAACTTCTTGGCGTAATGCTTCATTTTCTTGAAGTGTTAAATTTTCAACTGAAAGAAGAGACTGTAACGTTTTACGAACTTTTGACCAGTTGGCTTTGCCAGACTCGATAAATTTATTCAGTGTGGGTTGATTAAAGTATGTGTCTTGTTCTGAGAGTTTTAAAAGACCGTACTTTTCAAGAGCAGCGAGATCAATCACCCAATCACCAATAGCTACGCCAACTTGACGCTCGCCATCAGCTGTTTTGCTAAAAATACCATAAGGCAAATTATGAATAGTGAAATCTGATTGAGGTGAAACTTCAATAAAAGAGTTTAGTTTTTGTTCCATTTTCGCGTCCTTGTCTTTATCTCGGGTCTTATACAAATAAAAGTTCGGTCTAGGACTGAGCTACTCAATAAGTTTTAACCTTTGCTTAGATCATCTTTTGTCTTATGAGTTTGATATAGACCGAGCACAACCAATTGCTTCATGTCTCTATAATACTGAATTCACCAAATTACGCAATACATAATTTAATTACACATTTCATAATAATTGTCATTTCTTGTATTTTCTGTTTTCATTCGCGGTCATGAGAAAAGTCACGCAATTATTTTTTCATGAATATCTATGAAAGTTTGATCAATTTATGATATACGTAATTTATTGGAAAAAAATTACGTGACACGGATGAGAATAATCATATGTCAGCACAAGAGCAAGGAAACCTGAAACATGGTTTGAGTAATCGGCACATCCAGCTTATTGCATTGGGTGGGGCGATTGGCACAGGGCTTTTTCTTGGTATATCACAATCGATTAAATTAGCAGGTCCATCGGTCATCCTCGGTTATGCCATTGCAGGATTTATTGCTTTTTTAATGATGCGTCAGCTTGGTGAAATGGTGGTTGAAGAGCCCGTTAGTGGTTCTTTTAGTCATTTTGCCTACAAATATTGGGGACCATTTGCAGGGTTCATGTCAGGATGGAACTATTGGGTACTCAATGTGCTCGTCTGTATGGCAGAACTAAGCGCAATTGGTCTTTACATTCAATATTGGTGGCCGCAAATCCCAACGTGGGCATCTGCTTTAACCTTCTTTGTCTTAATTAATGGCATTAATTTGCTGCATGTTAAGTTTTTTGGCGAAATGGAATTTTGGTTTTCTATTGTCAAAATCTTGGCGATTCTTGCAATGATTGGTTTTGGTTCATATTTGCTTGCAACAGGAACGGCAGGTCCACAGGCAAGCATTTCGAACCTTTGGGCACTGGGTGGTTTCTTCCCATTTGGTGTTGAAGGCTTAGTCATGGCAATGGCGGTCATTATTTTTGCTTTCGGTGGTATTGAGCTTTTCGGTATTACTGCGGCTGAAGCACGTGACCCTGATAAAACTTTACCTAAAGCTGTAAATCAAATTATTTACCGTATTTTGATTTTCTATATTGCGACACTTTTTGTTTTATTCTCGCTATTCCCATGGAATCAAATGGCACAAGGCGGAAGCCCATTTGTGATGGTGTTTGCTTCTTTAGATAGCCAAGGCATTGCAACGTTATTGAACTTTGTCATTTTGACAGCAGCGGTTTCAGTTTATAACGGCACAAGTTATTGCAGTAGCCGTATGCTATTGGGCCTTGCACAACAAGGAAATGCACCAAAAGTATTTGCACACATTAATAAACGTGGTATTCCAACCAATGCAGTGATCCTTTCTGCTGCTGTGACTATTTTATGTGTACTGTTAAATTATATTTTCCCTGAAAAAGCATTTGGTTTACTCATGATGTTGGTTGTAGCAGCCATTGTGATTAACTGGGTTGTAATTTCATGGACGCATTTAAAATTCCGTAAATATATGCAACGCCAAGGGCAAACAACGAAGTTCCCAAGCTTCATGTATCCATTTAGCAACTATTTATGCATCGTATTTATGTTGGGCATCTTAATTGTGATGTCTTTAACTCCAGATATGCGTGTTGCGGTCATGATGATTCCTGGTTGGATCTTGTGTTTGATGGTGGCTTATCAATTTAAACGCCGAAAACTAAAAGCTGAGCAGTCTTTAACTGCTGTAGAAGCCGATATTTAATAACAGCTTAAGTTGTTGTTATCAAAAGGACGTATCTAATACGTCCTTTTTTATTTTTAAAATTTAACAACAGAAATTAAAGGACTTTATTATTGTTATAATATAACATTTGCTCAATTTAATGATGAGCAGTTTTCCCATTTTTGGCGAAGATAGAGCATATTTATGAAACGTTATTTAGGTTTAATTTTATTATCTCTTACAGCGTGTAGTACTCAAACACCCAAGCCAACAGATTCTAAGCATTTTCACTCTTTGCCTCAGCCTTCTAAAACAGTGGTCAGAATAAAGCAGCAACCTGAAGATTATGTGGCTTGGATCGCAACCGCAGATCACGGACAGTCTGTACAAGCCTATAAGCAATTTCTTAAGCAAAAAGGGCTTGCCAATTTAGTTCCAGACTATGAGTTATTACGCTCGGCTCGCGATTGGCAAAAATGTGGAGTTGAACCCTATGCGGTGCCACCAAGAGAGATTTGGTCCAATATCGTTCCGACGCTTAGCATTTTAAAAGCATTAGTTGACGATGGTGTAATTAACGATTTTGAAGTGACCTCGGCCTATCGAGCTTTATCTTTAAATCGCTGTGCGGGTGGCGCAGATGCTTCTCGACATGTCTTTAATGCAGCGCTTGATTTTCGAATTGGACCAGAACAGCCTACCGATTTAGACCAGTTCAATATTCAACAAACCAAAACTAAACTTTGTCAGTTCTGGGAAACCAAGGGCCAAGCACTTAATATGGGGCTGGGTGTTTATGCTTCGGGACAAATCCATATTGATAGCCAAGGATTCCGTTCATGGGGACCTGATCATCACTATAGAACCTCGATTTGTCAGTAACTATAAAAGCAATTTTTTCAAAGACTAAGTGAATGGGCTTAAATAAAACTGGAATAAAAGCTTGATCAATAGTTATGTTATAACATAACATTATTGTGGTTTAGAAATAGATTACGCCTGTGATCTGGCCATATTTAAATGGCCAGCCATGATCAGTTTAAATATTATTCAAAGAGATCAAGCCATGCGCACTGCAATCGCCAACTCATTTGCCAAGCTTCCCGTCACTGTTTTATCTGGTTTTTTGGGTGCAGGAAAGACCACATTACTCAACCATATTTTAAATAATCGTGAAGGCCGCCGTATTGCCGTGATTGTCAATGATATGTCTGAAGTGAATATTGATGCGGCACTAGTACGTGAAGGTGGGGCGGAGCTTTCAAGAACAGATGAAAAGCTGGTGGAAATGAGTAATGGCTGTATCTGTTGCACGTTACGAGAAGATTTACTGGTTGAGGTTAAACGTTTAGCCGATGAAGGACGCTTTGATCAATTGGTGATTGAGTCGACAGGTATTTCTGAACCACTCCCTGTTGCAGAAACTTTTACTTTTGAAGATGAAGATGGAAACTCTCTCAATGAGTTTGCTCGACTCGACACCATGGTTACGGTAGTCGATGCTTTTAACTTTCTTAAAGATTACGGTTCAATCGACTCCCTGCAACAACGTGGCGAGTCGCTAGGTGAACAAGATGAGCGAACTGTGGTTGATCTTCTTATTGATCAGATTGAGTTTTGTGATGTGATTATGCTGAATAAAATTGATTTGATTGATCAGGCTCAGCAAGACCAACTCATCGCGATTTTAAAAACTCTAAACCCGCGTGCTCGAATTGAAATTGCTCAATTTGGAAAGATCGCTTTAGATAAAATCTTAAATACACAATTATTCGATTTTGATGAAGCTGCACAAGCGCCAGGCTGGTTAAAAGAATTACGTGGAGAACATACGCCAGAAACTGAAGAGTATGGAATCAGTAGCTTTGTTTACCGTGCGCGTCGACCTTTCCATCCAGAGCGTTTTTATGATTTGGTACAGGCTGAATGGCCGGGTGTCGTACGTTCTAAAGGCTTTTTCTGGTTGGCTGCTGAACCGACATTGGCTTACTCATGGTCACAAGCGGGGGCGATGGCACGACATGGCTTAGCAGGTTATTGGTGGGCGGCCGTTGCAGAAGAAGATTGGCCGAGTGACTTAGACAGCATCGAACAAATTAAAAAGGTTTGGGACGTTCAAACAGGTGATGCACGTCAGGAACTGGTGTTAATTGGTATGCAAATGGATGAGCAAGCTTTAATAGAACGCTTAGACCGTTGCTTGTTAAGTGATGAAGAAATGGCTTTAGGACCACAAGCTTGGCAACGCTGGCCTAATCCTTTTAAACAAGAAGATGAAACCATGTTGATTGCTTAATTAAAAAAGCCCCTATTTTAAAGGGGCTTTTTTTATGATTTGTCTTTAATGAAAATCTTTCGAATGTAGCTGTTAAGCGGTGTGGAATAATATTTCTCAATTGCTGCGCTGATAATAAAGGTCAGAATCAGATAGCCAATTAAAAGTATAATTTTGATGCTAGAGTCGGTTTGAGCTGGAACAAAAGCAACCTTCATAAGGCCCAGCACAACCAGATGAAACAAATAAGTTTCATAACTTCTTTGCCCTAACCAGACCATGATTTTTGTAAATAGACTCTGTGCTTGCGTTTCGGAAGGTTGTTGAAAACACAAAATGAGTAAGCCTGTGGCAAAAGCAAATAAGCTGATACCCCATGTACTGACTTCTTTAATTGGCGCATATAAATAAAGAGCGACCATGCTCAAAATAATCAACCACGAAAGAGGTTTTTTATAGTGCCAATTTGGCTGATATTTATGAGAAAAAATGGCAGTTAAACAGCCAATTGCTATACCATCAAAACTCGAAAAATAATGATATAAATAAGCGCCGCTTTCTTCTCCAAAATGGAGAGACCTAAAATAAGGGCCGTATAAAATCACTCCAATCAATACAGCAATAAAGACCTTATTACTACGCGTGAACAGGCATAATAATGGAAAAACAAAGTAAAAAACTTCTTCTACAGAGAGCGACCACAACACGCCTAAAGCGTAGTTTACCCAACCAAATTTAATAATCAGGATATTCATCCAGAAGGTTAAAGCTGCAAAAATTGTTAGGGGATAGGAAACCTCAATGCCATTCGGAGCTTGGTTCATAAAGGGTTTTAAGTCAAACGAACCGAGTATGCTTACACCTAAAATGAGTAATAACAGACACGGTAAAATACGCGCTGCGCGTCGGATATAAAAATGTTTGAGGTTAATTCCAGAGAATTGTTTGTCTCTTTTTAAAGTGTGATGGGTAATTAAAAAACCCGAAATCACAAAAAACATGGTGACGCCATAATTTCCGTTTCTTGCGATGACTGTGCTAAATGCTTCACCTAAGAAATCAAAACCTAACCATGTATCTTTAAGTTTATAGGGAATATTAAAATGATGTAAAAGAACCAAAAGGATAGAGATTCCTCGAAGAATATCTATTTTATAATTACGCATTCGATGTGCTTCCAGTTTTATTAATATACTGTGTGGCAGAAGAATACTATCGATCAGTTATTTTAAATAAAAATTTTAAGCAGCGTTTCGTAAATTAGAAAAGACGATACTTTTTACATCCTTGAATTGAGCACAGGCATAGTAGAAATGACTATTAAATAAATATTGATAAAACCTTTATATATTTGAATTTCTCTACATAAAACTTTAAATTAAGTCTTATTGAGCCATGTTTATTTTTTAAACTTTTTAAAGTCTATTTATTTCATAAATTAACATGTTGTATGTGGTTGTATATACATAGCATGTCAACTAAAATACCTTTTTGCCTGCCGCCTTTTTGAGTATTTGTTATGCCCAGAACATCAAAACAAGAACATGCTGAGCTTTCGATTGAAGCTGATAGTCCAGTTCCTTTATATCAACGCGTAAAACAGCTGATTTCACAAAAAATTTATGAAGGTTCATGGGCTGTAAATAAAAAAATTCCTTCGGAAAGTGAACTGGTTAATCAACTCGGTTGTAGCCGTATGACGGTAAATCGTGCGCTTCGTGAGTTAACGACGGAAGGTTTACTTGTTCGAATTCAAGGTGTTGGTTCTTTCGTTGCTGAAGGGCAAGGCCGAACTGCACTTTTTCAGATTAATAACATTGCCGATGAGATTATTGCACGAAACCATAAGCACCACGCTGAAGTTTTAGTCTTAGAACAAATTTATGCAAATGCAGAGCAAAGCGTGTTAATGCAGACTCGCGAAGGGCAAAGATTATTCCACTCGATTATTGTGCATTATGAAAATGATGTACCTGTTCAGGTCGAAGATCGTTTAGTCGACGCAGCGCTCATTCCAGATTATTTACAACAAGACTTTAAAACCATTACGCCTAATGCTTACCTCATGGCAAAAGCACCTGTCTCAGAAGGTGAGCATATTGTTGAGGCAGTTTTAGCATCTCCTCAAGAGTGTAAATGGTTGAAGATTACCAAAGCTGAACCATGCTTATTGATCCGTCGCCGTACATGGTCAAACAAGCAGTTGATCTCAAGCGCACGTTTGATTTATCCGGGTAGTCGCTATTATCTCGAAGGGAAATTTAACCCATGATTGAGTTGATCAGGGCCGATCAATATACAAAAATGCTTTGGAAAAATGGTGCAGGTTTCACTTTAGAAATTGCTCGAAGCCAAGGTGAAGGCGACTTTGAGTGGCGTATCTCGATGGCTGATGTGACTACTTCTGGGCCATTTTCTTTATTTCCCAATAAGCAGCGCATTATTAGCGTACTCGATGGACAGGGCATGGTTCTGCATGTCGATGATCTTCCTGCCAAAACGCTGAACCAAGGCGATATTTTTGCTTTTCATGGTGAGAGTCAGGTTCAAAGTGAACTGGTAGACGGTGCAATTCGAGATTTAAATTTAATTTATGATCCTGCAAAGTTTCATGCGCGTTTTCAGTGGTTGAATGATGCAGCTGAGCAGGCATTTATTAGCTCGGCAGACCTGATTTTTATTTTTAATCAGGGTGGTGAAACACAAATAAATGTGGATGATCATTCCGTTCAGCTTGCTGCTCACGAGACGCTAAAAATTGGGAAAAATGCTGGCGTGACATCGATCAGTTTTCCCAAAAAACAACTTAAAAGCTGCTATGTCATTGAGTTAATTCAGCGATAAAAAGACATTATTTACGACTTAAAAAGCACATGTCGATTTAAAAGATATGTGCTTTTTTTATGCTTAATATAAAAATAAATTAATTTAATTCATAAGGTTATTCAGTTTTTTTAAAAAAATATGAGTAACCCTCTTCACGCCGTAAAATATTTGTGTAGTATATGGATGTATATACAAGTTAATACATTACTATACAAATGCAGAAACAAGTGATGTTCTGCTGATGTAAGCTCAAAGGAAGGAGTCCGCCTGTGACAACAATGACAACAAAATTTCGTGATGTAGAAATTCGTGCGCCACGCGGCACTGAATTGACGGCTAAAAGTTGGTTAACTGAAGCTCCATTACGTATGTTGATGAATAACCTTGATCCGGACGTTGCAGAAAACCCGAAAGAGTTGGTTGTATACGGTGGTATTGGCCGTGCAGCACGAAACTGGGAATGTTTCGACAAAATTGTAGATACTTTAAAAAATCTTGAAACTGACGAAACTTTATTAGTTCAATCAGGCAAACCAGTCGGTGTATTTAAAACTCATAAAGATGCACCACGCGTTTTAATTGCAAACTCAAACCTTGTACCGCACTGGGCAAACTGGGAACATTTCAACGAATTAGACGCTAAAGCTTTGGCAATGTATGGTCAAATGACAGCAGGTTCTTGGATCTACATCGGTAGCCAAGGCATTGTACAAGGTACTTACGAAACTTTCGTTGAAGCAGGCCGCCAACATTACAACGGTGATTTAAACGGTCGTTGGGTTCTTACTGCTGGTTTAGGCGGTATGGGTGGTGCTCAGCCTTTAGCTGCAACACTTGCAGGTGCTTGTTCTTTAAATATTGAATGCCAACAAGCAAGTATCGATTTTCGTTTACGTACCCGTTATGTAGATGAACAAGCGACTGATTTAGATGATGCTTTAGCGCGTATTGATCGTTACACGAAAGAAGGCAAGGTCATTTCAATTGCACTTCATGGTAATGCTGCAGAGATTTTACCTGAGCTTGTTCGCCGTGGTGTACGTCCAGACATGGTCACCGACCAGACAAGTGCACACGATCCACTCAATGGCTACCTACCAGTAGGCTGGACTTGGGATGAATACCGTGAACGTGCGAAAACTGAACCAGAAGCGGTTGTAAAAGCTGCAAAACAGTCGATGGCGAAACACGTACAAGCGATGCTTGATTTCCAAAAAATGGGTGTTCCAACATTTGACTACGGTAATAACATCCGTCAAATGGCAAAAGAAGAAGGCGTAGAAAACGCTTTTGATTTCCCTGGCTTTGTACCTGCATATATCCGTCCATTGTTCTGCCGTGGTATTGGTCCATTCCGTTGGGCAGCGCTTTCTGGTGACCCAGAAGACATTTATAAAACAGATGCCAAAGTTAAAGAATTAATTCCTGATGATGAACATTTACATCACTGGTTAGACATGGCTCGTGAACGCATTAGCTTCCAAGGCTTACCAGCGCGTATTTGTTGGGTTGGTCTAGGCTTACGTGCAAAACTTGGTTTGGCATTTAACGAAATGGTACGTAGTGGTGAATTATCAGCTCCAGTTGTGATTGGTCGTGACCACTTAGACTCAGGTTCAGTTGCGAGTCCAAACCGTGAAACTGAAGCAATGCAAGATGGCTCAGATGCAGTATCAGACTGGCCTTTATTAAACGCTTTGCTTAATACAGCAGGCGGCGCAACTTGGGTATCTCTACACCATGGTGGCGGTGTAGGTATGGGCTTCTCTCAACACTCAGGCGTTGTGATTGTGTGTGATGGTACAGATGAAGCTGCTGCACGTATTGCTCGTGTACTGACCAATGACCCTGCAACAGGTGTTATGCGTCATGCCGATGCCGGTTATGAAATTGCGATTAACTGTGCGAAAGAGCAAGGCTTAAACTTGCCAATGATCACGCAATAAAAATACATGGAAGAACTGGCGGTGCTTTTTGCAATTGTGAAAAGCACTGTCTCAGCAGAATATAGTGCAAAAAATTAGGAAGCCAACATGGAATTACTGATCCAACCGGGAAAATTAACCTTAGCTGATTTACGTCAAGCTTACCTCAACCCGATTAAAGTTAAATTAGATGAAAGTGCTTCAGCTGCAATCAACGCAAGCGTGGCTTGTGTAGAACAGATTGTAAATGAAGGACGTACAGCTTACGGCATTAACACAGGTTTTGGTTTACTTGCTTCAACCAAGATTGCTCCTGAAGATTTAGAACAATTACAGCGTTCGTTAGTTCTTTCGCATGCGGCAGGTGTAGGTGAAGCACTTGATGATGCAATGGTTCGTTTAATTATTCTATTGAAAGCAAATAGCTTGGCACGTGGCTTCTCAGGTATTCGCCGTAAAGTGATTGATGCTTTGTTGGCTTTAATTAATGCTGAAGTTTATCCGCACATTCCTCTTAAAGGTTCTGTAGGCGCTTCAGGTGACTTGGCACCACTTGCACACATGTCTTTGATTTTACTTGGTGAAAGTAAAGCTCGCTACAAAGGTGAATGGTTACCAGCAGTTGAAGCTTTAAAAATTGCAGGTTTAGAGCCAATTTCTTTAGCTGCTAAAGAAGGCTTGGCACTTCTAAATGGTACACAAGTTTCGACTGCTTATGCTTTACGTGGCTTGTTTGAAGCTGAAGATTTATTTGCTGCTGCGACAGTTTGTGGTGGCTTAAGTGTTGAAGCAATGCTGGGTTCACGCTCACCTTTTGATGCTCGTATTCATGAAGTACGTGGTCAACGTGGTCAAATTGATGTAGCGGCGGCTTATCGTGACTTATTGACGGATTCGAGTGAAATTGCACATTCACATGAAGACTGTAGCAAGGTTCAAGATCCGTATTCTTTACGTTGCCAACCACAGGTGATGGGTGCATGTCTAACCCAAATCCGTCAGGCTGCTGAAGTTTTAGAAATTGAAGCAAATGCTGTATCTGATAACCCACTTGTTTTTGCAGAACAAGGTGATGTGATTTCTGGTGGTAACTTCCATGCAGAACCTGTAGCAATGGCGGCAGATAATTTAGCATTGGCAATCGCAGAAATTGGTTCACTTTCAGAACGTCGTATTTCGATGATGATGGACCGTCACATGTCACAGCTTCCACCGTTCTTGGTTGCAAATGGTGGCGTGAACTCAGGTTTCATGATTGCTCAAGTTACAGCAGCAGCTCTTGCGAGTGATAACAAAGCACTTGCACATCCAGCGAGTGTTGATAGTTTGCCAACTTCAGCGAATCAGGAAGACCATGTATCAATGGCTCCGAATGCAGGTAAACGTCTTTGGCCAATGGCTGATAACGTCCGTGGCATTTTAGCTGTCGAATGGTTAGGCGCTTGTCAGGGTCTAGACTTCCGTGAAGGCTTAAAAAGCTCGCCTAAACTTGAACAAGCTCGTAAAATCTTGCGCGATCAAGTTCCTTACTACAGTGAAGACCGTTTCTTTGCTCCTGATATTGAACAAGCAAGTGAATTACTTTCGAGTGGCTGCTTAAACAAGTTACTTATTCCAAAACTACTCCCTAGTTTATCTGAAGTGTGATTGATAAAACGGTCACATGGAGTGGCCGAATCTAACTAAATTTCCTCAAGGATTGGAGATTATAATGTCACAAAACTCCACACTACAGCGGGGATTGAACACCCGCCATATTCGTTTCTTGGCATTGGGCTCAGCAATTGGAACTGGGCTTTTCTATGGTTCGGCAACTGCTATTAAAATGGCGGGGCCTTCAGTTTTACTCGCGTATATCGTTGCAGGGATTGCAATTTATATCGTTATGCGCGCACTGGGTGAAATGGCTGTCCATAACCCAGTATCCGGTTCATTTAGCCACTATGCATCACAATACATCAGTCCACTGGCAGGTTTTACTACGGGTTGGACGTATGTTTTTGAAATGGTGATTGTCGCGATTGCCGATGTCACCGCTTTTGGTATTTATATGGGATTCTGGTATCCCGATGTACCACGGTGGATCTGGATTTTATCTCTGATTATGTTCTTGGGTGCCATTAACCTAATTCACGTTAAAGTCTTTGGTGAACTCGAATTCTGGCTTTCCATCATTAAAGTCAGTGCTATTGTTGCCATGATTTTAGGCGGAATAGGCTTAATGTTCTATGGCTTCCATGCTGACCATAGCAGTGTGGTACCGGGTATTTCGAACTTATGGATTTATGATGGCTTTATGCCGCATGGCATTGCAGGCCTAGTTGCATGTTTATCTGTGGTTGTATTTGCTTTCGGTGGTATCGAAATTATCGGTTTAACTGCTGGCGAATCACAAGACCCGAAAACAACTTTGCCAAAAGCAATTAATGCTGTTCCAGTACGTATTTTACTTTTCTATGTACTGACCATTTTTGTTTTGATGTCGATTTTCCCATGGAATCAAATTGGTAGCCAAGGTAGCCCATTTGTACAAATTTTTGAAAATTTAGGCATTAAATCTGCCGCGAATATTCTAAATATTGTGGTGGTGACTGCTGCGATTTCAGCAATTAATAGTGATGTATTTGGCGCTGGCCGTATGCTTTATGGTATGGCAAACCGTGGTCAAGCACCTCGAATTTTCCAAAAGTTATCGCGTAATGGTGTGCCTTGGATGACTGTTGTGGTTATGGCTGGTGTGCTGTTAATTGGTGTGGTGTTGAACTACCTAATTCCTGAAAATGTATTCATGATCATTGCATCAATTGCCACTTTTGCAACGGTTTGGGTATGGCTCATGATTTTGCTTTCGCAAGTTGCGATGCGCCGTAAATTATCTACTGCTGAAATTAAGGCACTTGATTTCCCTGTATGGGGTTGGCCAGTTGCACCTGCGTTCGCGATTGGTTTTATGGTGTTCATTTTAGTCATGATGGGTTATTTCCCTGATTCACGTCCTGCAATTTATGTCGGAATAGCATGGCTTGCACTCTTAACTATTGCTTATCGCATATGGATAAAACCACAGCAAAACTTGGGAAAGGAAAGTAATCCTATCCAGCAAAATGTTGAGATAGAAAGCTAACAAATGAACTGCCCAATGGTTTCACTATTGGGCAGTTTTGAGGAAAGGCTCATGAAAAAACTTTGGCAGAATTGCCACATTGCGACCATGCAAAATGGGCAATACTCCTACATTGAAGATGCTGCAATTGTCACAGAAGGGCATCTCATTCAATGGATTGGAAAACAACAACAACTTCCTACCGACACATATTCCGAAACAGTTGATTTAAACGGCGCTTGGGTGACCCCAGGGTTCATTGACTGTCATACGCATAGTGTATTTGGTGGCAACCGTAGTGTTGAGTTTGAAAAACGCTTGCAAGGTGTAAGTTATGCTGAAATTGCAGCAAGTGGTGGCGGTATTGCCAGTACAGTACGCGCAACCCGAGAAGCCAGCGAAGAACAACTATTAAATTCAGCACTTAAACGTATTCGCTGTATGCAACAAGATGGTGTAACCACTATCGAAATTAAGTCTGGCTACGGACTCAATTACGAAAATGAACGCAAAATGCTGCGTGTGATCCGTCAAATTGGTGAAAAATTACCGATGACGGTTAAAAGCACTTGCTTGGCTGCTCATGCTTTACCGCCAGAGTACAAAGATCAAAGCGATGCTTATATCGAGCATATCTGTACAGAAATGCTGCCTAAACTGCATGCTGAAGGCTTAGTCGATGCAGTTGATGCGTTCTGCGAGCATTTAGCCTTTTCACCAGCTCAGGTTGAGCGTGTTTTTAAAACGGCACAATCATTGGGTTTACCCGTTAAGCTGCATGCTGAACAGCTTTCACCGCTAGGTGGTTCAAGCTTGGCAGCACGTTATCATGCTTTGTCAGCCGACCATTTAGAGTACATGACCGAAGATGATGTCAAAGCTATGGCAGAGTCGGGTACGGTTGCTGTGTTACTACCGGGCGCCTTTTATTTATTGCGTGAAACACAATACCCACCGATTGAAAGCCTCATTAAACATGGCGTGCGTATTGCACTATCGAGTGATTTAAACCCGGGTACATCTCCAGCACTTTCTGTACGTTTAATGCTGAATATGGGAAGTACGCTCTTCCGTCTAACACCAGAGCAAGCATTAGCGGGTGTCACCATTCATGCTGCACAAGCGCTCGGTTTAGAACAAACGCATGGCAGTCTGGAGCAGGGCAAAGTCGCTGACTTTGTGGCTTGGGATATTGAGCATCCATCTGAAATTGTTTACTGGCTGGGCGGAGATTTGCCTAAGCGAGTCATTCAGCATGGACAAGAAGTTATTTTTTAAACGGTGTCACATGAATCACACATTTAAATGGCAAGGTCGCCATGATGGCGAGGGTGAAGCACACCAACGTATTCACCATATTATGAATAAAACCCAACATGCCGAATTTGCGTTGATTGGTTTTAGCTCTGATGAAGGCGTGAAACGTAACAAAGGCCGAGTTGGTGCTGCCGATGCGCCAGATGCAATCCGTAATCAGCTTGCCAATTTACCTATTCATCGTCCAGTCAGTATTGTCGATTTGGGTACAGTGACCTGCGAATATGACAATTTAGAGCAAGCCCAAACCGAGTTGGCGGAGCAAGTCGCAACTAGCTTACAAAATGGTTTAAAGCCGATTGTACTTGGTGGTGGACATGAAGTTGCATTTGGCAGCTTTAGCGGTCTGTTTCAATATCTACAAGCCCACGCACCAGATAAAAAAATAGGCATTATTAATTTCGATGCCCATTTTGATTTGCGTGAAGCAGAGCATGCAACTTCTGGAACACCTTTTTTACAAGCAGCAAGGCTTTCAGAACAGCATCAAAAACAATTTAATTATTTATGTATTGGGGTCGCCAACCATGCCAATACTAAAGTTTTGTTTGATACAGCCGATGCGCTAAATTGTGCATATTTACGTGATCATGAGGTTAATATTTTTAACCTACCAAACGTGCTTGTAGCGGTTGATGCTTTTATTGAAAAAGTAGACTGTTTGTACGTTACGATAGATTTAGATGTCTTCACGGCTGCGGTTGCACCCGGAGTCAGTGCACCAGCTGTAAAAGGAATTGATTTAGCCACTTTTGAAGCAATTTTTAAGCATATTCAAGAGACTGGGAAAATCAAACTTTTAGATATTGCTGAGTGCAATCCAAAATTTGATTTAGACAATAGAACAGCGAAACTGGCTGCGTATATTGTTTATCAGTATTTGTTTTCTTGAGAAACAATTTTTAATGTAGAAATAAAAAAGTGCACTGAGATCGCTCATGTGCTCTTTTTTTGACTTTCTGGTAAATTAAAGTCAGATTCGGAATAAAGATAGCAACTATAAATAATTTAATTAAAAAGAAAATTAATTTATAAAATCATTGAGTTAAAAAATACTCGATTTTTACACCATTTTATATGCTGCTTGGCACGTAATTTGTTTTGTCTTTATTTTAAACTTCGTTAAATATTTCTGGATAATTAAATGAAAAACAGAACCTTACATTTTGCTTGTATCAGTGTTTTATTTTGGATGTCTCATTCTTCTGATGCTGCAAGCCCCGAAATAAATACAAATACCATCGAAAAATCACAATCTAAACTAAACAGTAATGTCTCTGTTCGGGTGAAAGTTTTAAATCAGCTTTTACAAGAACAATGGGAATATACTTTGAAAAATAACCCTGAAATTGCAACGACTTTAGGAGATTTACGCTACAACAATCGATGGACCGAGGTTTCAAAAACTCAGATCGAAAAAGATAAAAAAACTACCCAAAATTTTTTAAAACGTTTTGAAGCAATCGATAGCACAGGATTTTCAGCAACTGATCAATTGAATAAAGATTTAATGATTTATCAGTTGAAAGAGACACTTAAAAGTTATGATTTGAAACTCTATGAGATGCCTTTCAATCAAATGTGGGGGCTACATTTACAATTTCCGGGATTTATTAGTTCGATTCCCTTTAATAATGCGAAGCAATATCAAGACTATATTTCTCGTTTAAAACAAATCCCTCTTATTCTTGATCAAGGGATTCAGTTAGCAAAACAAGGGCAAAAAGACGGCTTGATGCCACCCAAGTATTTAATTGAAAAGGTGGCAAAGCAGATTGATAGCATTGCAACTCCAGCAGGGAAAGACAGTGTGTTTGCTTCACCATTAAAGCAGTTTCCAAATAATATTCCGAAAGCAGAACAAGAGCGTTTAAGCCGTGAAATACTACAAGCCATAGATCAGAATGTACGGCCTGCTTATCAAAAACTCGGCACGTTTATTCAGAAAGATTACTTACCCTATGGGCGACAACACGAGGGGATATGGAGTTTGCCAAACGGTGACGAGCTCTATCGTTTTTATGTAGAAGATAATACGACAACCTCGGAAAGCCCTGAAACTATTCATCAGCTTGGGTTAAAAGAAGTTGCTCGTATAGAAGCGGAAATGCTTAAAATTGCCAAAGCACAAGGTTTCAATGACTTAAAAAGTTTCCAACAATCCTTAAAAACAAATCCTGCGGTTTTCCCAAAATCTCGTGAAGAAATTTTAGAGATTTATCGCGGGTATATTGCCCAAATGCAACCAGAGTTGCCGAAGCTGTTTGGTTTATTACCCAAAAATAAAGTCGAAGTTTTGCCTGTAGAGCAATATCGAGAAAAAGAAGCGGCAGGTGCGGAGTATCACCAAGGCACACCTGATGGTTCACGTCCCGGACAAGTATATGTAAATACTGGCAACTTCTCTGAGCGTTCCAAAATATCAATGGAAGCGACTGCTTACCATGAGGCAATTCCCGGCCACCATATGCAGATTGATATTGCCCAAAACTTGCCAAATTTACCGATGTTCCGAAAGCAGCCGAATCACACCGCTTATATTGAAGGATGGGCACTTTACGCAGAGCAATTGGGCAAAGATGTGGGTTTCTATAAAGACCCGCTTTCAGACTATGGAAGACTATCGAGTGAGTTGTTCCGTGCTTGTCGTTTAGTGGTGGACACTGGCGTACATTATAAAAAGTGGACCCGTCAGCAAATGATTGATTTTATGCGAGAACACTCAGCTTTAGATGAACCTGATATTCAGGCAGAGGCAGACCGCTATATTGCTATTCCTGCTCAAGCATTAGCTTACAAGATGGGCCAACTGAAAATTTTAGAGCTACGGGAGCTCGCGAAACATGAGCTTGGAGACCGTTTTGATATCAAAGCGTTCCATGACATGATCTTAAATGCAGGAACATTGCCTTTAAATATATTGGATGCACGTATTAAAAATTGGATTAAGGAACAAAAATCGGCAACTTAAAATAAAATTCGAAATTTAGGTCAGGTCCTCGTTGGGCCTGATTTAAAAACGGATAGAAAACATAATATAATAATGAAAAATATAGTTTCTTTTAGAATTTTAAATTGGAAAAACAATGAACCAGAAGAATAACCCGATTGGAATGATTGATTCTGGTTTAGGCGGGTTGTCTCTCTTTAAGCATATTCGGCAGGCGCTTCCGAATGAAGATATAATTTACTTTGCTGACTCGAAGTATGTCCCTTATGGAGACAAGGAAAGTGACTGGATTGTTTCACGAACCACTCACTTAATCTCAAATCTTATAAATGACGGGAAGTGCAAAGCGATTGTGGTCGCTTGTAACACCATGACGGCTGTAGCAATTGAAACGATTAGAGCGCAAATTAATGTGCCACTTATTGCCATAGAACCCGCGGTAAAACCTGCTGTAGCCATCACACAAAGCAAGCATATTGCTGTTTTGGCAACAGCAACCACGGTGAAGGGCAAAAACTTAAAAAGCTTAATTGAAACTTACGCACAAGATATCAAAGTCTCTTTAGTGCCGTGTATTGGCTTAGCCGAAAAAATTGAAACGGGTAAAGCACATACAGCGGAAGTTAAAGATTATTTAAAAAATATTTTGGCGCCGTTGGTCGAACAAAAAGTCGATACGATTATTTTAGGATGTACCCACTATCCGTTTGTTTCAGACACAATTCAGGAAATTGTAGGTCGTGATATCCAAATTATTGAGCCTTCGGAAGCTGTAACTGCCCAATTAATTCGGCAGCTCAATCAATATCATTTAAGTTCTGAAAGTCCAAATGAGGGAAATCATATTATTTGGACCAGTTCAGATCCGTTGGAAGTTGCGGATGTTAGTTTTTCTTTGTTAGGTAAGCATTTACCTGTAGAAACTACTGGTTTTTAAAGCCAAGAAAAACGCCTAGCCCCATAAAAATCAGTCCACCCATCACTGACATAGATTTTTGGGGCTTCTTTGATTTAGTTAATTTTTGACTGATGTAATTGGCTAAAAACACACAAACAACATCAGCAGAAACAAAGATCAGATTCACAATCAGTCCTAAAATAATGAACTGAGACCAAACTGGAAAATCGAATGATGTATTAATAAATTGAGGTAAAAAGGCGATATAAAAAATAGCGGTCTTAGGGTTTAAAACTTCGACCAGAATGCTCTGCTTCAAAGATAACTGACCATTTTCAACATTTTGCTGAACAGTCGGGGACGAGGTAGATCTAATTAATTTAATACCTAACCAAACTAAATACAAAGCACCTAAAATTTTAATAATATCATAGAGTTTTGGAATAATTTGAAAGATAGTCGTTAAGCCTAAAGACGCCGCGATGATATGAAAACAGCCTCCTAAGAAAATTCCAAATGCTGCCATTAGGCCAGATTTTCTACCCCGAGAAAGCGTCTGTGCAGCGGTATACAGCATTGCCGGACCCGGAATATAAGCAAAAATAATTGTAGTAATTAAAAATGTAATGAATAGCTCTAAAGAAATCATGTTTTTACCTATCTTATTGTTACTATTTTTGAGTGAATTTTAAACAATTTAAAGTATAAGAAATTTATAAGTATTTCAATTTTATAATCAGATTTATTCTATAAAACTAAAAATCATCCAAAGAATGATTTGAAATTCTTTGGATGATTAAAAATAAACTTATGTAGTTTTTAGAGTCACTGTCTAAAGTCTTAATGACTAAAGCTTAAACTCTGAGAACTTAGATTCGGCTTATTTCAATTCCCAGCGCTGTTTTGGGTCATTAGAGCGTTGACTAATACCTACAGATGAACCCCAGAGATGTGTCAGTACAGCATCTGGTTGACCCTCTACAAAGATATAACCATCTTCAAATGCCCAATTAGTTTGGTACTGGCGACCCGCGCCTTGCAAGAAGACATTGCCACTATGCCAATTAACTGGTTTTATTTCTTTACCATTGGTACTGTTTAACGCTGTTTGCAATTGTTCAAAAGACTCATTTGATTTTAAGCTGACTTTTAAAATCTTTTTGACTGTCTCCATATTTTTTTCATTCGTATGTAAATCTAGTGCTTTTCTAAGCTCTAGAAGGACTTTTACGGCTTCTTTTTTGAGGTCTTGAGTATTTTCATATTCTTTATATGCTTTTCCATGAAGCTCCGCCATGCTCTCTTTCTTCATATTTTTGAGTAGAGCATCGATATTGTCATGGCGTAAATGCAATCGGAACTCTGATCTTGTAGTCCAATCTTTTTGATCCAAGACATCTAATTGTACAGAGGCAAGAATGATCTTATAGATTTGTTCATTCTGCTGAGCGAAAGGATTTTCAGACAAACCTTTAAGTTCAGGAATATCTAAAAAGAGCCAAGGAGAGGCAGCATATTCATAGAACTTTTGTTCGATGCGACGAATTGACTCATGAGCGAGTACAGCATTTAAATATTCGTTCAGCTTAGTCTCATCGAGTTTACCAACAAGTTCCGATTTAATCGTTTCTTCGCCGTTACTATAAATAAATGTCTGTAATAAATGAACAATATCAAGACAATCACTGGTTTTTAAGTGGGCGATTGTTTCTTCATCTTGCTTTGGTAAAAGACTAAGGAAATGCTCTAAGTCTTTATCAAATAATTTATATGCAATCGCATCTGTTTCAACATGAGCACCGAGCACCCAACTAGAACGGATATCTTTAACTTTGTTATAAAGCTTATTTTCTCGACCACTGCGATAGTCTTGGCTGTCAAAATACCAAAGCTCTTCGTCTATGTTTTTAACCTTGTCATGTACCGTAAAGAGTCGGTCATTTGTATGAGAATAGGCTAACTGACCCGTTTCACCACGTGCAGTTACAGCATCTTGTAAGCCATGGGTTTGTCCACCGTATGCGCTGGCGATACATGCACCTGTTTCTTTGTTAACGATTCTAAAGTTTCCACCTGGAAATCCATTAGCCATGATGAGTTGCTCCTTATAATTAGAAAGTTTTTGTAATAGTCGAAATTTATAGTTATTAGGCAAATTTCGAAGCGTGATTTATACCATAATTTTTCACATATAAATCCAACTGTTTTTGTTGGTTTTTGTATATAACATATTGATTTAGTTGTATTTATTAGAATATCTTAAGAAGAACATACCACTATTTTCTAAAGTTTCATGAACGTAATAAAAAAGTCCAGTATGTATTTCAAAGACATATCAGGCTTTTTAATAGATGAATTATCAAAACAAAGATGACTTTCATAACATGATATTTTTAAATTATTCTACAGTTACTGACTTAGCCAAGTTACATGATCGGGCAACATCTCTCTATATATTTATATAGACTGTTAAATTAGAATTAACGATTAATCTATTTTATTAACTAAATATATATAACCAAATTTTATATTTTAAATTTAATTTAAAGACATAAATATAATAAAGAGGATAATATTATTTAAACATTAATTAAATTATTATATTTAAACTTTTTCATTAAAATAAATTGACGTTCTTTATTATACCGATTAATATTTCGTTGCTGGCCTACATTGCCAGTCGGTTTTAGCAGACCGTATCCTAGCGAATGGGTTATACTTTCTGAGTATTTCCCATGTGGAACCTTTGTGCCCCCTTTTTCTCTATGGTAGGGCGGAAGGGGGACGCGTTCGCGCGTGCTGGTCGCTAGGTCAGTCTGCTAACCCTCTTTCGTTCTGCCACCCTAATCAATTGACGGTGATTTGGTGGTAGGACTCCATTTTTAAGGAGTTGGCCATGCCATTATTTAAACTCATTTTCTCTCTCATTTAACTATTTTATTTATTTAAAATTTGGGTTTTCTATATCCTGATTTTTTAAATTTATAAATTATTTTTATTTTAAAATCTTAATTATTTTATTTTCCTATTTTTGTGGGAGGATTAATTATTATTTAAAAATTATTTTAATATTTAAACGAATAATATTTTTATTTTATTTAAAGATATAAATAATCATGAGAATAATATGAAACTTCATAAATTTATATTGTTTTTAAACCTTGTGGTCGGTGCTTACGGTATTACAAATGATGATGCCAATGCTCAGCAGGAATTTAAAAGAATTTGCTTGTCAGGTGAACACATGCAAGCCAGTTGCAATTGTATTTGCCAACAGCTTGCGCAGGTGTATTCACCTCAAACCGTACAACGTTTAAAACACACCAGTTTGCAAAGTCCTGTTCTCCCACAGGACTTTGCCCCTAACTTGTTCAGCAGCATTCAACGCTGCGACAAAACTCAAATGGGCTAAGTTCGCTTAGCTCCTTTATCTCTGTGTCGCAATGATCTCTCAAACTTTAAATCAGCGCAAAAGTAAAAGTCCGTTGTGACACAGGGTCCTAGGGGAGTTCTCTACTATCAAACTAGATTTTCTTTCACGTAAAAGCGCTTTTGTAGCGATATGAACGCAATAAAAAAGCCCGATAGGCAATTAATGCATATCGGGCTTTCTAATCAACAGAAGCGATCTAGACCATGTATGGCATAGATAGCATGTCTGATTATTACTCTACAGTTACTGATTTCGCCAAGTTACGTGGCTGGTCAACGTCTGTACCACGTAATACAGCAACGTGATAAGACAATAACTGAACTGGTACGCTATAAACAATAGGAGCTAACCATTCATTTACTGCTGGAATATGTACAACGTGTTGACGATCTTTTTCATTCACTCCGCTATTTTCATCAGCGAAAACGAATAATTCACCACCACGTGCCTGAACTTCTTCCATATTTGATTTTAGCTTATCAAGCATTTCATCATTTGGAGCAAGAATCACGATTGGCATTTCATTATCAACAAGTGCCAATGGACCATGTTTTAACTCGCCAGCCGCATAACCTTCTGCGTGAATATATGAAATTTCTTTAAGCTTTAATGCGCCTTCTAATGCGATTGGATAATTCGTACCACGGCCTAAGAATAAGCAGTGATTTTTTTCAACGAATAATTCAGACAAACGCAAAATTTCTGGATCATGTTTAAGCGTATCAAGAATAACTTTCGGGCTGTGCCATAGTTCACGTGTAATTTCTTCAAGAAGAGCAGGGCTAATACGTTGTTTCACTTGACCAATTTTCAAGATTAACAACATAAGCGCAGCGAGCTGAGTCGTGAACGCTTTAGTTGAAGCAACACCAATTTCAGGACCAGCAAGAGTCAATAAGTGATGATCAGTTTCACGAACCATTGAAGACGTCGCAACGTTACAGATAGTCAAAGTCTGAATATCGATATTGTTTGCTTTCGCACGCTTTTGAGTTTCACGTAGTGCCGCTAAAGTATCAGCAGTTTCACCTGACTGTGAAATACAGATATAAAGTGTATTTTCAACAATTACAGGGGTGCGATAGCGGAATTCACTCGCGATTTCAACTTGGCAAGGCACGCCAATCAGTTGTTCAAACCAATATTTCGCAATCATTCCTGAGTGGTAACTTGTACCACAAGCAATGATTTGTACGCTTTGAATTTTGTTGAAATCTGCATCAGCATTTTTCAAGAAATCATCACGCAAGCTATTGCCATCAAGCGCTTGAGAAATAGTTTGCTTGATTGCTTCTGGTTGCTCATAAATTTCTTTGAGCATGTAGTGTTTGTATTCACCTTTTGATGCACTGCTTACGGTTGCATCAAGCTCTCTTACTGGACGTTCAACGCGTTCGCCATTTGCAAATACTTCGATTGAAGTACGTGTAAGACGTGCAATATCACCTTCTTCTAGGTACATAAAGCGGTTTGTCACTGGTAAAAGGGCAAGTTGGTCTGAACTAATAAAGTTTTCACCAATACCTACGCCAATCACTAAAGGTGAACCTTCACGTACAGTAATGAGTTCATCTGGATAATCGCTGTGGATAATACCTAGCGCGTAAGCACCTTTAAGCTGAGGTACAACAGTTTCAACAGCATCTAAAAGGCTATCTGTGCTTTTTAGAGCTTCAGCAACTAAGTGGGCAACAACTTCAGTATCTGTTTGAGAAGTAAAAACATAACCTAACGCTTGAAGGTCATCTTTTAGCTCTTGGTAGTTCTCAATGATGCCGTTATGTACAACAGCAACCTTACCAGACATGTGTGGGTGAGCATTATTTTCAGTTGGCTTACCATGGGTCGCCCAACGTGTATGCGCAATGCCGATAGCCCCTGTAAGTTGGTGTTCAGCAACTGCATCAGCAAGATTGATAACTTTACCTACACGGCGCTCACGTAAAATTTGTTGATTATTTAGTAAAGCAACACCCGCAGAATCATAACCACGGTATTCAAGACGTTTTAAACCTTCAATTAAAATTTCGGTTACACAACGCTCTGCAACGCCTCCGACGATACCACACATACTTCAATCCTCTTATTTTTTAACCTTTTGGGGACGTTGATAATTTGCTTTTGAAATTTGTTGCGCACGTTCAAAGGAGAGACTTTGTTCGGCTACATCTTTCGTAATCACAGAACCCGCACCAACTGTTGCGCCATTCCCAATGGTCACCGGGGCAACCAGCGAGCTATTAGAACCGATAAAAACGGCATCGCCAATAGTGGTTTTGTGTTTATTTGCACCGTCATAATTACAAGTAATAGTACCTGCCCCAATATTTGATTCAGCACCGATTTCTGCATCACCTAAATAGGTGAAATGATTAGCTTTACTACCCAATCCAATCGTTGTGTTTTTAACTTCCACAAAGTTGCCAATATGCACTTCATTTGCCAATTTAGCCCCTGGGCGTAAGCGTGCAAATGGTCCAATCTGAGCATTTTCACCTACAACTGCGCCATCAAAAACGCTATAGGCTTGAACTTTGGTGCCTGCTGCAATTTTGGTGTTCTTTAGAATACAGCCAGCGCCGATTTCTACAAAATCACCAAGCTCACATTCACCTTCAATAATAACATTGATGTCAATACGAACGTCTTGTCCAACTTTTACAGAGCCACGTAAATCAAAACGTGCAGGGTCAAAGAACATTACACCTTGCTGCATTAGCTTTTTAACTTGTTCTTGCTGGAACTGGCGTTCTAAAGCTGCAAGTTGTAAGCGGTCATTAACACCTTCAACTTCAAAAGCAAGCTCTGGTTCAACAGAGGCAACTTCTAAGCCATCTGCAATTGCCATTGCAACGATGTCAGTTAGATAATATTCACCCTGTGCATTTTCATTTGAAAGTTTAGGCAACCATTCATGAAGTTTTGCGTTGCTAACACAGTAAATACCTGTATTGAACTCTTTAATTTGGCGTTGTGCTTCGTTTGCATCTTTATGTTCAACAATGGCTTGAATTTTGCCATCTTGGCGCACAATACGGCCATAACCTGTTGCATCATCTACAGTGAGCGTAACTAAGCCAATTCCTGTCTGAGTCGATGCATCTAATAATTTTTGTAGCGTATTTGCATTAATACATGGCACATCGCCTGATAAAATCAGTGAAACACCTTCTTTAGGAAGTACAGGCAAGGTCATTTGTACTGCATGACCTGTACCAAGTTGTTCTGCTTGCTCAACCCATTGAACATTTTCTTGGGCAAATGTTTGTTGTACGCGGTCACCACCATGACCATAAATCGTAATAATATTTTTAGCTTGTAATTGTTTTGCTGTTTCAATGACATGCCCTAATAGTGGGCGACCTGCTAAAGGTTGTAATACTTTAGGAAGCTGAGAACGCATACGCGTTCCTTTGCCAGCAGCAAGAATAATGACAGTAGTTGACATGTATAACTCTAATGATTAAGTCAAATGGATAATAATTAGTGTACAAAGAGCAGCCCATACACCGGCAATAATATCGTCAAGCATAATACCAAAACCACCATGCACTTGACGATCAATAACACGGATAGGCCAAGGTTTCCAAACATCGAAAATTCGAAATAATATGAAGCCGACGATCACCCACATCCAGTTCATTTGTTGTAAGTAAATGAGAGGAAGAAAGGTAATAGATTGCCCTGCAAATTCATCCCACACAATTCGACCATCATCGTGTACATTTATGACTTTTGCTGTTTGTCCACAAATATAAATCCCGACCAAAGACATGATAATTATCGCGATTAAGCTTAAGTTAAATCCAAGCGATAACCAGATCGGAACGAAGAGTAGGGCAAAAGCAGAGCCAAAAGTACCGGGGGCTTTAGGTGCGAGACCAGATCCGAAACCAACTCCACAGAAAACGATGCAGCGGTTGAACCAAGACATGTCTTTAAAATGAATCGGCGGCTTATGCAAAGTGTTGGTATCCATGAATTTGCAATGGGTAATCTGAACCCAAATGCTCAAAAGTTAGTTGTGTTTGCTCAACGATCTGTCCGATCATTGTAATCTTAATGTCTAGTTGTTTTTGCAAAAGTTTTTCATAATTTTGCGGTGTTATTGTAAAACATAATTCGTAGTCATCACCACCTGCTAGCGCATATTGCCAGCGCTGCTGTTCTGGTAGTTTCTCTAGCGTTGAATCAATCGGTAACTTTTCTAAAAATAATCGAGCACCGACCTTGGATGCTTTTAAAATATGACCTAAATCTTGTGCTAATCCATCAGAAATATCAATCATGCTAGAAGCAAGGCCCTTTAACTGTTGTCCAAGCTGACAACGTGGTGTTGGGTAGTCTAGTCTTGTTTGTAAAGGGTGTCCTAAGTGTTGTAAACCATAGGCTGCATCTCCGACTTGACCGCTTACACAAACATAGTCGCCGACTTTTGCGCCTGAACGTAACACGGCTTGTCCAGCTTCAATCCAACCCATAGCCGTCACTGTAATGGTCAGATGTGGACCTTGGGTCGTATCTCCACCAATGAGAGCAACACCAAATTGATTACAGCAGTCATAGATGCCCTGACTGAATCCTTTGAGCCATTCATGGTCAATGGTAGGTAGGCTTAACGCAAGTAAAATACTATGAGGTTTAGCACCCATGGCAGCAATATCTGAAAGATTAACAGCCACACTTTTCCAGCCAATTGCATGCGCTGAGGTATTAAGAGGAAAGTGTCGACCAGCAACTAGCGTATCTGCACAGATCACCAATTGTTGATTTTGAGGAGGGGTAACTAAGGCTGAGTCATCTCCAATACCTAAGGTGACATCTGTATAAGATTGTCTGTTAAAGTATTGGTCAATAATAGAAAACTCAGCCATATCAACTTCAAACCTATTAGTTTGCTTGTTGTTTTTCAGCACTACGTAGTGTTGAACTTAAACGATCTAAAACGCCATTAATGTATTTATGGCTATCTGCTCCACCAAAGTGTTTGGCGAGTTCAATGGCTTCATCAAGAACTACACGATAAGGTACTTCTAAATGATCACGTAACTCATAAGCACCTAAACGTAGGGTTGCAAGCTCAACGCCATCAAGTGCACTAAGTTCACGGTCAAGTACCGGAATGAGTAATGCATCAAGATCATCGCGCAGTGCAATCACTTGCGTTAATAGTTCGTGATAGTAATTTAAGTCTACCTTGTGCATGGCATTTTCAGCACGAGTACGTGCTTCGATTTCATGTACAGGATTGTGACTCATTTGCCACTCATAAATACCTTGTACAGCAAAACGACGTGCTTTGCGTTTTGCTGCATAAGCGGCTTGCAGTGTTTGAGACATGCTTTAAATTGCCTTTAATAAATTAACCATTTCAATTGCAGTTAAAGCAGCTTCGCTACCTTTGTTTCCTGCTTTTGTACCTGAACGTTCGATGGCTTGCTCGATGCTATCAGTAGTTAATACACCATTGATGACAGGCAAGCTGCTTTCTAACGCAACTACACCTAAACCTTTTGCACATTCACCAGCTACGAAGTCAAAGTGTGGTGTGCTACCACGAATAACTGCGCCAAGTGCGATGATTGCATCAAATTGATTTGATGTAGCTAATTTTTTAGCAACAATCGGGAGTTCCCATGCGCCAGGAGCATGAATAACAGTAATGTTATCTTCATTTACACCATGACGTTTTAATGTGTCGATTGCACCATCCAATAAGTGTTCAACAACAAAACTGTTGAAACGACCCACTAAAATCGCATAACGACCTTCGCTTGCGAGATGTAATAAACCTTCAATACGGCGAATTGCCATAGCAACCTCGATTATTTCGTTGTGATTTGATCAGCAGTGACATATTCCACTACTTCTAAATTAAAGCCAGATAAAGCATTGAAACGTAATGGTGAGCTAAGAAGCTTCATTTTTTCAACACCTAAGTCACGCAAAATTTGAGCGCCTACACCAATGGTTTGATATTGATGTGAAAGTGCTGCATTGGATTTCACCGGTTTCGGCTTGTTTAAATCATCCAGCGCTGGTCCCAAGTCTTGCAAATGATCTTGCCCGATCCAGACTAAAACACCGCGATCACTCGCTGCAATTGTCTGTAGTGCACGGTCTAAATTCCACGCAGGTTCACCATCAGCTTTATTTAGCTTAAGCAAATCGCGAATTGGACTGAAACCATGTACACGTACTGTTGTAACACCTTCTTTTGGCTCGCCTTTGACTAAAGCCAAATGGATGTCTGGGTTACCAATCTCACGATAACGATAGAGTTCAAATGAACCATATTCTGTTTGAATGGTTTTTTGATCCAGACGTTCAACCGTTTGCTCATTGGTCATGCGGTAGTGAATCAAGTCCGCAATTGTACCAATTTTTAAGCCATGCTTCTCGGCAAAAATTTCTAAATCTGCACGGCGTGCCATTGTGCCATCTTCATTGATGATTTCACAAATGACAGACGCTGGTTCAAGACCTGCTAAGCGTGTTAAATCACAGCCCGCTTCGGTATGACCCGCGCGATGTAGAACACCGCCTGGCTGTGCCATTAACGGGAAGATATGGCCCGGTTGTACAATATCACTTGGCTTTGCATGCGCTGCGACAGCAGCTTGAATTGTATGTGCACGCTCTGCTGCTGAAATACCAGTCGTAATACCTTCAGCGGCTTCGATTGATAAGGTAAAGTTTGTACTATGCTGAGCACCGTTTTGGTCAACCATCAACGGAAGGTTTAACTGCTTACAGCGCTCACGGCTTAACGTTAAGCAAACTAGACCACGTGCATGGGTAATCATGAAGTTAATGTCTTCAGGACGAACATGCGTTGCTGCAATGACAAGATCACCTTCATTTTCGCGATCTTCGTCATCCATCAAGATAACCATTTTGCCTGCACGAATATCGGCGACAAGATCTTCAACACGACTCAGCGGCATTCGCTCTCACCTTTTTTTGTCGTTAGACAATTTCTATTTAATAAATTTTGCATAGTTTACGCTGTTTAGATAATTTTGCCTATGATTCTGATTTATCCAACTTTGCATCGAGATAGAATAGATCCAGCTTTATTTATACAAATAAATCATAAGAAAATGGAATAATTTAAAATAAAAACAATGAATTTAAATAAAAAAACCTAGCCAAAAGGCTAGGTTCTGATATGCGCAGTTATTTTTTATGAAGCTGCACTGCTTGGACTATCATTTTGTGGGATTGATTTTTTCCCCATCAAAATTTCAGTCCGAATATTTTGAGCAAGTTCAGCACACTCTGCATTCATACCATTGATCATAAAGGCATGACGAGTCATCACATTGCTTGGGTTTGGCATTGCCACAAGTTGATAGCTGTCTTGAATTGCTTTGAGTTGATCATTTTCAAGATATAAAGCAGATTCTTTCGCATGAAGATGCTGTGCTAAACGTTGAGCAGCTTCTTTCGCATCAATTTGCATTGCTTCTACAGCATTACACGTTGCGCTACGGGTTTGCAGCGCAAAGCGTTTATCTTCGCGGTAACGTTTATATAAAACGTCTGAGAGTAGTTGGAATACGGTTCCAATCATGAGTAAACACTCTACGGCATGCGTATGCGAGGTTGAAATCGCGAGTGTCGCGCCCTCGGCATTAAACTCATCTACCACTTCAATATCTGTTAGCTTCAATTGGTAATGCTTCACGCATAACTCAATACTCTTATTTAAAAAGAGCTGACAGAGTTTAAAGTACGGAACAGATACCGATTGATTCACACTGCTTAATAATTGTTTAGGGTCATAAAACTGGATATTGAGTGCCAAAGTATGTTGATCAGCTGACTCTGAAGTTTTTTCGGCTTGTGGGCGAAGCGCTGGTTTAGCTTTAGCCTGTTGCTGAGCTTGGGCAACCAATGTCACCGTATTTTGTTTTTCTAATGCAAGCGCCTGAGTTAACTGCTGAATTTCATGTTTCAAGCGGTTTTCTTCATTAATGCGTGCCAAGTATTCGCTACGGGTTGGGCGAGCAATCGCGCGATAGGCAAGCCATAATAAAACATGCAAAAACAGAGATGCTAAGATTGCTAGCCATTGTGTGCGCAAAATTTCGCCAATACTTGGCTGAATCAGCGTAACCTCGATAGAGCCTACTTTCTTTTCGTTTTGCAAAGCATCACGAGCAAAAATCTCACCTTGGCGAGTTTTTGAAATTCCACTCGTTGCCAGTACTTGTTTGTTGGCATCAAGAATGCGAATAGACGCAACGCTTGGATTGGTCGCATAGCGATTGGCAATCAGAGCTAAAGACACCGTATTAGCAGGTTCTAGCTCAGATAAGCTGTCGGCCACGAGTTGACTAGTCATGAGCTGACCTTGACTCGCACGGTTTTCATTAAGCTGGTGTGTTGTTGCAATCACCATTAAAAAGGTATGCAATGCAAAACTAACGATCAGTAGGCTAGCAAATAGCCCTTGTCTAGGCGCAATCAAGTTAAACTTCCAAGGCAATTATATTGAAATTCGATTATGATTCTTACAATAGTTGTCACTCAGACTAGAGTCAATTCATGCGAGAAATCATTCTTATATCCTTTTTAGGACCAGACCAACCAAACCAGTTTACCCGATTAATGCAAGTACTATCCGTACATTCATTGCAAATACTGGATGTAGGTCAGGCTGTTATTCATAATCAACTTACATTAGGCATTGTAGTCGCTTCCGATAATGAAACTGCGACTGCATTGGCAATGAAAGAAATTCTGATTTTAGCACATGATATTGGCTTAACAGTGCGCTTTAAACCAATCACAGGCGCAGAATACGATCAATGGGTAACTGAAGGTGGTCGTACTCGTTATATCGTCACGGCTTTAGCCCCTGAACTCACTGCTGCACACTTACAAGCGGTTACACAAATTGTGTCTAGCCAAGGCTTTAACATTGAAACGGTTACCCGTTTATCAGGCCGTGTCGACTTTGAAAAGGATAGCGCATTCCCACGTCGTGCATGTGTACAGTTTGGTTTAAGCAGTGGCCCAACTCTAGATGCTCAAGCTATGCGTGCAGCATGTTTACTTCTTTCAAGCGAATTAAATATTGATGTTGCCGTTCAAGAAGACAACGCTTATCGACGTAACCGCCGTTTAGTTTGTTTTGATATGGACTCAACACTCATTGAACAAGAAGTGATTGATGAGTTAGCGATTGAAGCAGGGGTAGGCGCACAAGTTGCTGAAATTACTGAAAGAGCAATGCAAGGTGAACTTGATTTCCAGCAAAGCTTCCGCGCACGTGTTGCATTATTAAAAGGGCTAGATGCTGCTGTTCTACCTAAAATTGCAGAGCGTTTAACCATTACTGAAGGTGCAGAACGCCTGATCTCGACTTTAAAAGCGCTTGGTTATAAAACGGCAATTTTATCTGGTGGATTCCAGTATTTTGCTGAATATTTACAAGGCAAGCTTGGTATTGATGAAGTTCATGCAAACATCTTAGATGTGCAAGACGGTTTCGTAACAGGTGAAGTAAAAGGCGCAATTGTTGATGGCGCTCGTAAAGCTGAGTTATTACGCGAACTTGCAAATAAAATGGGTATTTCTCTAGAGCAAGCGATGGCAGTAGGTGATGGTGCAAACGATTTGCCAATGCTTGCTATTGCAGGCTTAGGTGTAGCTTATCGCGCTAAACCGTTAGTTCGTCAAAATGCAAATCAGGCTATTTCAAGTGTAGGCTTAGATGGCGTGCTGTATTTATTAGGTATGCATGACAAAGATTTAAACCGTGCTTAACCTATAGGGCTAAGCTTTAAGCGCTACTTCAGAGTAGCGCTTTTTTTATGCAGAATAGTCATAAAAACAAGCAAGTTATGACAGAATTTTGCACAGAAAAAAGGCAATAAAAAAATCTGAAAAAAACTTATTTTGATCCTTAAAAACAGCATATTTTTTTGTAATGACACGCCAGAATTGATGCCATATAGGGAATCGAACTTTTTGAATTTTACAAAAATGTAATGACAAAAGAATGTTGCGACAAAGTATGTCGCATTAAGAAAAAACGGGTCTTTTTTTCTAAAAAAAAACATCCATAATGCATCCTAAGCTTCAACACAAATTATGAATTAAAGTTGTTTTTGGAATGAGGTCGGGTTTTTAAGACCGAATCTTTTTAGACGTTTTCATTAAGACGGAGGTTTCTATGGTAACAGCGAATTTTGCCGCTATCGCCGGATTCAGCTTGATCGCTGTCGCGCTTGTTGCTGTTTTCTTTTCTCCTTACCGTCGTTGGCTTGGTTTTATGCTTGCAGGGATGTTCTTTTGGGGGCTATTGGAAGTGGTCCGTTTTGGAGTTCAAGTCACTTTTGAAATGCCAGTCACATATAGTTATTTAACTGCACTAAGTCTAGCGATGGTAATGGTTACATTTGTTTTGTTACGTGAGGATAAACAGGCACAAAAGGCTTTGGCAAATCGCCAATATATAGAACACACGCCAGTATATGAAGATGATCAGCAGCAATGTTCTAGCCGATAATTAAATTGTTATCTAACGGTAAAAAGGTATGCACAGCATGCCTTTTTTATTTACGAAACGTGATTTTTATTATACAAAGCATTTATTAAAAAATAGCCAGTTATGCTACGATAGACGCGTCTGTTGACGTTTCATCTAGATTGCGTTGCCAGCTAAAAATTATCAGTTGATGCACAAAACACAAGCAATGGTATGTTCTTGTTGAGTTTTGCACTAAAGTTTTCATAAAAATACAATAGGCGTGAATGTTCATGAAACTTTCTTCTATACCTGTAGTCAAGTTACCTCTCGTTGATGTCAGTACAGACCCGTTAGATTTATTGGTAGCAGGTTTAGTGCTGCGTATGAAGCAATTGGCACGTACTAGCCCTAAGTTTATTGAATTGATTCATGACCGCGCTTTCCGTATTCAGATTGGTACGGACTTAGGTGTTGCACGTCAGATCATTATTAATAATGGACAGATCGATACTGTTGCAGGCGCAGCTGAAAAAGCTGACTTTATCTTGCAATTTGCAGATAGCGAACAGGGTGTAAAAACTTTGATTAAAGGTGACCCAACTGCATTTATGACAGGCATGCAAAATGGCAGTATTAAGATGGAAGGAGACTTCAGCCTACTTGTTTGGTTTAACCAAGTGGCTAGACTCATTCCACCTAAGTTGCCAAAACCAGTTAAAGAGAAAGTACGTCAAGCACGTGCTTTTATTAAAGAGAAAACTGGTCGTTAATCACCAGATATAAAAAAACTCCCATTTGGGAGTTTTTTTATATCTACGCTTCGACTTCTAAGTTAAACGTCACGGGACCATCATTAATGAGATGAACCTTCATATCGGCTGCAAAAATGCCGGTTTGAACTTTTTCAAATTGTGAATGAGCGTATTCAACCAACTGTTCATATAACGCTTTGGCATCTGCTGGAGGCATGGCTGGACCAAAATCTGGACGTAAACCTTTTTGCGTTTGGGCCATCAGGGTAAACTGTGAAACAAGCAGGATTCCACCATTTGCTTGAGAGACATTCCAACCCATTTTGCCTTGTTCGTCATCAAAGATTCGATATTTCAAAATCTTATCAATAAGCTTTTGGCCAATTGCTAAAGTGTCATCACGGCCAATGCCTAAAAAAACCAGTAGTCCGTGTTGGATTTCACCAGTAGTCTCACCGTCAACCACCACTTTGGCTTCAAGAACTCGTTGTATTAAAGCGCGCATAGTTAAAGCAAATTTCTGCAATTAATTGAATTGATTTAGTTTAGCAGAATTTAAATTAAATGATTTTTAAAAGGAAATTTCATGGAACTGCAACAATGGTATAAAACCTCGCAATTGATTTATAAAAATATGCTTTAATGCTAAGAAGCAAGCGAATAATCATTGACTATGTCTCCAATTATCCATTCTTTACTAGATACAGACTTGTACAAATTTACGATGCTACAAGTGGTTTTGCATAAATTCCCGCAAACACATAGTGTCTATCATTTCCGCTGTAGAAATTTAGAAGATACTGTCTATCCACTAGTAGATATTTTGGATGATTTAAACGAGCAACTCGACCATTTATGTAATCTCAAATATAAAGAAGACGAGCTTCAATATTTACGTAAATTACGCTTTATAAAAAGTGACTTTGTCGATTACTTAGAACTGTTTCAACTGAAGCGACGCTTTATTCGAGCTAGCATCGATGCGGAAGGTCGTTTGGATATTCATATTGAAGGTCCGATGGTCCAAGCCATGATGTTTGAAATTTTTGTATTGGCAATTGTAAATGAACTTTATTTTAGTCGTATCAAAACCGATGAAGTATGGGCTGAAGGCGAGCGCCGTTTAAAGGCTAAGCTTGAATTGATTCAGGAATTTGAAAAAACACAAAAACCGAATGATCCTCCATTCTTAGTTTCTGATTTTGGTACACGTCGCCGTTATAGCTTCGTATGGCAAAAACATGTTGTAGCAGCCTTTCATAAAACAGTGCCAAATGTGTTCCGTGGTACAAGTAATGTCCTGCTCGCAAAAGAGTTAAACATTACACCAATTGGGACCATGGCTCATGAATTCCTACAAGCTTTTCAGGCCCTTGATGTACGTCTGCGTGACTTTCAAAAAGCGGCTTTAGAGACATGGGTTCAAGAATATCGTGGAGACTTAGGAATTGCTTTGACTGACGTTGTTGGTATGGATGCGTTCCTGCGAGATTTTGACTTGTACTTCGCGAAACTATTTGATGGCCTACGCCATGATAGTGGTGACCCTTACGAATGGGGTGATAAGGCCTATGCGCATTATCGTAAATTAAAAATTGATACCAAAACTAAGATGCTGACTTTTAGCGATGGTCTTAATTTGCCAAAAGCATGGGAATTACATCAATACTTTAAAGATCGTTTTCAGGTGAGTTTTGGTATTGGAACTAATTTGACTAATGATATGGGACAAAAGCCGCTCAATATTGTGTTGAAACTAGTCGAATGTAATGGTCAGTCGGTTGCGAAAATCTCTGATAGTCCCGGTAAAACCATGACTGATAACGATACTTTCTTGGCTTATTTACGTCAGGTTTTTGAAATCGAAGAACTTGAAGAAGTGGTTTAAGTAATAAATAGTCTCTCTATTTTGTATTTTTAAAAGTAAGAATGCTGATATCTGATTTTCTGCTAAAGAGTTGCAGAAAATCAGAGTTTTTTAGATATATGCTTATGCTAAGATTGGAAATAAGCTGGTATAAAAAGTAACCATGACGATGACACCTCCAGATTTTAAACTCGATTTATTAATAGAAGCAGAAGAGTTAGTGCCTTATTTAGGCAATGAATATATTCGCATTGTAGATTTGAGCCGTGCTTCTGTTTATGAGCAACTTCATATTCCGCATGCTATTCACTTACAACCTAAATGGTTGGTGTCTCAACACGAAGAAGCCACTGGCATTTTGCCAGATGAAGCAGGTTTGCAAGCACTGATTGAGAAATTGAATATTTCACCTAATCATCATGTTGTGGTCTATGACGATGAAGGTGGAGCATGGGCTGGACGTTTAATCTGGAATTTGCATTGCTTAGGATTCACCCGTACCAGTTTAATTAATGGCGGTATCCATGCATGGTTAGGAGCAGGGTTACCAACTACAGCAGAAGTCGAAGAAGTTTCTCCTGTTGAAGACTTAATTCAGATTGATTTATCGCATGCCGCTCAGTTCCGTGTGAACTATGAAGAGCTACGCAAACAAGTAGAACAAGAAAATGTTCAATTGTGGGATTGCCGGACGAGTGATGAATATAGTGGGATCCGTTTAGCAGCGCGACGCGGCGGTCACATTCCAAATGCACTCCATTTTGAATGGAGTACTGCACTTAATCGTCAAAATCATCTAAAATTGCATCCGCTTGAACGCACGCGGCAGCGCCTTGAACAACTTGGGTTCGATTTACAGCAACCTGTAGTTGTGTACTGCCAGTCACATCACCGTTCCGGTTTGGCCTATATTTTGGCTAGGCTCTTGGGCTGGGAAGCAAAAGCCTATGATGGTGCGTGGAGTGAATGGGGCAATCGCCTCGATAGTCCTATTATTATTGGAGAATCACCGTCGTGAGTTTCACATCTCGATTAAAAAAAGAATTATTTATTAAGGCACAAAACCTTGTACCACAGCACCAATTGAGCCGTGTGGTAGGTAAAGTTGCTGCGAGTGAAAATCCAGTTGTGAAAACTGCTGTTATTCATGCATTTAAAACTAAATATGGGATTGATCTATCGATTGCTGAACAAGGCAATGCACTGAAATATAAATCTTTTAATGACTTTTTTACTCGTGCTTTAAAAGATGGTGTGCGTCTCGTTGACGAAAATGCAGATAGCATTGTGTCACCTGCTGATGGTGCTATTTCTCAGATTGGTAAAATTACTGCGGGTGAAGTATTTCAAGCAAAAGGCCAAAGCTTTTCTGTAGAGAAACTCATTGGCGACCCACAACTTGCTCAGCCGTTTCAAGAAGGCGAGTTCGCGACAGTCTATCTATCTCCACGCGATTACCACCGTGTACATATGCCGTTTGCAGGTACATTAACTGAAACTTTGTATGTACCGGGTGAGCTATTTTCGGTAAATCAGGTAACTGCTGAAAATGTACCGGGACTATTTGCCCGTAATGAACGCATGGTGTGTTTATTTGATACTGAACTTGGCCGTATGGCTGTTGTGTTAGTGGGTGCAATGATTGTTGCTGGTATTGAAACTGTGGCGACAGGCAAAGTGAAACCTTCAGGTCGTATTGAATTACAGCATCATCAGTTAAAGCTAGAGAAAGGTGCTGAGCTTGGACGTTTTTATTTAGGTTCTACCGCGGTTATTTTATTTGAAAAAGATAAGATCGAATGGGAACAACGTTTTAAAGCTGAGTCTGTGGTTGTAATGGGCGAGCGCATGGGACATACAGTTTAGTCAATTTTATAGCCTGTATAATACAAATAAGCCCTGGATTTAATTATTCAGGGCTTATTTTTTCTTTCAATTAATAAAAGTAAAATATATAACCATGTCTGAATTTATATTATATGGAAATGTAATTATTATTAAGTGATCTAAGTTGGTACGTTATATAATCTAGTCTATAAATATGTGTCTGAAGAGAGCAAAGATATTAATATAATTGAAAATTAATAAATAAAAATAGGAAGAAATATTTAAGTTAGACTTAAGTCGTAATTTTAATTTTATTTGAAGATAAGTTGTTAAATATAAAAAATTTATTTAATTTTATAAATATGAAGCGTTTTTTAAATATTGCACAGGCTTTAGCCTTGGCACAATGCTTGCTAACTATTCAGGACCTTACTGTAATTTTCATATTTTTTAGGTTCTGAAATAATGTTAAAAGTTAAACGCCTTACAGCTTCGGTTTTATCTGTACTTTGTATTTCACTCACTCATGCCAATGATTTTAAAGTTTTAAATCAAATTTCAAAACAGCCTACTCAACTTCAAAGTGGCGAATATAAAGGTAATTATTACGTTCCATCTACTTTAAATACCATTACATGGGGTTATTTACCGAATCGGGATGCTAAACCTGTGCTTACTGTTCCGTCGGGTAGTGTTGTGACATTTGATACGGTTTCTCATGAAGGTTTGCTTGAAGACCAAGGGCGTAATGCTGAAAAGTTCTTTCAATCGAAAGGTGTCAAATCTAATGAAATATTGGAAGATGCAAAAACAATTACGCAGTCAAATTTAAAGCATGATTTTCATAAAGATGGGCCACATATTGTGACAGGTCCTGTTGCAATTGAAGGCGCACAGCCCGGTGATATTTTGAAAGTTGAGGTACTTAAAGTTGAGCCGCGTGTACCTTACGGTGTTATTTCAAATCGACATGGTAAAGGTGCGTTAGTGGGGGAATTTCCTAAAAAAGCAAAGCAAGAAAATGCATCGGCTGAGCATCCTGAACGCTATGGAAATGTCTCAATTTTCACACCAATTGAAAAAAATGCTAAAGGTGAGTACGAAGGTGTATTAAAAACAGAATCGGGTAAATCAATACGTTTCCCACTGTATCCTTTTATGGGAATTATGGGGGTAGCAGCCAATACTTCTGAGCCTGTTCACTCTGTACCCCCTGCAATGTATGGTGGAAATATTGATATTAATGAACTAGGTGCAGGTTCAACAGCTTATTATCCTGTTCAGGTCAAAGGCGCATTATTCTATACGGGTGATAGCCATTTCGCGCAAGGGGATGGTGAAGTAGCATTAACGGCACTAGAAGCTTCAGCCCGCGCAACACTAAAATTTACCTTGCTCAAAGCAGGTAAAGATAAAATACCGGGCAAAGAGCTAAAACAACCTTTAGCTGAAAATGCTGAGTTTTGGATTACACCGGGACTTGATGAAGATCTAGATGAAGCCATGAAAAAATCTACACGTGAAGCTATTCGTTTCTTAAACCAAGAATACGGTATTGATGAAGCAACGGCTTATGCGTATTTAAGTGCCGCAACTGATTTTGAAGTTTCACAAGTTGTAGATAAAACCAAAGGTATTCATGCAAAAATCAGAAAAGCTGATTTTAAAGAGTTTGAGAGCAAATAATTAAGTAAACCAAGCTTGGTATTTAAAGTATTAAATACCAAGTTAAATTCATTTCAACTATCAATAAGTTTTATATATTTTATAATTGAGTATAATAAATATCACATATATTTATTAGTATAAAATCTAATGCATTCACTTCCGAACGCTCTACTTTATATTGCTGCATTATTAACATTCTGTGCCGCATTACTTCATTTTGTTTGTGTGTTCTGGGGGGCAAATGGTTTTCGGTTTTTAGGGGCCGGGAAAAGTATTGTTCAGATGGTCGAAAGAGGGCATTGGTATCCTAATTTTACAGCTATAGCTGTGGGATTAATTCTAACGGTATGTGCTACATATGCTTTTTTTGCAGCAAAGGGAATACAGCTATTACCATTTACTAAACTTATTTTGTCGCTTGTTGCAGCGGTTTTTCTTATCCGTGGTCTGGCTTTTCCGTGGTTAAAGTCAAAATTTGTCGGTAATAGTGATTTATTTTGGTATATCAGTTCAGCCTTTTGTTTAATACTAGGAAGTTTATATGCCGTTGGAATATATTTAATTTGAAATGAATATATTCTAGATGAACTAGAGTGAATAATTTTAAAAAAGAAAAGGGAGCTATGCTCCCTTTTTTAACTATTTAGTCCAACCATATTTTTTGAAAATAGTATTACCTTGCTGAGACGATAAGAACTCTACAAAACGTTTAGCTTCAGTGTCTTTTAAACTATGTTTGGTTAAGGAAACACCTGTATCACGATAGATAACCAACTCTGGTTCAATAGGTATAATTTGCCCAACATCTGGGTTACTAATTCCCCAAATATTAAAAACTAACCAAGCATCATAGCTGCTATTTTCTTCCCAGTTTTTCTTGGCAATACCTGTATTGGCTGCATAGGTGGCAATATTTTTTCGAACAGATTTGGTTAATTGAATCTTGCCAGTTCTACCAGCGATATCCTCCCACATACCGACCTGACCTGCACCATGAGTAACTAAAACTTTAACGCCAGATTTAGCTAGGTCTTTAAATCCTTTAATATTTTTAGGATTTCCTTTGCGTACTAAAATGGCCGCGGGGCGTAAATATAAAGGTTCCACCGAGTCTTTTATAATTTGCTCAGAAAAAGTATTTTCAAAATCAGACATCATGGCTTCAGAACCACTATATATAACATCGGCATCAAGTTTCGCTTTGTCAGACCATTGAGAAGTTGGACCAGAAGTCACATGGACTGCTATCCCCGTTTTTTTGCTGAATTGTTTGGCGGCTTCTTTCATGGCAGGTGCTGGCCCACCAGGACCATACACTTCTACGTCTGCAAAACTATGGATGGGTAGAGAACCGAGAATAAGACAAATCAGGTATGGTATAAATTTATATTGTTTTGACATTTTAATCGCTATAGTAATTAAGAAAATATCAGCATATATTTTTTATTATTGAAATTGGATTAATTTTTGCAACGATATTTATAATGCATTTCTTTAAAATATATTCTAATTAGATTTTAAGTGTTTATATATAAATGTAAATTATTTTAAGATGAATATAAATATAGAATTTTTTATGGTAATTTATATTTTATAAATTAATTATTTAAATAGATTTAATGTAAATAATAGAGGAGTAATCCCTTGATTAGAAAAAGTAATTCTTTTGTAAAAATTTTATTTAGCAGTGTTTGTTTGATGTTTGGCTCTGCTATCGCTGCTCCCATTACAGATTTGGGTAAGCAAATTGTGAGCGACAAACCGGGTTCAATACTGTCTCTAGAACGGCAAGATGTGACGGATTTATTTCCTCATGCTGATCAGCGTTTGTTAGTTAATTATCGTAGTCGAGGAATTCAGGGCGAGCCCATTGTGGCATCGGCTTTTATTTTATTACCGAAAGGCACTCCGCCAAAAAATGGCTGGCCAATACTCGCTTGGGCGCATGGCACGACTGGAGTTGCTGACACCTGTGCACCTTCGGGTGATTATGTGGGTGGGCCAGTTCATTCATACCAAGAAGTTGCTTCTAAAGCTTTAGATGGTTGGCTTGCACGTGGTTATGCAGTTGTTGCACCTGATTATCAAGGCTTAGGTACTTTAGGGGCACATCCTTATATGAATGCAAAGAGCCAACTGCATACGGTAGTCGATGCAGTGCGTGCATTACATTTGCTTAAGCCCAAAAGTTTTAATAAACAGTGGTTGGTGATGGGGCACAGTCAAGGCGGAGCTGCGGCAATTGCAGTGTCTGCCTATGGTCAAAAAGATGCACCTGAACTAGATTTAAAAGGGGCCATCGCTCTTGCGCCAGGCGGCTATCAATATGAAGGTATTGCAGAATATGTGCAGAGTAATGCAAATCCAGAACCAAGTGTGGCAGCTTTCTTCCCGATTGTATTATTGGGTGCGCAAGCAGCAGATCCAAGCATCGTTCCTGAAAAGCTGGTAAGTCCTGAAATGAACACCGTACTGACTCAAGCGCGCAGTCGTTGTTTATCTGAACTTCAATCTGACTTGAAGAAATCTCCTTCTAGCATATTTCGGTCTGATGCTGATTTAAAACCTCTTTTGGCTTATCTAAAACAACAGTCTATTGAAAATATGGTGCCTACTGTACCGTTAATGATTGTTCAAGGTTCTAAAGATCATTTAGTCGACCCTAGAGGGACATCAGCTTATTACCAACAGTTATGTAAATTAAAAAAACCAACTATCTATCAAACAATTGATGGCGGAGATCACCGTGACGCACTGCGTCAAAGTAATACTTTTGCCACTAGTTTTTTAAATATCCTAGAGAAAAATCAGACGAAATCTTATTGTTCGAATTTTAAGTAACTTAGCTTAAATATTACAAAAAAGCCGACTTTTCATCAGTCGGCTTTTTATATATGCGGGGGCAACTTTAGGTCATGTTATAGAGTCTTTCTTTTGGAAAAACTGCGGTAAATGTTGATCCTTCGTTTTCTTTAGACTGTACATCTAAATACGCGCCGTGTTGCATCAACACGTGTTTTACAATCGCAAGACCTAAACCAGTTCCACCTGTTTGACGACTACGATCGCTGTCTACGCGGTAGAAGCGCTCAGTTAGTCGTGGCAAATGTTTAGGGTTAATTCCAATACCTGTGTCTTGTACACTAAAGTACGCATGTTCACCGTCATCATGCCAGCCAATGGTAATTGTTCCACCTTTTGGCGTGTACTTAATGGCATTGGTAATTAAGTTACTAAATGCACTAGCAATTTCCATGTCAGAACCAATCAGGTCACAGTGGCTATCAATGTGTAAATTGAGCGTGTGTCCATAATCGGCATTGTAGGCCTGAGCGTCATCAAAGAGTTGACTCATTAAACTCGGCATTTCAATAATCTGATTTTTTGCAATTTTTTTATTATTTTCTAAATTCGATAACAGCAGTAAGTCATTCACCAAAGCATTCATACGCTTAGTTTGAGACTGCATCTGATCAAAAGCACGTTTCCAGCGCGGACTAATATCTTCCTGATCGGTAAATGTCTCGATATAACCGCTCAGTACGGTTAAAGGGGTTCGAAGTTCATGAGAAATATTATCGACGAAGTCTTTACGCATTTGCTCAAGGTTGTGCATACGAGTCACGTCGTAAGCCACCAATAAGCGACTTTCTCCACCAAATCTTGTGAGTTTAACTTGTACATATCGGTCATCATCAAAATTTGAGTGAAGCTTAATCCCATCGGGTGCTTGATCAATATTGTTAAAATATTCAATAAAGGTTGGCTGACGTAAAATCGTTAATAGATTTCGGCCGCGGTCGAGAGGACTGATTCCTAACAAACGTTCGGCAGCAGGGTTCCACCACTCGATTTGATGTTGGTCATCAATTAAAACAACGGCTTCAGCAAGCGCAACCAAAGAGGACTGTGCACGGTCAATTAAACCGACCATTTCGGCCTGTACAATTCGTTCTTGGCGCTGAGCACGGTAGACATTAAATAATAATGCCCCCCAAATCCCATTCAGATTTGGAGGAACGTCATAAGGTTTATTCGCAATCCAGTCATTGACCAGATATAAAGAACGCAACTGGAGTGTAAAAAACACCACGAAGGCGATAAAAATACAGCTCCAGAAATACCCAACGCCTAAACCGACTAAACCGGCAATAATTAGAAAAAATAATAAGAGCCGTAAATCTTGTTTGGCAAACGTCCATAAACTACTGTAGCGAGAAAGTTTTTGTTCACGTACCTGTTCGGGGACGGGGTAGGGTTCATACATAAATCTTGGTTAACCTGCGGCTAAATCTGCACGTGTTGAGAAACGGTAGCCAGTTCCACGCACAGTCTGAACAAATCGGTCAACACCAAAAGGTTCTAAAACTTTACGCAAACGGCGAATGTGCACATCGATAGTGCGGTCTTCAATATATACATTACCGCCCCATACCTGATCGAGCAACTGGGCACGTGTATATGCACGCTCTGGATGGGTCATAAAAAATGCAAGTAAGCGATATTCAGTTGGACCCATATCTAAAATGCTGTTGCCAAAGCTAACACGTTGGCTTACAGGATCAAGAATTAAGCCATTGGCATCAATGGTTTTTTCGCCACTTAATGCATTAGCACGACGCAGAACTGCCTTGATACGTGAAACCAGTTCACGTGTTGAAAAAGGCTTAGTCATGTAGTCATCTGCACCTGCGTCAAGACCTTGTACTTTGTGGTCTTCTTCTCCGCGAGCAGTCAACATAATCACTGGAATTTCTGCTAAGTTCTCATCGCGTTTTAAGCGGCGACATAAATCGACACCACTTACGCCTCCAGGTAACATCCAATCAAGCAAGATAAGCGCCGGACGTTGGTCGACGATAATTTGATGAGCCTGTTTGGCATCTTCTGCCTGTAAACACTGAAAGCCTGCCATGTCCAAAGAAGTATGGATCATTTCGCGAATAGGAAGCTCATCATCGACAATTAAAATATAGTCATCTTTCACAGCGCAATATCCTATAGATTTAACGGTGAACCGTTTTGTAGTTATGACAGGCTTATTACAAAGATTAATTATGACAATTTCATTGCAGAAAAGTCTATAAAATTAAATTTAGCAATAATTTGTGACAAAACCAAGGCAAAGGTATGACCAAATTGTGACATGAAGATTTTAATTTTCTTAAAATCATTCAATAGGTTATCACTTGAATAGCTTAACTGGTTTCGCACATTTATGGCTGTCAAAAAACTTTAATATTATTTTGAAACTTGCGCTAATAAAGATAAGAAAACGATACGGCATGCGGTTAAAACCTGCTCAAGAGACTGTTCAAACCCTCCCATGACCCATCGAATCGCAATTTGAGTGACGTATCCATTCAAACCAGTTGCGATTAAAGAAAGCTCATTTTCGTGGTGTTGAATTTGCGGCATGGTCAGCATAACAAAGGCTTGAATCATGCGATCAAATTGCGCAAGTGTTTCTTGAATAGTGGCCTGATTATGTAACTCTTGTACCAAAACTGCGTCGACATAGACAATACGAGCTAATCTTGGGTCGTCTTTTAATGTTGTCAGCAGTGCTCTTAAACCAGCATCGACCATTTTTTCTGGATCGGGGGTAGCTTTAATCACGGCTTGCATTAAGTTCTGCTGTAATTCTTCAATCATTTTTAAAAAGATTGTTTGGAATAAATCTTCACTCTTTTTAAATGATTCATAAAAATAACGTTCTGTGAGTTTTGCCTCTTGGCATACATCTTTTACCGTCACGGAAAAAAAACCGAGTGTTCCGTAGGTCGCAATACCTGCTTCAATCAATTTTTCACGGCGCGCCTCTTTACGTTCAGATAGAGATAACCCTTTGAACTGACGTTCTTTACTCACACTTTTTGTTTTCTTTTTACTGGTTGAGTCGTTAGTCGCCATAAATAAGTCGTTTCCTAAAGATTGGTTTCCTAATTTATAGGTTTTGGCCAAATATACTCACTATGATAAAGCCCTCAGAAGAATTGTGCCATTCTATCTGAAATTACAGTGTACTATATTGACAATGGATATTGTCAAAATTATATTGAAGATGTCTGAACTGCACATGCAATGAACCGGTTGTGCAAATATCGAAAAACAAAGGATGGACAATGAAAAATTTTAAAAACAAAGTCGCTGCAATTACGGGCGCAGGTTCTGGCATTGGGCAACAGTTAGCAATTCTTTTGGCAAAACAGGGCTGCCATCTTTCGTTGAGTGATATTAATGAAAAAGGATTACAACAAACTGTCGAGCTTTTAAAACCGTACAGCAATATTACGGTTACTACCAAAAAGCTTGATGTGTCGGATCGTGAAGCGGTAAAGCAGTGGGCGCAAGAAACTGTGCAAGATCACGGTTCTGTTAACCTGATTTTTAACAATGCGGGTGTCGCGTTAGGCTCAACTGTTGAAGGTGCGACCTACGAAGATTTAGAGTGGATCGTTGGGATTAACTTCTGGGGTGTCGTGTACGGTACTAAAGAGTTTTTACCGTTCATTAAGCAAACTCAAGATGGCCATATTATTAACATCTCAAGCTTATTTGGTCTGACTGCTCAACCGACTCAATCTGGTTATAACGCGACTAAATTTGCTGTACGTGGTTTTACTGAATCATTACGCCAAGAGTTAGATATTGAAAAAAGTGGCGTAAGCTCTTTGTGTGTACATCCGGGCGGAATCCGCACCAATATTGCTAAATCTGCAAAAATGAGTGATAGCTTGAATAGTTTGGGTATGGACCCGACTAAGTCAATTCAAAACTTTGACAAGCTACTACGTACTCCACCTGAAGAAGCAGCTCGTCAAATTTTACAAGCGGTATTAAAAAATAAACGCCGTTTATTGATTGGCAGTGATGCAAAAATTCTTGATGCATTCCAGCGTTTATTCCCAACGGGATATCAACGTGCTTCAACCATTGTGACCAAATTAATGAAATAATTTTTTAACGTAAAAAAGCCATCAAATGATGGCTTTTTTATGTGGTTTAGTTCGTTCTAAATAAGAACTTTGATCTTCTTTTTCTTCCAGATAAATTGGTAATACAAGCCTTGAATAATACATAAACTAACAAATGCCAAGGCATAGGCAACCCAGATTCCTTTAAGGCCCCATATTGAGCTAAACCAGTAAGCACATGGAATTTCAATAAATAAAATAGCAGAAATATTAAGTAGCATTGGAACAGTCACGGTTCCACTGGCACGCATGATCGATGCAAAAATGGCACCTGCACCAAAGAATAAAATTGCCCAAAGTACAATAAATAAAAGTTGCTGCCCTAACACCACCACAGTTGGGTCGGTAATAAACAAAGCCATTAAATATTTTGAAAATAGATAGCCGAGTGCAATTAAGGTACCTGTAAATAAAAAGTTCATTCCCAAAGCTGTGCGGGTTACTCGTGCTAACAGATCAGATTTGCCAGCACCAATCGCTTGTGCTGCAAAAATTGAAGCCGCAATTGAGATTGATAAGGCAGGGAACTGAATGTAGTTGAGCACCTGATTCACTGCACCATAGGCTGCTGTCGCATGTGATCCATAACGGTTAACTAACCCAACAATAACCAAGCCAGCCATTGAGGTGGTAATCATTTGAATGCCGGTTGGGACGCCTAAGCGCAAAATGATTTTGCTCAGTTCTGGATTATGACGGATATGTTGCAGAAGCTGACGATTCGGCCGAAGTGGATGATTTTTCTTGTTCAGATAAATTGCAAGAAAAATTAATATTGCGATATAACTAATAATTGATGCTATGGCAGGTGCAATAATTCCTAGAGCAGGGAAGCCAAAATAACCTTTAAGTAGAATTGGTGTAATAATTACGCCGATGACACTGGTTAAAGCCAACGCAAGTAAAGGCGTGGTACTGTCGCCTACACCACGTAAAATTGAGGTATAAATAATATAAACAAACAGAAGCGGGCTACCCGCCAGCATCCATTGCACATAAGGCAAAGCAAGATGCATTACCTTAGGGTCAGTACCCAATAACTCTAAAATATCGTGGGCAAAAAACACACCGATAATCGCAGTAATTACCCCACCAATCAGAGTCATAAATAGGGTAGAACCGACCACACTTTGGACTTTCTCTATATTTTGTGCACCCCACGCTTGCCCTACTAAAACAGTAGTACCCGTTGAAATCCCGATAATAAAAGCGAGAAGCAAGAATAAAATAGGGAAATATACAGAAACTGCTGCAATTGCATCTACTCCCATCATTTGGCCAACAAAGATGGTGTTAATCGTCCCCGACAAGTTTTGCAAAATATTGGTTGCAATGAGAGGCAGTAAGAAAACAAAAAATGTTTTCCATAGATTTTGCTGGTGAATTAAAGACTGTCTTGGTGGCATGTGTTCTCCATCGCCCATCTCTTTGATGAGCGGGGCAGACATTCAACTTAGCATATTTAGGTGAAATTTCTTGTAGTGTTTTACTATGCTAAGTTTCTAAATTTATTAACATTCATTCAAGATTTCTCCTGCTTTTTGCAATGTCTCATCATTTTTAGCAAAGCAGAAGCGAATCAGGCGTAAAGACTCGGGCGCTTGCTGGTAGAAAACTGAAACAGGAATAGCCACAATTTTATGTTGCTCGGCAAGAAACTGGCACATTTCTACATCGTTTAAGTCAGGTCTAATCTGACTGTAATCAAGATTTTGGAAATATGTCCCTTGAGATGGTTTTAGTAAAAAACGGCTATTGTGAATTGCCTGATTAAAACGATCTCGCTTAGTTTGGTAAAACTGTGAAAGCTCTTGAATATGTTCCGGATGTTGCTGCATATATTGCGCTAGAGCAATCTGACAAGGTGTCGTGCCACAGAAATTCGCATATTGGTAAATCTGGCGGAATAAACGCATTAACTCAGGTGAAGCGACGCAATAACCTGTTTTCCAGCCCGTCACATGAAAGGTTTTCCCAAAAGATCCAATCACAAAACTACGCTCTCTGAGTTCTGGAAAATGCAATGCACTAAAGTGTTGCTGACCATCAAAGACTAAGTGTTCATAGACTTCATCAGATAAAACCACAATGTTTTTATCTTGAATCAGTGCAATCAGTTCTAACCAATCCTGTTTTGCCCAGATGGTACCTGTTGGATTATGGGGAGTATTCACCACAATCATACGGGTTTTGTCATTAATCAAATCTTTAACGTGTTGCCAGTTCACCTTAAAGTCAGGTGCCTCAAGTGCAATATGAACAGCTTTACCACCTGCTAACTGCACAGAAGGGCCGTAGCTGTCATAACTTGGGTCAAAAATAATGACTTCATCACCTGCATTGATGCATGCCTGTATGGCACAAAAAATTGCAATGGTTGCGCCGGGAGTAATCGTGATTTGCGTTATAGGGTCAAGTTGAAGTTGGTCACGCTGCTGAAATTGTAAAGCGAGTTGCTCGCGTAAACCGAGAATACCATCGCCGGGTGGATATTGATTATGCCCAGCTAAAGTCGCCTGAGATAAAGCTTCCAGTAAGGCTTGTGGTGCCGGAAAATCTGGGAAGCCTTGTGACAGGTTGAGAGCACCTAAACGATGTGCCATTGCCGTCATGGTACTAAAAATAGTCACGCCTTGAGTGGCCAGTTTGGACTGTAGTTGAAGCATATTATTCTCTTATTAAAATATTTAAAGTTATAAAATTGATTCGATCACTGCCCGAATTACACCGAGGGTTAAACCAATAAATGCACCGACTACAACGCCATTTACTCGGATCATATGTAGGTCGCCACCGACTTCATTTTCAATTTTCCCAATCATTTCGCGCGAATCCCATTCATGAATGCGCTCACTCACATAGCGTATGATTTTATGGCTATATTGATCTGTAAAAGTCAGCGCAAGTCCTGTCATTTCTTTGTTGAGAACTTCACGTACTTTTACATTCTGAACAAGATTTTCACCCAGTTGCTGAATAGCAGCTCTTAGGTTCATTGCAATGCCAGAGTCTTCTTTCATTAAATCTTCTTTAATGGCATTACACAAAATCGTAACAGCGCCACTGATGAAATTGAGGACTTGTGGACTATCGAGAAGGGCATCTTTACCGCTGTTGAGACGTTGGCTAGCAACGCTGTCTGGTTTTGCCAGCTCAAGCATGAGAGAGTGGGCAATGGTTTCAATTTCTTGTCGCCATGGGTGTTCAGGGTCTGCCAGCATCGATTCTACTTTTTCAACCAGTGAATCGATGGTACGTTGTTGAACATCAATACCAATCCAGCTTGCGCCTTTTGCAAGTGACCAGACACCAAGTGCTTTAAACATTTTTCGGGTTAATTCACGGGTTTTATCTGGGTTTTGTACCACCCATTCATGAGCAATATCGAGTCCACGCTGTAAAACGTCTTGGTGGAAATCATTTTCCAAGACCGCGCGTAGCATTTCACTTGCGAGTTTATTGACTTCAGTATTACGCACCCATTGCACACTATTGTTTTGCACAAAATTGGCAATTTGATCTTGGCTAACAAACTCAAAAATTTTCGGTACTGTTTGCTGAATGAGCTGCACCACTTGGGTATTGTTTTGTGGGCTTGCTAACCATTGACCAATTGCGAGGCTTAAGTCCGTTTTTTCTAAGCTTCGTTCGACCACTTGAGGCGAAAGAAAGTTTTCTTGTACAAAACGGCCCATTGACTCTGCAATGCGAGCTTTGTTGCGCGGAATAATCTCGGTATGGTCGCGTAAAAACTTAGGAATGGGTAACTTACCAAATGGGTTCCGAAACAGAACCGTAATCGCATACCAGTCGGCTAAACCACCGACTACACCGGCTTCTGCCCCTAACATTAAAATATGAATAAAACCTGTGTACTCTGGCAGAAAACGATCAGCCACCATCAGTGCAATCCACAGCACAACGACAATAATAAGCGCCAGAGTAGCAAAATATTTGCTACGTTTAAGACTGGGCACGTGGTGAACTTCTTCTGCCATGTTCATAAATTTATCCTATTCATTTTTGTTTTACTGGAGGCTCAGGCGGTGGCAACAGCTCTCCTGTCGGACTCAATCCATATTTTTGTCCGATAGATTTGAGGATTAATGTTGCATCAAAAGCGTCCTGCGGAGCCTGCTTTTGATCCCGATAACATTCAATAGTATACGACACTTGAACAGGGTCGATATTGACCACTTGTGGGAAATCATAGAACGGGTCATGCCAGAAACCCGGATAACGACGCCCATAACCATACGGATAAAAACTCGGTGCAGCTGGATAAACCACAGCCTGACGAGGTGGTTTTTGGCTTTGATTACTTGGGTCATTTTGTACTTTAAAAAAGCGGAAGCCTTTTTGTACAGTCGTTTGTGCTGATTTCACCAAGGTAATTTCTTCAGCTGTTCCATAGCTCATGTTTGAGTCAGCTTGGAAGCTGATTCGGAACGTTTGTGCATTTAACGGATAGGCTGAAAACTGGCCAAGTTGATCGAAAGTTTTTGGTTTGCTAGGTATGGTAGAACAAGCACCTAGAGTTAAGGCAGTGCCTAAAGCTAAACAAAGAGAGAGATATTTCATGGTGAACTCCCAGCTGAGCATGGAAGAATGGATAACTCAGCATTAAAAAATAGAGCAGTCTTAAAAACTGCTGTTCGGTTCTAATAAAAATTCGGTTTCCTCTGGTGTCGAAACACGTCCGAGGATGGTATTGCGATGAGGATAACGTCCAAAGCGATCAATAATCACTTTATGCTTTTTCTCAAAGCTTAAATTAATTTCATTGCCGAGGCGTTGAAATAACTTTAAAGCAAACTCATGGATCAATTTTGATTCACTATGCATAAATGGCATATACAAAAATGAGCGTTGGTCAGGATTAAGCTGTGCATCGAGTTGCAAGCTAATCGTTTCTTGTGCCAAAGCTAATGCCAAGCTGTCGTAGGCAAAAGATTGGGGTTGATCACGATAAATGTTGCGAGAAAACTGGTCTAGTACAATAATCTCTGCCAGACGGCCTTCAGCTGTTTTTCGCCAAGACCAGAGTTCTGCTTGAGTTGCCTGTCGATGAACGTCAGAAAAAGTTTCACAAATTTTTTTGTCAAAATCATCACTTTTTGCAAACCAAAGTGAACGGTGTTCAGGAGAAAACCAAAAGTTTAAAATGTCTTGTTCGTTCATGATATTGACAACTCTTTAGCAATTATTCTTCAATAAAATCACAATTCTTTCGTGTCTTAAATAACAAGATTGTGATAAAAATTGCCAAACTGGAATGATGTGAGTATATAAATAGCCGTATCATCTCACGATTTTGTATATAGTGATCTTTAATAAGCGAGCAAATGCATGAGTCAACCCACTACACCCTCTCAATCAGTTATTCCTGCTTGGGTGGATTCGTCGCTACTACAAGGCATGTTACGTGGAATAGAGCGTGAAAGCCTACGTATGCAAAGTAATGGGTTCTTATCACAAGAGTTACATCCAAAGGCATTGGGCTCAGCTTTAACACATCCACAAATTACGACTGATTATTCAGAAGCATTAATGGAGTTTATTACCTCGCCTAAGCCAACCATTGGTGAAGCTTTGAATGAGCTCACCGATATTCATGCGGTTGTGCATCGTCATTTAGAAAATGGTGAGAAACTCTGGCCGCTGTCTATGCCATGTATGTTAGATGACAATGAAGAAAGGATTCGTCTAGCACAATACGGTACCTCTAATATTGGTCGTTTTAAAACACTATACCGCCGTGGGCTGGGAATTCGATATGGTCGCCGTATGCAGACCATTTCAGGCGTGCATTACAATTTATCTTTTCCAGATACACTTTTTGCCGAGCTACAAGCTCATGAAACTGACGAACAATTAAAATCATTAAGTTTGCAGGATTATCGTAGCCATCGTTATTTTGGTCTTATTCGTAATTTTATCCGTTTAACACCGTTAGTTATGTTTTTAGTGGGTGCTAGCCCAACAGTATGTCGTTGTTTCTTAACTGGACATAAACATCAGTTGTTGCCTTTAATCAAAGGTTCATACTATTTACCGTATGCTACAGCTTTGCGCATGGGACGATTGGGTTACCAAAACTCAGCTCAAAAAAGCTTAGGTATTCACTACAACAATTTGACTGGCTATCTGGATGGTTTACAAAAAGCCGTTCATTCTCCTTACCCGCCATTTAGCCGTTTAGGGTTAAATGATGCCTCTGGTGAGCCGTTGCAAATCAATGATCATGTTTTGCAGATCGAGAATGAATATTACAGTCTTGTACGCCCAAAACAGGTGCCTCAAAAAGGTGAAACACCGTCTCAAGCCTTGAAAAATCGAGGAGTGGGATATGTTGAGCTACGTGCTGTTGATGTAAACCCATATTCGGCAATTGGTGTTGATGAAACGACGGCAGGCTTCCTTGAAGTGTTAGCACTTTATTGTTTGCTAAGTGACAGCCCAGAGCTATTAGGCCCAGAGCAAGAGTTGGTTGAGAAAAATCAGACCGAGGTGGTAAACCGAGGCCGAGCGCCGAACGCAACCATTACAGATTTAACAGGGTCATATCACATCGAAGATTGGGCACGTTTATATATTGCAAAAATGCAAGATTGTGCACAGCTACTCGATCAGACCTACGCAACGGACTTGTATGGTTCAGCATTAGCGATCATGCAAGCACGAATTGATGAAGTTGATGAGACTTTATCTGCCCATGTTATTGACGATACGTTAAAACATGGTGGAACTTGGAGTTTTGGTAGCCACATGGCGCAATTACATGCTGAAAGTTATGAAGAGCATGAGCTTAGTGTGGAAACCTTGAAACATTTTGAACAATTGGCTGCACAGTCGTTACAGCAGCAAGAACAACTTGAGCAAGATACACAGGTCAGTTTTGATCAATATCTTGAACAATATCGATAATAAAACGAGGTTTTACATGCGATTAAGTTACCGTTTGGTGAGTGGACTACTTGTTTTAGCAAGTATTGTCGGCATGTCTTTTGCGTTGTATCTGGAACATGTAAAAGGTTTAGAGCCATGTCCGCTCTGTATTTTTCAACGTGTTGGCTTAATGGCGATGGGTTTTGTGGCGCTCATAGCATTTTTGCATAACCCAGTTTCCAATGCGGTTAAACGCTTTTATGCATTTTTGGCTGGCATCGCAATTTTATGGTCAGTCGGTGTGGCAGGGCGTCATGTGTGGATACAGCATTTACCTGCAGATCAAGTACCGAGTTGTGGACCAGGTTTAAATTATTTAATTGATGCTTTACCTATGAAAGCAGTTTTGCAAGAAGTGCTTTCTGGTTCAGGTGAGTGTGCAGCTATTGACTGGACCTTTTTAGGTCAGTCTTTACCAGTTTGGTCATTGGTTTATTTCCTTTTGCTCTTACTGGTCTGTTTATGGCAATTATTCCGTTTTTACCCAGTGTTTAAGACTGCTAAAAAGTAAGTTTAAACGGATTAAAAAAAGCTCAATATTATGTTGGGCTTTTTTTTATTGTTTTAGAATTAATCAAACTATAAGAAAACAAATTAAAAAAAAGAATAATGATATAGACAGATAGGTCTGTTTTTTATAAAGTGCAGCCGTTTTATATCCTTATGATTATAAAAAATGTTTTTTAATATCTTTAATGTTTTGGAAAAAATAGGGTTAAGTGCACAGAAACGCGCGATTCATGTGCAATTTTCTAATGAACTGCTTAATAACCAAGTTTTTTTACAGCGTATCGAGGGCCAACACCAGCTAAATGGGGAAATTGAAGCTGAGTTGATTTGCCTTTCGACGAGTGCCCAAATTGCATTGAAGCAATTTATAGGGGTACAGGTTGCTGTTGATCAGGTCACTGATTCAGGACAATTATTCCGAACTACAGGTATTGTGACTGAAGCTAGTTATGGTCAGAGTGACGGTGCTTTAACGCTTTATAAACTGACCTTAAAAGATGCGACAAATTTATGGCACAAGCGCCGTAATAGTCGTGTTTTTATGAATAAAAGTATTATTGAAGTCACGGAAGTTTTATTTAAAGAGTGGCAAGAAAAAAGTCAGCTTTTTGCGACAAGTTTAAGTCTCGATCTTAGGGGGTTAAGTCAGAATTATGATATTCGCCCATTTATCATGCAGCACAATGAGGCTGATTATGACTTTCTGACACGCTTATGGCGAAGTGAGGGCGTTAGCTGGCTAATTGATGAAGCCGAACTTTTTGTACCTCATTTTACTGCGCCAATACAGGCTCAAAAACTAAGACTCATTGATGACAATAGCCAGTACCAAGCTTTAGAACGACGCAGCATTCGTTATCACCGCAGTAGTGCAACAGAATATCAAGATAGCATTACGGGTTTTGTAGCAGTGCGGACTCTGCAACCGACAGCAGTACATGTGCAGCGCTGGCAACCCGATGTTCTGGCACACGAAGAAGGTGTAGGTTCAGTTATTACTACACACATACATTCAGACCAGTTTGATTCAGCGAGTTTAAGCCTTGAACAAGCATGGCATATGAGTCCAGCTTGGATGCAAGATTTAAAAGGGGAAGATCAAGCTACCGCTTCAAGTAGTAATCAGCTAGAAAAATTAAATCAGCACTTCACTGACATGTATGCGAGTCAGGCCAAATACTTTAAGGCCTATAGTAGTGTCCGTGATAGCCAAGTTGGTTATTGGTTTAACCTACAGGAGCATCCTGAAATTGATCAGCATGAAGGGGCTGATCAAGAGTTCCTGATTATTGCTAAAAATTTCTATAACCAAAATAACCTACCGAAAGATTTGCATCAGCAAGTTAGCCAGTTGTTAACCCAAAGTCATTGGGATAGACATGGTTATGATGATGTAGAGCGTCAAGGTAATGAGCTGACTCTAATCCGCCGTCAAATCAAAACTGCGCCTGAATATAATCCAGAACAGCACCGACCAATTGCTTACCCACAAAGAGCGAAAGTCGTGGGACCAGAGGGAGAGACCATTCATGTCGATGAATGGGGTCGTATAAAAGTACGTTTTCTATTTACCCGTAGTGATGATCATGGCCATGATGGTGGCGCAGGTAGCAATGATAACGATACCGACTCGGCTTGGGTGGATGTACTAACCCCTTGGGCAGGCGAAGGCTATGGAGCACGCTTCTTGCCACGTATCGGTGAGGTGGTTGTCATAGACTTCTTTGATGGCAATATTGACCGTCCATTTGTGACAGGGCGTATCCATGAAGCGCAGCGTTCGCCAACCAAGTTCGATGTAAAAGGACAGCTTCCTGCGACTAAAAAACTAAGCGGGATTCGCAGTCAAGAAATCAGCGGTAGTGGTTTTAACCAATTACGCTTTGATGACACAACTGGGCAAATCAGTACTCAACTACAAAGTAGTCATGCAGCGACGCAACTAAATTTAGGTAACTTAAGCCATCCGAAAGAACAAGCGACTAGCCAAGGTCGTGGTGAGGGTTTTGAGCTTAGAACAGATGCTTGGGGAGCCGTGCGTGCGGGCAAAGGCATGCTCATTAGTACTTATGCACAAGAGCAGGCGATTGCAGACCATTTAGAGGCTGCGCAAGCACAATCTTTACTTTCACAAGGCTACGAGAGTATGAAAATGCTCAGTGAAGTTGCAGCCAAGCAACAAACTGATGCTTTGAACGTGATTAATCGCTTACCCAAATTCATCCAGTCGCTTGAGCTAAAAACCACAGGTCAAGCATTAAATAGTACGGTGAACTTATTTAAAGAAGGGATTAATAACGATCCTATTCACGCCTTAAAAGACTGTGGCGGCTTTATCCAAGATATTGGCGCACTAGGCGGCAATGCAAAAGGCGTTGTAGATGAATTTAATGCTTTCTTTACCGATGCCAAAGATGCAGTAGAAAATTTAAAAGCGTTCATCGAAAACATTGAAGAACATGGAGCTGACATCGTTAAAGGTAAACTTGCCAGCATTAAAGATCGCATTCATAAAAAACCATTTGAGAGTATTCAAGAGGTCGGAAAAGTCTTAGCCAATGTTGAGACCAAAGACTTTGACATGATGAGTGTATGTGGAACGTTTAGTAAAGGCAGTAAATTAGAAGTATCACCTTCTAAAGCATTAAGTTCTTTGCAAGGCTTTATGGAAGGTTATACCCAAGGTTTAGAAAGCAGTTCCGATACTCAACAGCAAGAACAAGGCAAAATTTTTAGACAAGCGCTTATGTTATTAGCATCGCCAAATGGCATTGCCTTGACGACACCTGAAAATATTATTCTGCAAGCGTCGCAAGATATTGCTGAAAGTGCCAGCGGTTCAATTAATTTAAGTGCACAGAAAAATATTATTGGACATGCACAAGACAAAATCAGTTTGTTCGCTGCACAAAAAGGTTTCCGCGCTTATGCAGCAAAAGGAAAGCTCGAACTACAAGCACAAGACGATGCTATTGAAGCGATTGCTAAGAAGGTCATCAAGCTCATTTCTACTGAAGAAAAAATCGAGCTCACAAGCCCAAAAGAAATTGTATTAACAGCAGGTGGGTCGCAGCTCAAAATTAATGCGGATGGCGTATTTTCAACAACAGGCGGTAAGTTTGAAAGTAAAGCTGGGCAGCATTTGTTTACGAGTGGAGCTAAGGTTTCTTATGAGGTTCCACAGCTTCCAAATACTGCTATGTATAGTAATAAGTTAGATGTTTATGATTTATTTTGGGAGAGCGATTTTAGTCAGTTTACTTATAAAGCTTTTATTCAAGAAACAAATTCATTTATCTCAGGAGCCTTAGATGAACATGGGCGAACTGGGAAAATTACAAAAGAAGACCCATTTGATATAAAAGTTTTAGTTGGAAAAGAGCAAGAGCTGTGGGATGTAATTGTTGATGAATGGGATAATGAGGATTTTCTTTTAGGAGTAAAAAATAATGAAAAATAAGTGTTTAGTAACCTTTATTTTATTAGACTTACTAGGGTATCCCATTAAAAATGCTAAATATCAAATAAAAAATGGTAATAATCTCATTGCTGAAGGATTAACAAATTCTAAAGGAGCGATTGTTGATATAAGTAGAGATAAAGGAGTTGTACTTGATGTTTATTTCCAAAATATTTTAAATCAGATGCAACTTATCAGCAGAGTTTGTCTTGAAAAAAGTCATGCTATCGTCAAGTTATATAGTCCATCAGTTTTAATAAAAACTCAGCTGAGAGAGAAAGGGAAAACTGGTCAATATAGTAGAAAAACATATAAAGTGAAAAAGGGTGATACTTTATTAAAAATTTCAAAAGATATGAATTGTAAAATTGAAGAAATTCAAAGAATAAATAAAATTAATGATGCAAATAAGATTTCGGAAGGACAAATACTAAAGCTACCTTTAAACAAAGGAAATAATAGAGAACCAAAGAAAATAAATAATAGTTCTAATATTAATAATGGAGTCGCTAAAAAGGATAATCATGATGATAAAGATGACCATTGGTTTGGTACACTAGCGAAAGCTCCGGATTGGATACCAGATATTAGTGCAGATAAGATCTATAATCATATTAAAGATCAGATTCTTAATAGTACTGCACCAGAATTAAAAAATATGAATGCTGAAAGTCAAGATACTGGAAATCCAAAACAGAATATATCTAATTATAAAGCAAGTATTATTTTCCCTTTTAAAGTAAAACCTATCAATGATATTGGTGGAGAACTATCAAATTATTATTGGGGAGCTAAACTCAATGATACTAATGCTTCAATGGCAATCTTTGGAAGAAATAGAAGTGGTAATAGAAAGCATGCGGGAAGAGATTTATATAGTAATTGTAAACCTGTCAGCAAAGCAGAAAGTGGCTTTGAAGTAGTTGCTATAGCACCAGGTAAAGTAATAGCTTCGCAAGGATTCTATCTACAAACTAATCAATTAAGTATTAGGCATAAAACTGATGATGGTAGAGAGTTTGTAATTAGGTATGGTGAATTAGATCCAAAATCAATAACATTAAAAGTGGGGGAGCCCGTTAAGCAAGGCCAAATATTGGGCAAAACAGGTGTAATGAAAAATAAGAATGGACCAGCTGCTATCCCTATTGCTGGAAAAACAGCACATAATGTTTCAATGCTACATTTTGAATATTTTACAGGCAATGGTTTTTCATTAGATGATGCGTCAAATCTTACAATAAAAGAACATGGACTTTATTCGAGACGTGATGATATAGCTGATCCTTTAGCAATATTGTTAGAAGGATATAGAAATAGTTTTGATTTACAGCTGCCTCAAACTACTTCTCAGAAATCAATTGGAAATAGAATACCTATAAGCAATTTAACAACAAGTGCAAATGCAAGATTATTTGTTCAAGAATGGGAAGGAAAATATTTAACTCCTGATGGGCAAGGAACATACTATTACGATGATTCTAAAGGATATTGTACAGTTGGATGGGGACATCTCGTAGGACAATCATCATGTAAAGCTTTAGGTAAAAAAGCTTTAAAAGATTTTATCTCAATATCTCAGGCTAAAAATTATTTTGAAGAAGATGTTTTGAAACATGAAGCTTATGTCAAAAAAGCTATTAAAGTTCCTCTATATCAATATGAATTTGATGCTTTAGTATCGTTAGCATTCAATATCGGGAATATTGCTAGTAAAGCCCCAAATTTATGTAAGCTTATTAATGAAAGTAATTATAAAGATGGGCCTAAAGAAATGTTAGATATAAATAAAATAACTGTAAATGGGAAAAAAGTTCCAGATCTCGGTTTGACGAAAAGGCGTAATAGTGAATATCAATTGTTTATTAAAGGAACGTACGATGCAAGGCATTAATCTTAATTTTTTTAGTGTGCTATTAGTCTTTAGTTTGAGTGCCTGCTCAAATGCTGCAGATTATAAGCCACAACAGTTAGATGAGAGAACAGTATATAAAAATAGTGAGCATGATCTGAATAATACATATTCTGATATAAAAAGCTATATTAGTGATAATAAAAACGAAGTTAAGTATCTTGTTGATACTCAACGTGCTTGGTTGAAAAATAGAAATTTAAAATGTAATTTTAATGGAAAAGAAGCAAATAATGAAAATTATAAATGTCTGAGTGATTTTAATAACTCTAAAACTAAAGATTTAAGAATATCATACCTAGACTTTGATAGTTTGGAAGGGAACTTAATAAAGCCATTTAATTATAAAGATGGTGTTATAAAAGAATTGGAAGTAGGCGGGTGTTATTGTAGTGAAAGTACAATTAAGATTTTAAAAAATAAGATTTATATATATCAAGCTTGTGATAAAAAATTAAATGAACCACGTATATATAATATTGTTGGTAAGAAAAAAGATGAATTTTCTGTAGAGTATCAAATTGATACCAATAATAATAAAGTCCCAGAGTTTAATTTGGTGTTTGTAACTAATGGAAAAAATGTTTGGAATATTGTTCCTAAGGTTTTTAGAAAAGAAGACTTATTAAATTTAAATTTTAAAATTGGCTATACAACTGATGCGAATTTAAAAAATAAGAAAATTGATTGTAATGATTATGAGGAATAATTATAAATTATTAGAACTTTGATTGTATTTGATAATAGTAATATTATCTAAAAAATAATATTACTATTTTACTAAAATTCAAAATGGAAATTATCCTAAATGAAGGAAAAACTTAAGTTTATAATTTTTTTTACTGTTTTTATGATTGGTCCTGTAGGAGCTTCATATGCTGACTTTGGTTTTATTCAAGATAAGGATGGGTACGTTAATGTACGAGGAAATTCAAGTTTAAATTCTAAAGTTACGTCCAAATTAAATAATAATGAAATTATTTCTTGTGTAAGGGATAAAGGGATAAATAATTTTTGTTTGGTTAATGCAAGTAATGGTGTAACTGGATTTGTCTATAAAAATAGAATAAATAATTTTAGTGGTTACACTTCTATTAAGCTATCTCAATATTCTAGAGAAAAGGTTGTCTATAGTGATAAAAATATAATAGTAGAAGTGTATACAAAAAAAGCTATTTTAGATCCTAAACTTTATAAAACTTTTAAAGGTGAATATAAGTATTTTAATAATAAACAATTCTTTGGTACTGATGGTACTTTACCTAATAATGATTTTTTTACAACTTGATAAAATCATAATTAAGGATAAAGATAAGAAAATAGAAATTGGTAAAAATGATATAGAGCAATACTTTTTTCCTAAAAATGGTATAGATGGTGACAAGAACGAGCTTGCTGATTTTAAAATATATTATTTAAATAATAATATTTATATTTTAAATACTTTTAATAATGGTGGTGCAGCAGCTTATAACATTGTTTTAAATATAAAAAATGGAAAAGTAGTTGCCAATAAAGCTTGGAAGGTTGAAATTTAAAAATATTTTCTGTCTTCTACAAAAGCCAATTAATTAAAGAAGCCCAACAAAAGTTGGGCTTTTTTTACGTCTCTACAATTCCTTCTAAATCTTCGAGCGTATAGTTCGGCATATCAATAATATGGGTTTGAATACCTTCTTGCACATAATCATTAACATTAGGATATAGCCAGCGAGTAATCTGCTCGGCAACACTCGAGTGATACTGAATTTCAAAGTGATTTAAACCATAAAAAACGGCTTTATGTGAGTCTGGAACTTTAAGCTGAAAACGTGGATTTGGATGTTCGCCAAGTGCGCTTTTCACACTCACTAAGTAATCGCCAATCACGGTAAGGGCTTTATTACGCACCTTTTCAAACTCTAGTGTTCCTGCCACTAAAAAGGTATTGATATGGGAAGGTAGGGGAGCTGGGGCACGGTTATCATCCATCATGCCAATTCGGGCATCCATATATTCCCAGTCGTCATCACGAACGCTACCATGGCGTAAGTCTAAAATGCCATTACTACGAATATTAACCAGTTGACCGAGTAAACCTACGAAGGGGAAAGCCCCAAGTTTGTCTTGTATGGTAAAGCCAAAGCGCTCCAACACTGCACCATGATGCGGAGAGCCAATGCAGACTAGATTCTCGACCATATGAATCCATTGATACATATTTTGTTTGCCATAAAACAAGGCACTGCGAGAAACCAGTCCGCCCATACTATGGCCAATAATATCAATACTTGTAATTCTTGGATTACGTTGTACCAAATCTTCTAATAAATTTGAAAAACTGCGTCCATTGGCTGAAATGCGTCGACCTGTATTGTAGTTTAAATACAGCATAGTGTTATGGTCACGCTGGGCTAACAGACGCTCCCCAATACCGCCATAATGTGCATTTGACCAAGTAAGGTGGTTCATACATAAACCATGAGCCAAAATCACAATACGACCTGCAAGTTCCCCTTGTTGTATTGCACCGTAGTGATCGTATAGCACCATTGGCAAAGCAAGGGGGCTATGTTGTTTAAGCAGGTAATCCCCAAAAATCCCATTCAAAATTCCCACTAAAAAATGAAGGTTTGGCGTTAAAGGTTTTTCATGAAGTGTGGGATATTTCTCAATAATGCGACGCAAACCAGGCGCTAAAAAGCAGCTACCATATTTTTGTAAAGCGCCATAAGAAAATTGATATGCCTTTTGCACAAATGGTCGTTTTTGAAAGTTTTTAGCATTTTGAGTACTTATACCAAAAGCATTTTTTAATACTTCAATATTAATAACTTGTATTAATTCATGTACACCATTTAAGCTGGTACTGAACAGTTGAGCTAAACCTTCTAGTACGTCTGCCTGACTCGGTGGCGTACGATCCCATTTACAATAAGTTTCATGTAGTGGTGTTAAGCTCGGCATATCTTTTCCCCATATACGTTATAACCGACGTTTTAAGCTGTACTTTTTATCAACGGCAGTAAACGTTTCCATCTTAGTAGTTTAAATAACACATGTTTTTAAAATACTGATGAATGGTTAGTTGAGTGTTTTTTCTTGTCTGACAATAGTGTTTTTATATACAAACTGAGAACAAAAATGTGAGTTTATTCTCAATTTAGAGGGAAATATATGAATATTATCTACCTCCATGGTTTTAATAGTAGCTCTCTTTCAATTAAAGGGCTAAGCCTGAAGCAGTATTGTAGCGAATTAGGCATAAATGTGCATTTGCCAGACCTAAACAGATCTCCTAATCTAGTGGTAGAGCAAGTTTCAGCGCTGATTGAATCGTTGCAAGACGTAGCTTTAGTCGGTAGTAGTCTCGGCGGATTTTTTGCGACATATTTTGTCGCGAAATATAATATTCCGGCTGTACTGATTAATCCTGCTATGCAACCATGGAAGTTGTTTGATGAGTTATTCCAAGTTGAAAGTATGCCCTACGTGGTGAATGATCAATGGTCAATTGATCATATTCAGTTGCGACAATTACAACAACTGGAACTGAAACAACCTGAAAATGCTGACAAAATACTCGTCTTGTTGCAACAAGGCGACGAAATTTTGGATTATCGTCAAGCACAACGCTATTATAGTGCTGCAACGCCATCCTCATTGATTTTGACGGATGCTCATGGCAATCATGCTATGGAAGATTTTGAAGAAAAATTACCGTTAGTGATCGAATTCTTTGCGCACACCATCAAATAAGGAAAACGTACAACGTGACACAATATACGGCTCAATCGCTTGAAGTCCTTTCTGGTTTAGACCCTGTTCGTCGTCGTCCAGGGATGTATACCGATACGACTCGACCTAACCATTTAGCCCAAGAAGTCATTGATAATGCTGTTGATGAAGCATTAGCTGGTCATGCCGACAAAATATGTGTCACAGTTTATAAAGATGGTTCATTGTCTGTTGAAGATAACGGCCGTGGTATGCCGGTCGATATTCACCCTGAATATGGCCAAAGTGGTATCGAAATCATTCTGACCAAGCTGCATGCCGGTGGTAAATTCAGTACCGATAATTACCAATTTTCAGGTGGTTTGCATGGTGTGGGAATTTCAGTTGTAAACGCTTTATCAACACGTGTTGAGGTCGAAGTTCAACGTCAGGGTAACCTATATCAAATGGCCTTTGAGCAAGGTGAACCCGTAGCACCTTTAGCCGTTCTCGAAGGTAAAGCTCCAAAACGCGCGACAGGTACAACGGTACATTTTTGGCCAGAAGCGAAATATTTTGATAGTCCAAAATTTGCTTTAAAAGCACTTAAACACAATTTAAAAGCCAAAGCTGTTTTAGCGGCTGGTTTAAAAATTCTCTATATCGATCAAATTAACGATGAAAAAATCGAATGGCAATTTGAAAATGGCCTTGTCGATTATTTGATGGATGAATTACAAGACCGCGAAATTTTGCCAAATCCCGCTTTTGTGAGTAATGGTCAGGCAGACCGTGCGGCGTGTGAATTTGCAATTTGTTGGAATGTAGAAGGTGGTGAACAGGTTCAAGAAAGTTACGTCAACCTGATTCCAACCGCGCAAGGCGGGACTCATGTGAATGGTTTACGTTCAGGTGTAACTGAGGCATTACGTGAGTTCTGTGAGCTACGTAACTTGTTACCGCGTAACCTTAAACTTTCGGCAGAAGATGTTTGGGATGGTGTGAACTATATTTTATCACTCAAGTTCCAAGAACCGCAGTTTTCAGGTCAAACCAAAGAGCGTCTTTCGAGTCGGGAAGCATCTAATATTGTTTTAAATATTGCGAAAGATGCTTTCGCACTCTGGCTAAACCAACATGCTGAAATTGCCATGCAATTGGCAGAAATGGCGATTTCTAAAGCTGGTCGTCGTTTAAAAGCAGCGAAGAAAGTCGAACGTAAAAAGATTGTTTCTGGCCCTGCTTTACCGGGTAAATTGGCTGACTGTGTTGGCCAAACTCGTGAAGACAGTGAGCTATTCATTGTCGAGGGTGACTCTGCGGGCGGTAGTGCCAAGCAAGCCCGTGATAAAAACTTTCAAGCTATCATGCCAATTCGTGGAAAAATCTTAAACACATGGGAAGTTTCTTCTGATGAGGTTTTGGCTTCTCAAGAGGTTCACGATATTGCGATTGCCATTGGTGTAGACCCTGGTAGTGATGATTTATCAGAACTACGCTATGGCAAAATCTGTATTTTGGCCGATGCTGACTCGGATGGTTTACACATTGCGACTTTGCTTTGCGCTTTATTCGTAAAACACTTTCCAACATTAGTTGAAGAAGGGCATTTGTATGTGGCAATGCCACCATTGTTCCGTATCGATATTGGTAAAGATGTCTATTACGCGCTTGATGATGATGAACTTGAAACTATTTTGAAAAATATTAAAGGTAATCGTAATCCGCAAATTACCCGATTCAAAGGGTTGGGTGAGATGAACGCGATTCAGCTACGTGAAACGACCATGGATCCTAATACACGCCGCTTGGTTCAATTAGATCTTGATGATGCCCATTTTACAGCAGGTTTACTCGACAAATTACTTGCGAAAAAACGTTCGGCAGATCGTAAGCAGTGGCTTGAGCAGAAGGGTAACCTAGCTGATATCACTGTTTAAAATAGAATTAAAAAAATCCTCGCTCAATAGGCGGGGATTTTTTTATGTAAATCTAAGTTGTTGGAAATCACCACAACGGTTTCTGCCATTAAATTAAAATAGACAGATTTGTCTATTTTAATTTAGGTCGTAATTTTTATAGCCTGGGGAAATTGAAAAACATCACAATTTGCGCAGCTACCAATTCGATCTACCACTGCAAAATCACTTGGTACCTCAAAGGTAAGCAAAGGATGATGCCATGTGCCTGCTCGATAATTGATACTTTGCTTTCCATTTGAAACAAATGCACATAGCTTTGAAATGTCGGGAGTATTCTCGTCTAAAGCGGGCGCGACAATAATTAAAAACTTTTGTTGCTGTAATGGAATAAATGCCTGAGAACCCTTTGGATGGCGCTCTAGCATTGAAATTTCCAGAGGTAGTATACTGGCCTTAATATTACGGAAAATACTAATTCCTGCCTTTGCTTCCCCTTCAATTTCAGTTTCAACGAGCGCATGGTAGCGCTCGGTGTGGGCATCGTTAATATGAAAAAAATCATGCCCGTCGCAACAGATGACCTCTCCGAAGGGCTGAAAGTTCTCAATGGTTAAGGGCTGAATTTGAACATTCTTTATGATCATGACTTGGCAATTTTTCCCCATAAACGAACACGACTAATACCACCATCTGGAATCATGTTAATACGAATATGCGAGATTTTTTCATGCTGTAAAATCTCATTCACATATTCATGAATATGGTCCATTTGCATTGGTTGAGCTTCAAGTAAATAAGACCAGAACATACTTTGTGGAATCAGTTGTGCATCGGTTGCATTTTCAAGGTAAACCGCTTGAATGGATACTTGAGCAGGGAAATTGCCTTTAAAGTGAGCCGTATCAATTTCAAGTTTCTCAATTTTTCCGCTTTTACCGAGTGCAAGAATACACCAGTCATAACCCGGTGCTCGGCGGCGTTTGGTTTCCCATCCATCCCCCATGTTGATGCCACGGCCTGGGTTAATCAAATTACGTGGATGTCCAAAGTGCGCATCGCTATAGGCAACTACACGCCCACCATTTTCTAGGGCCAATAAATCAAGAGTTTGCTCGCTATCAGTCACCTGAATATGAACGTCTCCATAGACACGTAAACGAGCAATACCACCATCTGGGAAAATATTGAGGCGTATATGAGTGAAAAGTGCATCATTATTGACCATAAAAATATGATGCTGGCTTGGGCCGAGTTCTGTATTTCCTAAAAGACTCTCCCATTTTGCCCCTGTAAGGTCACCATTTGGTGCATAACATGCTTCTAATGATGCAGATGCAGGATAATTTCCTGTAAAAAAGCTGGTATCAATATCAAGTGCACTGATTTTTCCAGTCACACCAAGCTTCACAATACACCAGTCATAGCCTGCGTGACGTTTACGGCGCGTCTCCCAACCGTCCATCCATTTGCCGTTGTCATCAAATTTATCTTCAACAAAAATAGGTGCATCAAATTGCAGCATACGCTTTGCTTCTGCAAAGAAATCATCTGAACACTCAATAACTTGAGCACCAATTCGGGCATCTGCCAAATTAGTTTTCGTATTCAAAATTTCAGGAAGTTCAAATGCTGGAGCGTGCAATATTGCCATAGTGGATTATCCGTATTTCTTGTTAAAAACATGATTTTTCATTTAAAACTGCACTCACACTGAGCGTGCCGAGACGAGTTTTGTACTTAAATATATAAGCATGGTGCATGCCAGTTTTGTGGAAAAGCTAAATAAATTTTGAACGATGGCATGTTTTTAGCATAAGCACTCTATAGGTGAATATCTATAGGAGCGTGTTATGAATGTGGTGATTATTGGTGCGGGAATCGGAGGTCTAACCACAGGCATTGCATTAAAAAAATTTGGTCACCAAGTTCGTATTTTTGAGCAAACTGAAAAGATTCTTCCAGTTGGCGCTGCAATTTCGCTGTGGTCGAATGGTGTGAAATGTCTAAACTATCTGGGATTAACTGACAAAATCGCCAAACTTGGTGGACAAATGGATGATTTGGCCTATGTAGATGGTCTAACTGGAGATGTGATGACACAATTCAGTTTACTACCATTAATTGAAGAGGTAGGCCAAAGACCTTATCCAGTTGCACGTGCCGATTTACAAAATATGCTCATGGATGAATTTGGCAGAGATCAGATTTATCTAGGTAAAAAAATGGTCAGCCTTGAAGACAAAGCTGATTTTGTTGAGGTCCATTTTGCAGATGGCAGCTCAACGCAGGCTGATCTATTAATTGGGTCTGACGGTACTCACTCACTTACACGGACCTATGTTTTGGGCCAACAAGTACAGCGCCGTTATGCGGGTTATGTGAACTGGAATGGCTTGGTTGAAATATCTGAAGATTTAGCCCCAGCTCAGCAATGGACGACTTATGTGGGTGAAGGCAAGCGAGCTTCTTTAATGCCAGTTGCAGATGGTAAGTTCTATTTCTTTTTAGATGTGCCTTTGCCAGCAGGTTTAGACAATAACCGAGATGAATATAAACAACTTTTAAAACAATATTTTGCTGATTGGTGTTTGCCAGTACAGCAGCTCATTGAACGCTTAAACCCACAAAAAACTAATCGGGTCGAAATACATGATATTGAACCGTTCACTCAATTTTATAAAGGTCGTGTGGTGATTTTGGGTGATGCTGCACACAGCACGACACCTGATATTGGCCAAGGCGGTTGCCAAGCGATGGAAGACGCAATTTATTTAGCGCGTTCTCTGCAAATTAATACTTTGGGGTTAGACGATGCTTTACGACGCTATCAAAATAAACGTAATGAACGCGCTAATGAATTGGTACTTCGTGCGCGCAAACGTTGTGATGTGACCCATATGAAAGATGAAGCTGTTACCCAAGCTTGGTATGCAGAATTACGCCGTGAACAAGGCGGACATATTATGCAGGGGATTATTAGCAATATTGTGGGTAATCCACTCGATTAAAAACAAAAACAGCAAGGATTTTTCCTTGCTGTTTTTATGCTTCTAAATCAAAATTTTAGAAGTGGTATTTAACCAATGCACTCACGTTATTTTCGTCGGCACCTTTAATACCAAATTTGTTATTCCACACTGAGTGCTCGATACCTAGGTATAAACGTGTATCAGGAGAAATGTGTTTACCTACATTCCATTTCCATTGAGTTGTCCAGTTCAACTCGCTTGCATGGTCATCTTCAGCAGTTGACCAGTCAAGGAAACCATCTACCAAGAAATCTTCAGATCCTAATTTTAATGGAATGCCGTAAACGAATGTCATTTGATAATCGTCGTCAGTTTTCTCATTATTGGCACGGTAGAAGTTTAAATTCGCATATTGGAAATATGGGATATCTAAATCAACTGCGAAACCATAAAGGAAGTTGTCGAAGTTGTTGCCGTTTTGAGAGTTACTCTCCCAAGTGGTACTAATCAACACATCTTTTACTGGGCCATATGCCAGTTTTTTACCAGATACTTCACCTAAACTTAAACGTGGTGATAACTCAAAATAAGTGCTTTTATAGTCATCTTCGCCACGCATGCGGTCTAAGAAGAAAAATACGTCAGCATATTTAACTTTCGCTGCATATTCCAAAGTAATCGTGGTTTCTTTCTCATCTACAACTTCATAGTTTTCACCATAAAGTCCAGTCACGCTAAAATCTTGCCAGATTGGTTTCGCCTGAACCATGGCAGTTGCAGATAACAAGGCACAAGTCGCCGCAAGTTGCTTTAATTGCATTTAAATGATCTCCCCCCAAATAAAGCACGCTAAGGATACAGGGTCTTAAGCAAAAATGAAGCCAAATTTGATCAACGGTTAAAAAAAAGCCCACCGAAGTGGGGCGCTAAAAAGTAAATCTTTAATGAGTATTTCTTGTGTTTATTGTTTGGCTTAAATGTGGTGTACGCGAACTGCGAAATGAGGGTAAATGATTAAATAATAAATTCAACAGGATAGCAAAAATACATGTTGAACTAATACCTGAGTGAAATAATGTTTGTACCCAAACTGGGAAATGGGCATAAAACTCATGGTTAATAATTGGAATCATCCCTGCTGATAAAGCAGTTGCCACAATAATCAAATTTTTCTGATCGTTATAATCTATTTTTGCCAAAGTGCGAATTCCACTCGCTGCAACCGACCCAAACAAGACCAAACCTGCACCGCCAAGTACAGGCATTGGAATCGCGGCAATCAAACGACCCATAATAGGGAGTAGGCCCAAAATAATCAGAATCACACCACCTGCTGCGACTACAAAGCGGCTTTTTATGCCTGTAATCGCAACCAGTCCAACATTTTGAGCAAAAGCACTTTGCATGAATGAACCAAAGATAGGCGCACAAGCACTCGAAAACATATCTGCACGAACGCCATTGGCGATTCGTTTCGAATCGACTTCAGTTCCTACAATATCTCCGACTGCAATAATATCTGCTGTGGTTTCAGTCATAATGACTAACGTCACGATTAGCATCGACAAGATTGCACTGAGCTCGAAAGTTGGTAAACCAAATGCAAATAAGTGTGGAAATTGCAGCCATGCGCCTGAACTCACCTGACTAAAATCACCAAAACCCATAAAGTAGCCAAGAGTAGTACCAACAACAATAGCCAACAAAATTGATAAACGACGAATGCTTGCTTGCGGCAGCATATTTAAAACAATCACAATGCCTAAGGTCAGCAGGGCCAAAGAGATATTTTCTACGCTACCCCAGTCAGGTGCTTTGTTGTTACCACCCATCATCCAGCGAATTGCAACAGGTAGCAAAGATAATCCAATAATCGTAATGACGCATCCAGTCACAACGGGTGGGAAAAACCGAATAATTTTTGAGAAGTAAGGCGCAAGGCATAGTCCAATCAGAGATGCAGCAATGACCGCGCCGTAGACAGCAGGCAAACCACCGCCTGTAGTGATAATAGCAACCATGGTGGCTACACCTGCAAAAGACACACCCTGTACCAGAGGTAATTTTGCACCTAGATATTTGGTTCCAATGGTTTGAATCAGTGTTGCCAATCCCCCCACAAATAGGGCAGCAGCAATGAGCATTCCGATTTGTGCTGAGCTTAAGCCCGCTGCTGTTCCAATAATTAAGGGCGGGGCTACAATGCCACCATACATGGTCAGCACATGCTGTAAGCCGTAAGCAAAACTTTTGGAAATTCCTAAATATTCATGCTCTGGAGAAATCGTATTTTTTTGCTGATGATTCATATTTTTCTCCTATTTATATTTGAATTAACTACCGCGATAAGTGGAGTAAGCAAACGGGCTGATCAGTAATGGAATGTGATAATGCTGATTGACGTCTTCTACAAAAAACTGAATACAAACACGTGGGAAAAAAGTTTTAATTTGCTGAGATGAAAAATAAGGTGCAATTTCAAATTCAAGTTGATAAGCACCTTTTGCAAAGTCTGTTATTCCAAAATCAGCCACTCGACCGTCTGAATTAGTGGTTGCGGTTGCAATCAGCTCGTGGGTTTCTGCATGAAACAACTTCACTTCTACGTGTGCAGCTGGTTTGCCTAAATTCGTATCTAAAATATGAGTGCTGATCATGCTTGTATTTCCTGAGATAGACGTAATAGAGCAATCGCTGAGAGTTGCTCATGTACAATTACTTTTTCGATAGCTAAGTCATGTTGTAAACGTTCGCGTAGCTTTTTTAAAATCTCATCGCTACTGAGGCCCGCTGCTTTAATTAGAAAAATAAAGCCAAACTTTTGTTCATAATCAAGGTTGCCTTGTATCAGCGCTTGTTGCGTTTGTTCATCTAAAGAAATGCCAGCTTGTTCCTGATTTGAAAAATGTTGCTCTTTTGCATTGAGTTGTTTTTTTGCTTGTCGTTCACCAATTTTTGGATGGGTTGCTAAAGCAGTTTCAATGTCTTGCCATGACCACATTTGACTTAAATTTTCTGCATGCTCTAAAAGAGATGCTTTTGATGAATAGGGACGTCTTGAAGTGATTTTCTCGGCCCATGCTGGAATGTGGACACAGTTTTTTAACAAAGTTTTAAGTTGTTCGGGTGGGGCTTGATTAAACTCGGCTAAAAACACTGTTATTCCTAAACTCGTTGTCGTGATATAGAGTTTTAGCAATAACAGTGCCAAGAGGTGTTCATGATTCGCTTATGAATTTGGAAAATTAAAAATCAATTATTTAGTTATGTGATTTTTATACCAATGTTCAGCAATGTCTTGACGACTACATATCCAGACTCGATCGTGCATTTGAATGTAGTCGAGAAACTTTTGTAGTGCTTTAAAACGACCTGGGCGCCCTAAAATACGGCAATGCATTCCAATCGACATCATTTTTGGTGCATTTTCTCCCTCTGCATACAGCACATCAAAACTATCTTTTAAATATTGAAAAAATTGTTCTGAACTATTAAATCCACCGGGTGAGCAGAATTTCATATCGTTACATTCCAAAGTATACGGAATAATCAGATGAGGGCGTGTTGCACCCGCAGCATTGGTGAGAGTCGTCCAAAAAGGCAGATCATCGCCATAATAATCAGAGTCGTATTGAATTTGTGGGAATTCTGCAAGTAATTGACGTGTATTAGGGCTATCACGTCCAGTGTACCAACCGATCACTTTATTTCCAAACAAGTTTTCTAAAACAGATAAAGCTTGTTCTATATGCTGTTTTTCTAACTCAATATCAGTATCTTGATAGTGAAGCCAGCGGTAACCATGAGAAACCACATCATAATCAGCTTGCTTAATCGCTTCTACAATATAAGGATTGCGAACGAGTGCCATTGCAACTCCAAAAATGGTCATTGGAAGTTTGCGCTTTTGGAACTCATTATGAATGCGCCAAAAACCAGCACGTGAACCATATTCGTACATCGAGTCCATCGACATATGTTTCGCTGGGTAACTTGCAGCCCCAATAATCTCCGATAAAAACTGTTCTGAGCCTTCATCGCCGTGCTCAATATGTTTTTCGCCACCTTCTTCATAATTAAGAACAAATTGCACTGTAATCTTGGCATTGTTAGGCCATTTAACCTGTGGAGGCTGTCCGTGATAACCGATCAAATCACGTGAATAAGGAGACTTTTGAATTTGCTCAATGAGTTCGGCTCCAGATAGATAAGATTTGGTCACGATTGCTCTCCTTTTGTTCAATTTTTCATAAAAATTTAAAAAATCAGCTTGCATATTTTTATAGATGGACTGATATTGAAGATATGAAGATCTTCAAAATAAATTAAAACCAGTACGTTTAAGTCAGGAGATAACAAACCATTACACCATCAAAATGTACAATTGAAGTCAGTTCATGCATGCTTAAAACATGCCAACATAAAAAAGTTTTGCATAGAAAAGATCCACAGTAAGAAAGAGAGGATGGTATTTATGAATATTGAAATCCGCACAGATAAAAACATCCATAACAGCGAACGTTTAATTACTTATGTACGTGCAGAACTTACTCAAGAATTCCAACGTCATAGCGAACGTATTACGCATTTTTCGGTTCATTTTAGTGATGAAAATGGGGACAAAGGTGGTGACAAAGATATCCACTGTATGATTGAAGCGCGTCCTTCAGGTTTGAAACCGGTTGCAGTACATCATAAAGCAGGAAATATTGACGCCTCGATTCATGGCGCGATTGAAAAATTAAAACGTAGCCTCGAACATACTTTTGAGAAAAAAGAACACCCGAGAGGTGGGCAACCAGAATTCATTGATGATGAAGTTTAATTGAAAATGCTAAAAAGCCCTTCGGGGCTTTTTTTATATTTGATGAAAATAAAACTATTCACAACATTAGGTTTGCAATGCGATGCAATCAACCTCTAAAATCTGGAGAAGAGATTAGGCATAATAGCCCTAATATATTTTTGAGAGATGGTCATGTTAACCACCCAGCAGCAAGCTTTAATTAAAGCCATAGAAGAATTAGAACTCGCGCAAGTGCAGAAATTACTTGCTGACGGACTTGATCCGAACTTTATTGATCCAGAGCAAGGGCCACCTGTATCAATTATCTGTGACGGAATTTTTAAATGGTGGGAAAATGTATCGGAAGCTTATGAAGCAGGTACACCATTATCAAAAGAAGAGAAGCAACAAGCGTTACAAGTTTATCTCGATATTCTTGAAGCCCTAATTCAAGCCAAAGCAAATGTACACCTTTGGGATGCAGAAGAGTTTTATGGTCCATTATGGGATGCAGCAAGCTCGGCATGTGCTCCAGCTGTTCAACGTTTACTCGATGAAAAAGTTGATCCAAACTCACGTGATGAAGAAGGACTCACCGTTTTATCTTCAATCAGTCAGTTGTTCTTTGATTGTGATTTTGATGAAATAGATTGGTCAGAATCACTTGAAGAAGAGCGTGAAACATTAGAATTATTGCGCCGTCATGGGGCTAAAATGACAAAAGAATTAACTACTTGATTGGACATTAAAATGAAAATAGTACAAATTTTAACTTTTGCCCTTACAACTGTTGCTGCTGGAAGTACTTTCGCAGCAGAATTTTCCTTTGACCGTCCTGGAGCAGGCTTCGGAACAGGTATTACACCAGTGGGTAAGTTAGCTTGGGAACAGGGTTTACCTAGCGCGACTTATACAGAGTCGACTGTTGATGGCGTTAAAGAAAAGACCGTAACTGTAAGTGAAGATATGCTATTCCGTACAGGTTTGGCTGATGGCTTAGAGTTACAATTAGGTTGGCAAGGTCCAGCATGGACTCAAACCAAACGTGTTGGTAAAAAAACTGACAATTCAGGCTTTGGTGATGTAAGCATCGGTTTGAAAAAAGCAATTGATCTAGATGATGAAAACTTATCAATGGCTGTGTTAGCTCAAGCTGTCATTGCAACTGGTAATGATGAATTTACTGCGCATGATGATATTTATAGCCTAAGCTCAGCAGTAGCTTATAAATATAATGACTTGATTGATACCTCAATTACTATGCGTTACGAAGTGCAAAATAGTGACTGGGCTGTGACTGCAATTCCAGCAATCAATTATAAGATTGCCGGTAAACTTTCTGGATATTCTGAATTCATTTACCGTAAAGCTGAAAGCCAAGACTATGAATACGGTTTAGGTACAGGTTTAGTCTACGCTGTAAATAATCGTACTCAGCTTGACGCAAGTATCGGGGTCGATTTAGAGGGTCAAGACAAGAGCTACAATGGTGGCTTAGGCGTGGCGTTCTTGTTCTAATCGAAGCAATTTAAATTTATGTTAATGAAAAAGCTTATTCATCAGGGAATTCTTTATTTTCTAACCGTTGCTGTTTGTGTGTTTAGCCAGTTGGTTTCCGCACAAGATAAGCTGCTCTCGCCCGAACAAGCTTTTTCATTTTCGGTTGAATCTTCTGAGCCGCATACTGCGAGTTTATCTTGGCAGATTCAGCCAAATTACTATCTATATCAGCATAAATTTACCGTACAACAAGGTACTCAACCTTTAGCTTTAAAGTTACCTAAAGCAATTGCCCAATATGATGAAAATTATGGGCAAAGTCAGGTTTACTACCATCAAGTTAATTTCAAAATTAAAACAAAACCTTCAGAGCACTATAGTGTGACTTGGCAGGGCTGTGCCAAAGATCGTATTTGTTATCCGCCACAAACTATTGAATTTCAAACTGATGCAGATGGCTTGGTCGGTGTACAAAACCAAGCAGGAACAGCACCAAAACGATTGCTCGATTTGGCAAATACTCAATCCGACACTTCCTCAGATTCAAAACTTTTAGAAAAAGAGCAGGGCACAGAGGCAGTAATTGATCCAGCCACGCCACAAATTGCGCAAGATCAGATTTGGTCTGCTAAGCTAATTGAACACTCACTTTGGTATGGGGTTTTGTTATTTCTCGGTTTAGGCATGTTGCTCGCATTTACACCATGTTCTTTACCGATGTTGCCTATTTTAACTTCGCTGATTATTCGAGAACATAAAGGTTTAAAGGCTTGGACCATTGCACTTACTTTTGTGTGTAGCATGGCATTGGTCTATGCAGGCTTGGGTTTAATTGCTTCTTCAGCAGGCTTAAATTTCCAGCGCTGGTTACAACAGCCTGCGACTTTAATTGCTTTTAGTTTGTTGTTTATCGTATTTGCTCTGAACCTATTTGGCTTGTTTGAAATTCGTTTACCGCAAACATGGTTAAACCGACTTGATCGTATTCAGTCAATGCAACAAGGCGGCACTTTAGTCGGTGCTGGAGTCATGGGTGTGGTTTCTGCACTTTTGGTCGGCCCTTGTATGACTGCACCTCTCGCTGGAACTTTATTATTTATTTCTCAAACACAAAACCAATGGCAAGGCGCTTTGCTTTTATTCTGTTTAGGTTTTGGAATGGGAATTCCCTTATTGCTTGCGAGCATTTTAGGTGCAAAATTCTTACCTAAAGCGGGAGATTGGATGCATCAGATTAAAGTAATTTTTGCTTTTCTGATGTTGGGTTTAAGTCTCTACTTTATTCGTCCTTTATTGCCAGATTGGGGGATGCAAGTACTTAGTCTAGTGCTAGGTCTCTCTTTTATAGCCTATGCTGTTTATCAGTTTTTCTGGAAAAAAGGGCAGCTACAGTGGCTCTATGCGATCTTATTATTAATCGTTACCCCTTTTGTAGCCTATAATCAATATCAACATATTCAAAATCGAACTTTGCAAAGTTCTGACCACATGACCGAGTGGCATGTTGCGACTAGCGCGGCAGACTTCCAAAAGATTTTAGCAGCAGCGCCTACTGATCGGGCTATTGTGGTTGATGTATATGCAGATTGGTGTGTTGCTTGCCAACCGATTGAGCACCGTATTTTAAAAGCACCTGAGGTTCAGTCTGCTCTCGCACCTTATTATTTAATTAAGCTTGATTTGAGTCACTATGATCAGTCGCATGAAGCGTTACTCAAACAATGGAATATTTTAGGACCACCGACCTACTTATTTTTAAACCCAGAGCAAAAAGAGATTCGTGCTTTACGTTTAACTGGTGCTTTTAGTCAGCAAGAGCTTTTACAGCAACTTGCGAGTTTGGCAAAACTAAAAGAATCATAGTGTATTAGCAGCTTCATTCTGATGAAATGTACGTACCTGATTACGTCCTGAAGCTTTTACAGCGTAAAGTGCTTGGTCAGCCTGTCGAATAACAAGATAAGGATCTTCTGCAAAAGCTGAACTGCTGATTCCAAAACTTGCACTAATATGAATAGGATTGTTTTGAGCGCTACAAACAGGTAGTTCTTGCAGAGCAAGACGACAACGCTCAGCAATTTTCTCTGCTTGAATAATATCGGTGTGGGGGAGTAATAAAATAAACTCCTCTCCACCAAATCGACCAATAATATCCTCGTTACGCAAGTTCTCAGAAAGACATTGAGCAATTTCAATTAAGACTTGATCACCCTGGTGATGCCCGTATATATCATTAATTTTTTTAAAATGATCGATATCGAGAAGTACCACTGCATAATCAAATTGCTGTTGATGTAAGGACTCTAAATACGTATTTAAACTACGCCTATTTAATACATTAGTTAATGGATCAATTTGACTTAAACGTTGAATGTAGGTTTCCCGCTGACGCCATTGTGTAAGTAATATTTCAAATAAAATAAAACAAGCCAGTAAGATCGGCATAATAAAAAAAGCCATACTTCCCAACCAAAATGAATTGGTTTGAGCATGGTCCATGGCATCAAAATTAAATAGAGGGGCATAAGGCAAAGTACCTATCATGCCTAAATACGTACATACCGTTAAAATAATTGTTGCAGGTACAAGGGCGCTATAAACGATTTTTCGGTCGAATAACACCAGACCTACCCCAATAGTGCCGACATAACCGACCATAGTGGCTGGGCTAATACTGCCAATTAAATATCCATCGTGACATAGCATGAGTGCAAAGAACTGAACGCTAATGAAAGGAATAACTCTTTGAGCCCATTCATCATTTTTGTAGCGATAACAGGGAATAATTAAAATAATTAATAAAAATAAGGTAAATAAATTAAGCCAAATCTGTGATTCAACCAAAGGTAAATGAGCCCATTGCCAGACACTTGGGGTAATGAGAATATAGCCTTTCCATAAAATCCAACTGAAATTCATTGCACCGGCAAGTGTCAGCATCAGTGCGCTTTTTTGTAGCGGCGTCCAGTTAATGATGTGATTATGGTGAATGAAATCGATTATCACCTGTTTTATTCTATGTATGGGATGAGTGATTAAACGACTTTTCATAATATGTAAGGGCTCCTAAATATAGATGCCTCTTTATTGGACCATCCTAAAATTGGATTGTTTAAATAATTTATTTTTTAAACATAACATGATTTTCATTTTATAGATGATGACTTTTTATAAAGAAAATGATGCGAAAAGTTTTGTTCACTCTCCACATCATTTATAGATAAATTAAGTTTTATCAAGTTCGTGAGCAAATTCAGCAATATCTGCCAATGCTTGTTTTGCCTCATCAAACCATGCATTAAACATCTGGAAGTTATGCCACATGCCTGTATAAAGTTTGAATTGAACTTTAACACCAGCATCTTCAGCTTTTTCTCTAAAACGTTTGGCATCGTCTAATAAGATTTCTTTAGACCCGACTTGAACTAAAGTAGGCGGTAGGCCATGCAAGTCATCGAAAATAGGCGAAACACGTGGGTCATCAGCTGCAATATGATTGCCTATATAGTACTGAGTTCCTGTTTGCAGCGCTTCAATAGAGAGTAAGGCATCATGTTTTTTATTAAATCTGAGCGACTCACTCGTGAGTGTTAAATCCAAAAAAGGAGATAGCAAAATCAGACCACTTGGCATGAGCTCAGGTTGTTCTTTTAAACGTAAGCAAAGTGCTAGCGCTAAATTTGCTCCGCATGAATCACCTGACAAAATAATATCTTTAGGCTGAACACCTTGTACTACTAAAGATTGATAGATGTCATATAGAGCTTCAGTTGCCTCAGGATAAGGATGCTCTGGTGCAAGTGGATAGTCCACATGAATAATCTGCATTTGGGTACGGGCAGCTAAATCCGTCATGAAAGCATGGTGTGTTTTGACACTGCCAAGAAAAAAAGCGCCGCCGTGAATGTGAAAAATCAGCTGAGTGGCAGAATCTTGTGGTTTGATTTCTTCACCTTTAATGCCTGCTAACCGAATTGGGCGTACAGAAACATTTTTTTGTCGTGGGAAAGCACGACACATCTGATCTAGAACGGGACGTAAGGCGGTAGCCGGCAAATTTAACTGACTTGGCTTGCGAATTGTTGTTTTAAGAAAAGTTTCTGTAAAATAATATTTCCAAACATTTGATATATTCATAGAGCATCCATTTTTATGCTAGTTTCTTGTTTTCTTGTAAATTTTATTTTGCAAGATTACAAGGTTACACGAAACAGTCACATTCAAAAATTGCAATATCTTTGCGACTTCTGAATACTAAAAATCTTGAAAGACCCAAGGATATTACAAAAATGAAAAAAATTGCTTTAGCTTTAGGACTCATTGGTATGGCTGCATTTGCCAATGCGGCTGATTCACTCAATGGAACGGTATGGAAAACGATTGATGATCAGACCAACAAGCCAAAAGCCGTAGTGAAATTTACGGAACAGAAGGACGGAACCTTAACTGCAACCATTCAAAACATTTTGACACCAGGCGAAGAAAACGCTTGTACAAAATGTGAAGGTCCGTATAAAAACAAACCACTTAAAGGTGTCACCATTGTACATAATTTAAAAAATGTAGGTGGTAACAGTTATGAAAACGGTACGATTTTAGACCCAAAATCAGGTAAAACTTACAAACTGAAAGGTGAGTTAACTGATGGCGGTAAAAAGCTTAAACTACGTGGTTATATTGGCGTTTCTGCACTTGGTCGTAACCAAACATGGATTCGCGCTAACTAAAAGTTTTAATAAAAAAACGAGCCGTATGGCTCGTTTTTTTATGCTTGGATGTTTTGATAGGTAGATTCATCAAAACCTACAATGAAACCTTGTGAGGTTTGTAAAACTGGTCTTTTAATTAAACTTGGTTGAGCAATGAGTGCTTCAATAAGGTTATCTTCACTGCTTAAAGCACGATTTTGTTCTTCTTCTGAAAGCTTGCGCCAAGTCGTTCCTTTTTTATTGAGAACTGTATCTTGCCCAATTTCTTTTAACCAGATCTTTAGAGTATCTGCATCAATGCCTTGTTTTTTATAATCATGAAAATCGTAGCTCAAACCTTTAGCTTGCAAAGCATCAAATGCTTTTTTCATTGAATTACAGTTTTTAATTCCATAAATTTTTAACATTTTATCGGACCATGTCAAAAAGAGAGAGCACACAGCCTAACCCAAAAAGCTTTTAAGCACTACTTTATACCCATACTTTTAAAACAAATGAAAATTAATGATTAATCGAAAAAGAAATGTCATGTTATTGTCATAAGACAAGGTAATAATGAGCTTAATAAGAAGAAGTTAAAACTAAAAGAACTTAGCGCAAAAAATAAGAGACTAAAAAAGAGAAAACCCGCATTTAATCATCCTGATCATGCGGGTCTCATTTCAACGTCCAATGTCACATCCTTGCAAATAAACTTATCATAAGTTTATTTTATCTTCCTACGGCGTCCTATCCTTTTGCGTCATCCTGACTGCGTCCTTGTGCCGTGGGGCTATAATGCCGTTAAAGCTGTGTAAGAAAAATACTCAAAAACGACATATGCTGTAAGCGAAAACGACAATGCAAGTGAACACTCGTTCACTTACTCTTGAATTTTATAGTCGATAATTACTGGTGCATGATCGCTAAACCATTGATCTTTAAAGACCCAAGCGTTGGTTGTGCGTGCTTTCCAGTCTGGTGAGCATGCATGATAGTCAATACGCCACCCTACATTTTTTGCACGAGCTTGGCCGCGATTTGACCACCATGAATAAAGTTCTGCTTCTGGGCGAACGATACGGAATGTATCAACATAGCCAAGTTCATCGTAAATATGGTCAAGCCATGCACGCTCATGGGGTAAACAACCAGATGATTTTTGGTTACCCGACCAGTTTTTAATATCAATACGTTTATGAACAATGTTGTAGTCACCACAAATGATGACTGACTTATTTTCATCACGCCATTGTTTCAAGATTTTTGCGTATTCACCTAAAAATAAATCTTTACGTGCTTGCGCTTCTTCACCACTTGAGCCTGAAGGTAAGTATAATGAGGCAATATGTACCGGATGTGACAAACCTAAATCGAATTCCGCAGAAATAAAGCGGCCTTGACTGTCAGCCAGCTCAAACCCTAAACCATCTTTAATCGAGACGAAGGGTAGGCGGCTATATATCGCAGTCCCCGCATAACCTGCACGCTCTGCTGGAAAGAGATGGGTATGCCATCCTTCGGGTCTAAATTTTTCAGTCCATTGTTCATGGGTAATGCGGCTTTCCTGCATGCATACGACATCGGCATCTGATTGTTCTAACCATTCAAGTAAGCCTTTCGTTACTGAAGAACGTAAGCCATTTACGTTAATGGAAACGACTCGAAGAATTTTTACATCACTTGGATACTGATCCTTTGGTATCATGCGAAAGTTTAACCTCAATTGTGAATTTGGAGCACCTCATGACAACGCCTGTGTCATTTCACCCGCAAGCATTTATCGAACTCGCATTATCACGCGGTGTGCTTAAATTTGGTGAGTTTACTTTAAAATCTGGACGCGTGAGTCCTTATTTTTTTAATGCAGGCCTACTCAACGATGGTGAAGCTTTATCTCTTTTAGCGCAAGGCTATGCCGATAAATTAACACAATGTGAAAATGTTGATGTGATTTTTGGACCAGCTTACAAAGGGATTCCGTTTGTAGCAGCGACTGCTGTTGCTTTGTCGCAAGTCCATAACAAAAGTGTGCCATGGGGCTTTAATCGTAAAGAAGCGAAAGATCATGGTGAAGGCGGTGTATTAGTTGGTGCTGCGGTTGAAGGTAAAAAAGTCTGGATTATTGATGACGTAATTACCGCAGGTACTGCTATTCGTGAAGTGGTAACGATTTTGAAAAATGCTGGTGCAACTATTGCGGGTGTTTTGGTGGCATTAGATCGTCAAGAACGTGGTCAAGGTGAGCTTTCAGCAATTCAAGAAGTTCAAAAAGAATTAGAAATTCCTGTGCATGCCCTAATTACCATGAAAGATTTAATGGATTATTTAGAAGCGAAAGGTGAAAAAGAAGCGCTAGCAAATATGCAAGCTTATCGCGAAAAGTATGGAATCTAATTTTTAATAATTTAAAAAAGGAAGCGATGGCTTCCTTTTTTTATAATTTAATCAAATTATTGAGTTGGTTAAATAATGGTGGTGGAGCGTGAACAATCATAAAAAAACTGTTCCAATGCGCTGAAACCTAGAACGGATTAGACTAAGATTTTGATGTTAAAATGAAAATTTAAAGTATTTTGTATAAGCTGTCTTATGTTAATTTTAGAAATATTTAATTGATGGGAATAATATGACTAAACAGCCAGAGTGGATAATACAGGGCAAAAGTATCAAACAATTAATTAAAGAATTAGAATCTTTCGAGGATCAAAATTTATTAGTTGAGCTATCTTTTGATGATGGAGAAACATCTAAACCTATAAGCTTAGTTAGTAAAATTGATGGAAAATGTATGTTACTGAACTGTGAAAACTCAACGGAGTAAGTTTTCCATTTAATATAATGGGACCTTATGCGAAATCCTATAATTTTATTTATTTAAAATCTTTTACATCCCACGTCATGCCCAATTTGTCTTGTTGACCTTGTTTAGTCATCACCAATTGCGAAACAGAAGCCCTAGCAAATATGCAAGCTTATCGCGAAAAATACGGTATCTAAAAATAAAAAGGCATACCTCTAAATAGGGTATGCCTTTTTAATATTTTTATTTAAAACTGATAATTCAAACGCAATAGCACATTACGTGGTGTGCCTGGCATGCTATCTGAACGCCAGTACTCTTTATTGGTTAGATTATTCACCGCAAGTGTGACGTTCCATGGGTTAGCACTATAACCAATCGCGGCATCGACACGGTTAAAGCCTTCCATTTTTACTTGATTATTAAGATTTGGATAATACGAACCTACATACGTTACACCCACCTCGGTATACCACTGCTCGGTTGGTAAATAACGAACAAATAAATTACCCGTGTTTTTAGATGTATTTGCTAAATAGTTACCTTCTTGTTCAGGTTTTTGTTTCTCTTCTTTTACTTTTGCATCTGTGTAGCCATAACCACCACGGACAAAGACATTATCAAGTACGCGGCCAATAAAACTAAATTCAAGACCACGAGATTGATGCTGACCAGCAGTTGCCCATACTTCTGGTTCTTCATTAGGCTTTGGTTTATAGCGGATATTATTTTTACGAATATCAAAGACAGAAAATTGAGTATTTAAACGACTATCTAACCATTCACTTTTTACCCCAATTTCGTATTGCTCGTTATATTGAGGTTCTTTATCCATTTTTTCGACATCAGTGCTTCCAGTGACTTGGTTAACACCCATTTGTCCGCCAAATGGTGCAAAGCTCTTAGAGTAAGACGTGTAAAAACTATGTTCAGGAAGCGGTTGCCATACCAAACCAACATTTGGGCTAAAGCTACCATCTTTTACGTTACGGTGTTCATTAGTTAACTTGTTGGTGGTTGAAAAATCGAAGTAGTCGTAGCGGACACCCATCATCAGTTTAAGTTGGTCATTTAGACCAATTAAATCCTGAATAAATATGCCGTAAGTGGTGCCTTCATTATAGTTATGCTGACTAATTTTTAATGGGCCATTGCCACGGCTGTACTCTCGTTCACCAGTGATTGGATTAACGTAACCATAAATGGCTGACCCATTTTGAGTTTTATTGGCTAAACGTGGCTCTCGCTGTTCATAAGTCCAGTCTGTACCCATCATGATTTGATGTTCAAGTTGGCCTGTTTTGAACTTGCCCTTAATATCAAATGTATTGGTGGTGGTCTTATTGCTGGTTTGTTGCCAGTAGTAAATTTGGTCGATGTAACCTTTTTTAGTACAAGACTCATCCTTTGAGTTTTTTCCATCTAACCCACAATACGTTCCAAAGTAAAAGTGATCAAAGTTCTGTTCTGCTTGTCGATAACTTGCTGCCCAGTGGAAGTTCCAATCAGGCGCATATTGATAATTCACATCGGTACGCACAACTTGCAAAATATCATCAATATAATCGCCCTCTTGGGCAAATCCCATTTTAATTGAAGTTCCCGCAGGCAGAATGTCATGTGATGGACCACGATCAGGTACACGACCTAATTTGTCATAGGTATATTGCGTGGTCCAAGTGAGTGTTCCATCGTCATTTTTATAAGTGAAACTTGGTGAAAACATTTCAATCTTATTTTCAATGCCAGAGCGGAAGCTGCCTGACTCGCCATATTCTCCAGTTAAACGTACTGCTAGATTGTCATTAAGTACTTGGTTGATGTCAGCCGTTGTTCCGTAGTTATCATATGAACCAGCGTACGCACCAACTGAACTTTTAGAGACAAAATTGGCGAACTTACTCACCATATTCACAACACCGCCGCCAGCACTACGGCCATATAAAACAGAGGCGGGGCCTTTTAAAATTTCAATACGTTCGATATTTGCTGTACTACGACGTACTTGTCCGCTTTCACGTATGCCATCGCGGTAAATATCACCTGTATCAGCACCAAAACCACGAATCGTGATCCCATCACCGCGCATATCATAACTGGTTGATACGCCAGGGGTGCCTTGCAGCATAACGCTTAAATCATTTGATCCATAAATTTTATATTTCTGTACATCAATGGTATCAACGGTTTGAGGAATATCTTTTTTGTCTAAACCATTGCGTGTGACATTGGCCTTGTCATAGTCGATATAACTTTTAATTGGGTCGAGTTCACTCATGGCCTCAATTTTTATGGTGGGCATGGTAGCTGCCACTTTCGATGACGAGTCAATCAAGTCTTCTGCGTAGGCACCTTGAATATTCAAGATCATTAGACTGAGTAAGCTCAGCGGGAAAAGACGCTTAATTTGGGGAGATGGTATAGAAATTCTTAACATAAAAATAAAATCAATTAACAAAAATAAAAGTATAAATGATAATTATAATCATTTAATTGTTTAGAATAAAAGAACTATTACCTTAAAAAATGACATATTTATTTTTTAATAACTATTTTTTAGGAATGTAATGAGTAAATTAAGCAAACTATGTGAATTAACTCATTAGTTTTTCTTGTTAATTGAGTTTTGGAGAGGGGCTTTTGTCGATTAAAAGCACCCTTCTGGAATTACGCGTTATTTTTGAGGACATCTAAAATATCCATTTCTGGATCATAATTCTCGTCAATTGTTTTGCAAATTGCTTGTCCAACAATGACATGCGTGCCATTAAAGGTCATGGTTGGCGCTTCATATAATTCCCAACCATGATTCAGTGCTTTAGTCACTCTTGCACAAAAAGCAGAGTCATCAGGACCAGTTAAATAGCGATAAAGTTTCATGTTTAGCCTTTAAAAATAATATTTTATGCTCATAGTTTAACTGAATTTACTTAAATTCCAGATCAAGAAATAACAGATAAGGTTTTACTGAAATTAAGAAAAACCAGTGAAAAATCTCAGCTATACTCATGTTAATTTAAATTTTAAGAAGAGCTTGAGCATGCGTGTACTTGTCGTCATGGATCCGATTGAAACCGTAAACCTTAAAAAGGATTCAACCATGGCAATGTTGTGGGCGGCGAGCCGTCGTGGACATGAATTAGGTTATGCATTACAGCAAGATTTATATATCGATCAAGGTAAGGCTTACGGTCTAATTTCACCGTTAAAAGTCTTTGAAGATTACAATCATTACTATGAGCTTGGCGAAAAGAAAAAAGAATCTATCGCAGCTTATGATGTAGTACTCATGCGTAAAGATCCGCCATTTGACATGAATTTTGTCTACACGACTTACGTGCTTGAGCAAGCTGAGCGTGAAGGTTCATGGATTATTAATAAGCCTCAATCATTGCGTGATTGCAACGAAAAACTTTTTGCAACGCAATTTCCAGAGCTACAAGTACCTACACTTGTGACATCACAGCAAAGTTTAATTCGTGAATTTATTAAAGAACATGGTGATGTGATTGTTAAGCCGCTTGATGGTATGGGCGGTATGGGGATTTTCCGTTTATACCAAGATGGTGTAAACATTGGTTCTACCTTAGAAATGCTGACAGAGCTAGGCAATCGTCCAATTATGGCTCAGCGCTATATTCCTGAAATTGTAGAAGGGGATAAGCGTATTTTAATGGTGAATGGCGAACCTATTCCTTACTGTCTAGCCCGTATTCCACAAAATGGTGAAGTGCGCGGTAACTTGGCGGCAGGTGGTTTAGGCCAAGCGCGTCCGCTTACTGAAAACGATAAGCTGATTGCAGCTAAAATTGGCCCTTTCTTACGCGAAAAAGGTTTGATTTTTGTAGGCTTAGATGTAATTGGTAATTATGTCACTGAAATTAATGTCACTAGCCCAACCTGTATTCGTGAAATTGATGCTCAATTTGGTACATCAATTGCAGATGATCTATTTGATGTATTAGAAGCTGGTCGTTCAGCTTAATTAGTTATTTCAGGTGGTTTTCCGCGGTATTTATGGGAAATCACCTGAAAATATATGAATTAATAAAATAACAATACTAAATACACCACAGCTTTGTAGGCATATTTTCAAAAAAGCACATCTTTCTGTTATAAACGAGTGAAATTAGCTTTTCGTTAATGAAGCTTTAGGATTAAAATAAACGGCTACAAAAATAGATGACAATTTCCATTGTTTTTTGAGTTGAAGAATTAGACCGTGACCGATTCACAGCAAAGCAAACCTAAACATGTCATGATGATGGCTGCCGGTACAGGTGGACATGTTTTTCCAGCCCTCGCCGTAGCCAAAAAACTTCAACAACAAGGTTGTCAGGTTTCATGGTTAGCCACGCCAACAGGTATGGAAAACCGATTATTAAAAGATCAAAATATTCCAATATATCAAATTGATATTCAAGGTGTTCGTGGCAATGGATTAGTCCGTAAAATTGCCGCACCTTTTAAAATTTTAAAAGCTACTTTAAGCGCAATGCGTTATATGAAACAGCTTAAAGTTGATGCAGTTGCAGGCTTTGGCGGTTATGTTGCAGGCCCAGGTGGTTTGGCAGCGCGTTTGTTAGGTATTCCTGTACTTATTCACGAACAAAATGCGGTTGCTGGTTTTACCAATGCGCAGTTGTCTCGTGTTGCTAAAGTCGTGTGTGAAGCATTTCCAAATACATTTCCTGCTGGTGGAAAAGTCGTTACAACAGGAAATCCTGTTCGTCATGAAATCACAGATATTTTAAGCCCAAAGTGGCGTTATGATGAGCGTGCGCAAGCAGGGCAGCCTCTAAATATTCTAATTGTTGGTGGTTCTTTAGGTGCAAAAGCACTTAATGAACGCTTACCTCCAGCATTAAAACAATTACAAGTTCCACTTAATATTTTTCACCAGTGCGGTCAACAACAAGTTGAGGCAACTCAAGCACTCTATGCAGATGCTCCAGCTAATTTAACCGTACACGTTTTGCCGTTTATTGAAGATATGGCAAAGGCTTATAGTGAGGCAGATTTAATTATTTGCCGAGCTGGAGCACTCACGGTAACAGAAGTTGCAACAGCAGGTGTGGCCGCAGTTTTTGTGCCACTTCCTATAGCAGTTGATGACCATCAAACTGCAAATGCCAAATTTCTGGCGGATTTCGGTGCTGCAAAAATTTGTCAGCAATCGACTATGACACCAGATGTTCTAAATGAATTGTTCACTTCGCTGATGAACCGCCAGTTACTTACAGAAATGGCAGTGAAAGCGCGTCAACATGCCCAACCAAATGCGACTCAGCATGTGGTTGATCTTATCCAAAAAATGTAATCGGATTTACTATGTCTCCATCAACAGCTGCGAACCAAGCAAAAAAACTGATTAAAGTGCCTGAAATGCGCCGTATCAAACACATTCATTTTGTGGGGATCGGCGGTGCTGGGATGTGTGGCATTGCAGAGGTATTGGGTAACCAAGGTTATAAAATTTCCGGTTCAGACATTAAAGCATCTAAAACTACAGAACAATTAGAGCAAAATGGCATCAAGGTTTATATTGGCCATCAAGCGGAAAATATTAAAAATGCCAATGTGCTTGTAGTTTCAACAGCGATTGATCCAGAAAATCCGGAAATTAAAGCAGCGATTGAGCAACGTACTCCAATCGTACGCCGCGCAGAGATGCTAGGTGAGCTTATGCGTTACCGTCATGGTATTGCTGTAGCTGGTACACATGGTAAAACGACAACCACAAGTCTTTTAACGACTATGTTAGCTGAAGAAAACCTTGATCCAACTTATGTTATTGGTGGTTTACTTAATAGTACAGGCGTAAATGCTGCATTAGGTGAAAGCCGTTTCATCGTAGCTGAAGCCGATGAATCAGATGCATCTTTCCTTTATTTGCAACCAATGGCAGCGATTGTAACGAATATCGATGCTGACCATATGGACACCTATGAAGGTAGTTTTGATAAATTAAAAGATACGTTTGTACAGTTCCTTCATAACTTACCATTTTATGGTTTGGCTGTTGTTTGTGGTGATGACGCTAACATTCGTGAAATTATGCCGCGTGTAGGCCGTCCAGTCATTACCTATGGTTTTAACGAAGACAACGACATTCGCGCAATTGATGTTGAACAAGATGGCATGCGTTCACACTTCACCGTGTTACGTAAAGGTCGTGAGCCGCTACGTTTAACAATTAATCAACCAGGCATGCATAATATTTTGAATGCTTTGGCTGCTATTGGTGTTGCGACTGATGAAGGTGTTTCTGATGACGCAATTAGCCGTGCTTTAGCAGGATTTAGTGGTGTTGGTCGTCGCTTCCAAGTACAAGGCGAATTCGAACTTGCCGATGGTAACGTTAAGTTAGTTGATGACTATGGACACCATCCGAAAGAAGTAGAAGCAACTATTAAAGCTGCTCGTCAGAGCCATCCAGATCGTCGTTTGGTGATGTTGTTCCAGCCACACCGTTACTCTCGTACCCGCGATTGTTTTGACGACTTTATTGAAGTGCTTTCTCAGGTCGATCAATTATTATTATTGGAAGTTTATCCTGCCGGTGAAAAGCCTATTGTAGGTGCAGACAGCCGTACTCTAGCGCGTAGTATTCGTTTACGTGGACAGGTTGAACCGATTTTGGTTGATCCGGTTGAAGGTAATTTGCAAAACATCATGCAAAATGTGTTACAACCAAATGACTTGTTATTAACGCAAGGTGCGGGTAACGTGGGAGCAATTTCTGTAGAACTTGCACAACACCATTTGTATGTGAAATAAACAAAAATATTGAATTATCGGGTTAAGGATTTAAACGTGTCAAATGCTACAAAATTCGGCAAAGTTGCCGTGCTATTTGGTGGGAAATCGGCTGAGCGTGCTGTGTCTTTAGATAGTGGTCAGGCAGTTCTGGATGCTTTATTGCGTTCAGGTGTTCAGGCTGAAGCATTTGATCCGCAAGACCGCAGTGTGACTGAACTTGTAAATTATGATCGTGCATTTATTGTATTGCATGGTCGTGGTGGTGAAGATGGCCAGATTCAAGGCGTGCTTGAATGGTTGAATCTGCCTTATACAGGAACTGGTGTGCAAGGTTCTGCGATTGGCATGGATAAAGTCAAAACCAAGCAAATCTGGCAAGGTAGTGATTTACCTACAGCGCCATATCGCATTATTACTAAAGAAACAGATTTAGATGCGGTGATTGCTGAGTTAGGCTTACCTGTCATTATCAAACCTGTACATGAAGGCTCAAGTGTCGGCATGAGTAAGGTTGAGAAAGCAGAAGATTTTGCAGCTGCAATTGAGAAGGCGACTCAGCACGATGCTGTTGTGATGGCAGAAAAGTGGATCACAGGTCGTGAATTCACAATCTCATTCCTAAATGGTCAGCCTTTACCGGTTATTCGTTTACAGCCACCAGCAGATGTTGCTTTCTACGACTACGAAGCGAAATATCAACGTAATGATGTAGAGTATGGTATTCCTTGCGGTCTAAGTGAGACAGAAGAGAAGAACCTACAAGCATTGTGCTTACGTGCTTTTCAGGCAGTTGGTGCAGAAAGCTGGGGCCGTATTGATGCGATGCAGGATGAGCAGGGTAATTTCTGGCTTTTAGAAGTAAACACTGTGCCAGGTATGACCAGCCACTCTTTAGTTCCAAAAGCTGCGAAAGCTGTTGGCTATAGTTTTGATGAATTGTGTGTTGCCATTCTTGAGCAAACATTGGAAGGTACGGCTTAAATATGGCACAACTTCCGGCTTCCATGCGCCGTAAACGTGCGGCCATCACCTCTATTCATGATAAACCACCTACACGTAAGCAGAAGCTTGCAAATGCTGGTGGATGGGTGCTGTTGGTTATTGCTTTTGTAGTGCTGGCAGTCGGAATTTATGGGCTATATAAAGTTATTACAGATGCAACAGTTGCAAAGCTAGAGGTTGTGGGGTCGACGTCTTCAGTTGAAACCCAACAAGTGATGCAGCATGTTGCTCCAATTATAAAAGCGAATTATTTCACATCTGATTTAGAACAGATTCGAGATAAAACATTAGAAATTTCGTGGGTAGACCGAGTTGTCGTTTCTCGTGCTTGGCCCAATGGTATTCGTGTTCGTGTCATGCCTCGACATGCCATCGCCCGTTGGGGAACAGGTCGCTTGTTAAGCGATGGAGGCGATGTATTCAGTGAGGCAGAGCCGACTATTCATCCTGAGCTTCCGTTACTCCATGGTCCGGTAAGCCAGTCGAAAATGATGATGCGACGCTATAATGAAATCAATCAATTATTCCACCCTGCCAATTTGCGTCTAAAAGAGTTATATCTGACGGAGCGAATGACTTGGTTTATGCAGTTTGACTCAGGTTTACGAATTATTGTTGACCAAGATCAAACAATGAATAAGTTGCAACGTTTAAGCCATCTGGCACAATCTGACTTAAAACCGGTGTGGTCGAAAATCTCAGCCATTGATTTGCGATATCGTAATGGATTATCTATTCAATGGAAGAACGCAACACCACCTAAAATTGTGAATGGTCAGTTTGTTGTAACGATTGATGACACAAGCATTGCAGGTGGAACAAAAGCAAAGCCATAATACGTGGCTTTAAAATAGGCAATTTGCCTGGTATTAAACAACAAAGAAATGGTATGAGTGATGAATGAAGCTGTTCCCTCAGTTGTTGCGATTGACATTGGGACGCATAAAGTTTCAGTTTTGATTGGAAAAATTCATGCGCCGGATAACATTCAAGTTATCGGTATGGCAACTGCTCGCAATCGTGGCATGAATAAAGGAAAAATCGTAAGCCTCGATAAAGTTATCGCTGCGATTAAAAATGCTGTCGCTGAAGCGGAAAATATGGCCGAATGTCGCATTCATAGCGCATGGGTATCGATTCCGAGTACCGAGTTGCAAAGTTTTTATGCCTCTGGCCGCACACCAGTTGCTAATCCAGCACATGTTATTACAACAAATGAAGTCGTGCGCGCGTTAGAATTGGCAAAAGCAAGTCATGTGACTTCTGATTACTATTTAGCAAGTGCAGTGCCGTTAGGCTTTGAATTGGGTGATTCTGCTGAATGGGTGCAGAATCCAATTAACATGACTGCCCATAGTATGACCGGACATTATCAGTTAATGATGATGCCGATTGCGACTATGCAAAACCTTGATCGCGCTATGAAAGGTGCAAATATCGGGGTTGAAAAAATGGTGGTATCTTGTCTGGCAACCGCTGAGGCAAGCTTGCTTAAAGATGAAAAAGAGTATGGTGTTTGTCTAGTCGATATTGGCGCAGGCATTACCAATCTTGCAGTTTATTTAGATGGACGTTTGGCTCTGGCACGTACATTGCAACGCGGTGGTGAGCACGTTACGCGTGATATTGCTGCTGTATTGCAAACTACAACAGAAGAAGCTGAGCGTATTAAAATTCTATATGGTTGTGTCGATTTAAGTGCTGTTAAGCCAGATCACATGATTCAGGTAGAAGGAATTGATGGCCCTCAAACTATTAGTCGAATTGAGTTGTCAGAAATTATTATTGCCCGCTATGAAGAGATCTTTAGCCAGATTCGCGATGAACTCGAAAACAGCGGTGCAATTCATGGTTTATACCATGGTGTAGTGTTGACAGGGGATGCTTGTCAAATCGAAGGTATGGTGAGTTTGGCTCGCCGTATGTTGGGGGTATCTGCCCATTTGGGTAATCCGCCGTTACAGGTTTATGCTGATGATCAACATCAGGCAGCATTACGTCGTTCGATGTATGCAACAGCAGCTGGTTTGCTCATGTTTAGCCAAAGTGAGTTGCAAGAAGCTGTTGAAGAGCCTGAAGAGGCAAATGACCGTTCGGTATGGGAGCGAATGGTAAATGGCTGGAATGCATTTAATAGCAAGCTAAAAGCCATTTTTTAGGATGTATGGATTTATTGGTAGAATTGTTAGGAAGTTGTAAGAGAAAACCACTGTACTTGACAAGGTTTGTATTGCACAGCATTCTTAAAATTAGTTATTTTTGAAAATCAAGGCAGTATACGGGCTGAAGTGACTGCCATAATGTATTAGGAACCCTAAAGGTCATGGCCTCATTTGAATTTATAGAAGATGAACTAAACGATGGCAACGGTCAAGCCCGTTTCACTGTATTTGGTGTAGGTGGTGGTGGCGGTAATGCCGTTCAACATATGGTGCAGTCTGATATTCAAGGTGTTAAATTCGTTTGTGCCAATACAGACAAACAAGCACTAGACTGTATGAATGCACCTTTCAAAATTCAGTTAGGCGAGCAAAGTACGCGTGGTTTAGGTGCTGGTGCTAACCCTGAAGTTGGGCAAGTTGCAGCAGAAGAAAGCCGTGAAATTATTCGTCACCATCTTGAAGGTACGGATATGGTGTTCGTTACCGCTGGTATGGGTGGTGGTACGGGTACGGGCGCGGCACCTGTCGTGGCTGAAGTTGCCAAAGAAATGGGTATTTTGACCGTTGGTGTTGTAACAACTCCATTTAACTTTGAAGGCCGTCGCCGTTTAAAATCTGCTGAACGCGGTATTGAAGCGCTTGAAGCACATGTTGATTCATTGATTATTATCCCGAACCAGCGCTTACTTAGCGTATATGGCGATATTTCAATGAAAGATGCTTATAAAAAAGCTGATGATGTATTGTTAAATGCTGTACGTAGTATCTTTGACCTTGTTGTAAACCGTGGTCACATTAACCTTGACTTCGCCGATTTGAAAACTGCAATGAGTACTCGTGGTTACGCAATGATGGGTGCTGGTTTAGGTCGTGGTGAAGATCGTGCACGTCAAGCAGCTGAACAGGCTATTCGTAGTCCATTGCTTGATAACGTAAATATTATTAATGCTAAAGGTGTGTTGATTAACATTACTGGCGGTGATGATATTACGTTACGCGAAACTGAAATCATTACTGATGTTGTGAACCAGATTGTTGACCTTGATGAAGGTGAAATTTTCTACGGTACAGTATTTGATCCAGATGCGCGTGATGAATTACGTGTAACAGTGATTGCGACTGGTTTAACTCGTAATGCAGCAGATGCAGAACCGAGAAAACGTAATACAGTAAGTCATGCATCGTCTCAAGCGGCTCAATCTGTTGATGAAGATGACGTTCCTGCTATTAATAAGCGTCAAAATGCAGACAATGAAGTGAGTAGCAACGCAAGTTCTTCTCCACGTTCTTCTCCGATGAGTATTCAAGATTACTTGAAAAATCAGCAACGTAAGTAAAAAATTATTAAATTTAAAAAAAGGCAGTGTTTAAACACTGCCTTTTTTTGTTTTTGATCAATGACTAAATATGCTAACGTATAGCGGTTTTAAAAAAGAAGTTACAAAGCATGGTGAAACAACGTACTCTCAATCGTGTGGTAAAAGCGAGTGGAATAGGTCTTCATAGCGGTCAAAAAGTGATGATCAATTTCATTCCACATACCGCGGATGGAGGTATTGTATTTCGTCGTATCGATTTAGACCCGCCCGTTGAAATCCATGCAAATGCTTTGCTCATTCAGGAAGCTTTCATGTGCTCCAATTTAGTGATTGGAGATATAAAAGTTGGAACGATTGAGCATGTAATGAGCGCAATTGCAGGTTTAGGAATTGATAACCTTATTGTTGAAGTATCTGCGTCCGAAGTTCCGATTATGGATGGAAGCGCCGGCCCGTTTATTTACCTCTTAATGCAAGGTGGATTGCGTGAGCTAGATGCACCGAAAAAATTTATAAGAATATTAAAACCAGTTGAAGCATTAATAGATGATAAAAAAGCGATTTTTAGCCCACATAATGGTTTCCAGTTAAATTTTACGATTGATTTTGACCATCCGGCATTTGCTAAAGAATATCAATCTGCGACTATCGACTTTTCTACTGAAACTTTTGTATATGAAGTCAGTGAAGCTCGTACTTTTGGTTTTATGAAAGATCTCGATTATCTCAAAGCAAATAACTTAGCCTTGGGTGCAAGTTTAGATAATGCCATTGGTGTAGATGACACAGGTGTTGTGAACGAAGAAGGCTTACGTTTCGCTGACGAATTTGTGAGACATAAGATTTTGGATGCAGTAGGTGATTTGTATTTACTTGGTCATCAAATTATTGCCAAGTTTGATGGCTATAAATCGGGACATGCTTTAAATAATCAGTTGTTACGCAATGTTCAAAGTGATCCGAGTAATTATGAAATTGTAACATTTAATGACGAGAATGAATGTCCAATTCCATATGTCAGTGTGACATAAGTCATTGTCTTTACTTGGCTACGTTATATTGTAACGTTTAAAAGTGTGATTATTATCACATAATAAGAACGATTCTAATTAAGAAATAGAAAGCTCATCATTTTTTATTGCTTGCCAAACGTAGTAAAGCTTGGCTAAGCTTAGGGTCGCTCACAAAGTCGGCTGCACTACGTAACATTTCTTGTGTTTCCGGGGGGATGGGTTTAGATGGCTCAGATGAGGGTGCATTTGGAATATTTTTATTTCTCAAGCGAACCTGAATTCTTTGTAAGTCTTTTAGCCCTTCAAGTTGAGATAATTTAGATACATATTGGTTCTGTAAATAACTGAGTTGACTAATCATCGCCTGATTTTCACCAGTAATGATTAAAGAACCATTTTGATAACACACGACCTGCCATTGTTCCGGTTGGGGCAATAAGGGTTGGATTATTTTCGTAAGTCTTTGCCATTGCGCGACTTGCGTTGTTAGAAACGTAAGGTTTCCTGTTTTTATGTGTTTTCCGGTTTGTTGAAAAACGTTATCGGGTTTAGACATGGATCATTCTCGGATAGATTCTTGTCTTCATCTTAAGCGTTCATTTCGATTGATATCAAGGAAGAGATCATAAGGAACTTGAGTAAGAACAGTTTCAAGAGGTTTTTATGCACACGCGTCGTATTTTATTAGCGTTTTCACTTGCCGCTTCGGCAGCATCAGTTGCTTTTGCAGATTATCAAACAATTAACCAATCTACTGATTCAGATCGATTGGAACAACTATCAAAAACGTTATCTCAAGGTTCATATACCCATCCTGATGATTTAGATCTTCCGGCAAGTGCGAAAGTTTCAGTGACCTTACGCCAAAAAACGGTTGAGCTCAACAATGAATCGCTCGCAAAAAAATATGGCAATGCGAGCGCAAAGAATTCTTTTAATACCTCTTCTTCAAATGCTTACTCTTGGTTAGTTTCTCATCCTCTTCCTGATACTGTACGAGTTTCTTCAAACTTCGGTGGTCGCACTATGGGCGGTCGTGCAGAACATCATGGTGGTTTAGATATGGCTGCTCCGAGTGGCACGCCAATTTATGCAACAGGCCCAGGTATTGTAACGAAATCTGGCTGGGGTACTGGCTATGGTCAATATGTTGAAATTAACCATGGTAATGGTTACTTAACACGTTATGCTCATGCTTCGCGTTTAATGGTACGTGTAGGCGACCAAGTATCTGCTGGTGAACATATTGCCAATGTAGGCTGTACTGGTCGCTGTACTGGCCCACATTTGCACTACGAAGTAGTAAAAGATGGTCAACGTAAGAATCCAACTACTTACTTGGCGATGCTTCCTTAAAAGTATATTTAAAAAGTTAAGGTTATTAAATTTATGAATCTGAAATTAGCCTAAACCTTTTTTAACGTAAATATTGTATAAAAAAACGCCATTATTGGCGTTTTTTTGTTATTTTGTTTAATGCTCGGTCAATGACTATTCATTCAGAAAATAATAGGCCCCCCTCACATTCACCCGTGGCAATAACTAGAGAGGGGTAAAACGTGGTAAAAATACAAAGTAGATTAAAGAACAAGGAACAGGTGAATTATGGCGTTTTACGGTGACTCCGATGCACAAGAAACCCAAGAGTGGCAAGATGCATTCGATTCAGTTTTACAACATATGGGAACTGAGCGCGCAGCATTCTTATTGGAAAAACTTTACCAACAAGCAATTGCTAAGCATGTTCCAATTCAACGTCTCAATACACCTTACTTAAATACAATTTCTGTTGAAGAACAACCTGCAATGCCAGGCGACCAAGATATGGAACGCCGTATTCGTGCATTGATTCGTTGGAATGCCTTAGCAATGGTACTTCGTGCGAATAAAACAGGTGATGATTTAGGTGGACACTTGGCGAGTTTCGCATCAAGTGCAACATTATATGACGTAGGTTTTAACCATTTCTTCCGCGCAAACAGCGATAGCTTTGGCGGAGATATGATTTATTACCAAGGACACTGTGCTCCTGGTATTTATGCACGTTCATTCCTTGAAGGACGTTTAACTGAAGAACAGTTAAGTAATTTCCGCCGTGAAGTTGGCGGTAACGGTTTACCAAGCTATCCACATCCATATTTAATGCCGGACTATTGGCAATTCCCAACTGTATCAATGGGTCTTGGTCCAATCATGTCAATTTATCAAGCACACATTCAAAAGTATTTGATGAACCGTGGCTTGATCAAAGAAGAAAATCGTAAAGTCTGGGCTTATCTTGGCGATGGTGAGATGGATGAGCCAGAAAGTACTGGTGCAATTTCACTTGCTGGTCGTGAAAAACTTGATAACTTGATCTGGGTTGTTAACTGTAACTTACAGCGTCTAGATGGTCCTGTACGTGGTAACGGTAAAATCATTCAAGAATTGGAATCTTTATTCCGTGGTGCGGGCTGGCGTGTCATTAAAGTGGTATGGGGCCGTCATTGGGATCCGCTACTTGCAAAAGACAACACAGGCGCTTTAAAAGCGGTAATGGAAGAAACTGTTGATGGTGAATACCAACGCTATCAAGTGAAAGGTGGTGCATATACACGTGAGAAATTCTTTGGCAAGTATCCAGAAGCTGCGGAACTTGTAAAAGATTTAAGCGATGAAGACATCGATAATCTTAACCGTGGTGGTCATGACCCTTATAAAGTTTTTGCTGCTTACGCAGAAGCAATGAAAGCCAAAGGTCAACCAACAGTTATTCTTGCGAAAACTGTTAAAGGTTATGGTTTATCTGAAGAAATTGAAGCGGTGAATAAAACTCACCAAATCAAAAAAATGCAGATCGACTCTCTAAAATATGTACGTGACCGTTTTAACCTGCCATTTACAGATGATAAATTAGAAGAGCTTCCATTCTATCGCCCAAGTGAAAACTCTCCAGAAATGAAGTACATGAAGGCGCGTCGTGAAGCATTAGGTGGTTATCTACCTGCACGTCGTAAAGAGAGTGAAATTTTAGCGATTCCTGAATTATCTGTATTTGATGCAGTATTAAACGGTTCAGGTGGTAAAGAGCAATCTACCACTATGGTGATGGTTCGTTTAATTGCTGCTTTACTTAAAGAAAAAGCAATTAAAGACCGCGTAGTGCCAATCGTTCCAGATGAAGCACGTACATTTGGTTTAGAAGGTATGTTCCGTCAGCTTGGTATTTATGCTGCTCACGGTCAAAAATATACCCCAGAAGACCAAGAACAGTTAATGCATTACCGTGAAGCAAGTGACGGTCACATGCTTCAAGAAGGGATTAACGAAGCTGGTGCCATGAGCGCATGGGCTGCGTTGGCAACAAGTTATTCAACGAATAACTTGCCAATGATTCCAATGTACATGTACTACTCAATGTTTGGTTTCCAACGTATTGGTGACATTGCGTGGGCTGCGGGCGATGCACAAGCTCAAGGTTTCTTGTTGGGTGCAACTGCTGGTCGTACCACATTGAACGGTGAAGGTTTACAGCACCAAGATGGTCATTCACATATCTTGGCGAATACGATTCCAAACTGTGTATCTTATGACCCATGTTTCGGTTACGAATTAGCTGTAATCGTTCATGACGGTTTACAACGTATGTATGTGAACCAAGAGCGTGTGTTCTATTACTTAACTGTAATGAACGAAAACTACGAGCATCCTGCAATGCCTGAAGGTGCTGAGGAAGGCATTAAACGTGGTATGTACTTGTTCGAAAAAGATGAAAAAGCAACTGTTCAATTACTTGGTTCAGGTGTAATTCTTCGTGAAGTGATCAAAGCTGCGAAAATCTTACGTGATGAATATCAAATCCATTCAAACGTTTGGAGTGTAACAAGCTTCAATGAATTGTCGCGTGATGGTATGGCATGTGAAGAATACAACCGCTTACACCCACTTACTGAAGAAGTAAAAGAGTCTTGGGTATCTAAACAGTTACGTGGTACAGAAGGTATTGTTGTTTCAGCAACAGACCATATGCGTGCGTATAGCGAACAAATCCGTGCTTATCTTCCAGATGGTCGCCCATTTGTTGCGTTGGGTACAGATGGCTATGGTCGCTCAGATACACGTGCTAACTTACGTAGTTTCTTTGGTGTTGACGCTGCACATATCGTTGTTGCTACTTTGAAAAAATTAGCTGACGAAGGTGAAGTCGATGCACGTTTAGTTAAAGATGCAATTTCTAACTTTGAATTAGACACTGATCGTCCAGTGGCATGGGCTCCACAAGCACATCCAGAAGTTCAGGCAGTTGCTGAATACAATGAAGCGCAAACAGGTGAGGGGAACTAAGCATGCAAATTAAGACCCCTGATATTGGTGTAGATAAAGCAGTTGTTGCTGAAATTTTGGTAAAAGTTGGTGACAGCATTGCTGAAAATGACAGCCTTGTTTTGCTTGAGTCAGATAAAGCGTCTGTTGAAGTGCCTAGCACTTCAGCAGGTGTGGTAAAAAGTATCTTAATCAAAGAAGGTGATAGCGTAACTGAAGGTACGGTATTGTTTGAACTTGAAGCTGAAGGGGCTGCACCTGTAGCTCAAACAGAAGAGGTTGCAAAACCTGCTCCAGCAGCTGAACAAACAGCAGCGCCGGCAGCGGTACAACAGGCTTCAACTGCTGCACAACCAGCAGCGGCAACCACTAGCCAAGTGGTTGAAGTCCAAGTTCCTGATATTGGTGTTGAGAAAGCACTCGTTGGTGAAATCTTAGTAAAAGTTGGTGAGCAAATCGATGTTGAGCAAAGCATCGTTGTTGTTGAATCTGACAAAGCAACTGTAGAAGTACCAAGCAGTGTTGCTGGTATTGTAGAAAGCATTCAAGTTAAGGAAGGCGATACAGTTAAAGAAGGTGTTGTGCTCATTAAAGTGAAAACAACGTCTGCATCAAGTGCGCCAGTTGAAGCTCCTGCTTCTACAGCAGCTCCAGCGGCAGCGCCTGCACCAGTTCAACAAGAAACTGTAGCTGCGGCTGCTACTCAATCTGGACCAGTTGATATTAACGTTCCTGATTTGGGTGTAGATAAAGCAGTTGTTGCTGAAATTTTGGTACAAGTTGGCGATAAAGTTGATGTAGACCAAAGCCTTGTTGTGGTTGAGTCAGATAAAGCGACTGTTGAAGTTCCAAGTACTGTTGCGGGTGTTGTGAAAGCGATTCACTTGCAAGCAGGCCAACAGGTTTCACAAGGTATATTGCTTGCAACAATTGAAGCTGAAGGCCAAGCACCTGCTGCGGCACCAGCGGCAAAAGCAGAAGTAGCTCCAGCTCTACAGGCAGCAGCACCTAAAGCGGCAGCTCCTGCTCCGACTCAGGCTGTATCTGTTCCAGCGTCTGGCAGTGACAAGTTAACTAAAGAGCAAGAAGCCGAAAACGCTAAAGTATATGCAGGTCCTGCTGTACGTAAGCTTGCTCGTGAACTTGGTGTAATTTTGTCACAAGTTAAAACTTCTGGTGAGCATGGCCGTGTTGTTAAAGAAGATATCTTTGCTTATGTGAAGACTCGTTTAACTGCGCCACAAGCTGCACCAGTTGCTGCGGCTGCACCAGCGGTTTCGGGTTTGCCAAAGCTTCCTGACTTCACTGCATTTGGTGGCGTGGAAGAAAAAGTACTGACGCGTTTGCAGCAAGTATCAATTCCGCAATTGTCGTTGAACAACTTTATTCCGCAAGTCACCCAGTTTGATTTGGCTGACATTACTGAGTTAGAAGATTGGCGTAATGAGCTGAAAGGCAACTTCAAAAAAGAAGGTATCAGCCTGACGATTATGGCATTCATAATCAAAGCAGTTGCGTATTTGTTGAAAGAAGAGCGTGAGTTCGCAGGTCATCTATCTGATGATGGTAAATCAGTGCTCTTGCGCAATGAAATTCATATGGGAATTGCGGTAGCAACACCTGATGGTTTAACTGTGCCAGTACTTCGTAACCCAGACCAAAAATCAATTAAGCAAATTGCAGTTGAATTGGGTGTGTTAGGTCAAAAAGCACGTGATAAGAAATTAACACCGAAAGACTTACAAGGTGCGAATTTCACCATTTCAAGCTTAGGCGCAATTGGTGGTACAGCGTTTACACCACTTGTAAACTGGCCACAAGTTGCGATTTTGGGTATTTCACCTGCAACGATGCAACCGGTTTGGAATGGTAAAGACTTTGATCCACGCTTAATGTTGCCGTTGTCGTTGTCTTATGACCACCGTGTAATTAATGGTGCTGATGCCGCTCGATTTACCAATAAACTTACGAAACTTCTTAAAGATATTCGTACTTTATTAATCTAATATTTTGAAATGAATCATTAAAACCTCGCTTCGGCGGGGTTTTTATTTTGGTATTTAATTTAATTGATTTTAGGTTAATCTAAAGATGAAGAGGGAGTGATCGAGAGAGGAAAGATTTCTCGTTTTAGGTAAAGGAGAAATAATAAATGGTGGGTTTTTTAAAAATCATGTTGCCGATTCTGTTAGTTGTATTTTTATTGATGGGATTATGGGTCAGTTTTTTGCACTTTCCTTGGGAGTGGATGACCTACGTTGCAATCGGTTTGGAAGTATTTGTGGCAACGCTTATTTTGCCATTTGAATTTCAATCACAACATATAGCTGGCATTAACAATTTTGGTTTTATTAACTTAAGTGTCTGTTTAGCTTTACTATTAGGCTTGGGGCGGCTGTTAGTATGGGCATGGATAAAATTTTTTGTTTGAAAAATAGCACTGCTCGAATATAATGAGCACATACTTCATTGGGGAGTAGCCGCTATTCATTTCTGAATGAATAGGTGATGATCAACATAATTGTTCAACAGAACATGGTCATCATAGCTTAAACGTCTCATCGTTTCCGAGTTGGCAAGACCTTTGATTTACCACTCTGCAGATATTTGGCTAGCAGGAGCGGTAGGTCATGGGCATTTATGCTAGCCAGAGAAACGACATGCAAGAATTTCTGATTTCTACCTCGATTGTTGCCCTAGCTGAAATGGGTGATAAAACTCAATTGTTGGCCCTTTTACTGTCTGCACGTTTCCGTAAGCCAATCCCTATTCTCATTGCGATTCTTTTAGCAACTTTAATTAACCATGGTATCTCTGCTGTGCTTGGGCAGTGGATTACAACCGTTTTGAGTCCCGAAATTTTAGTTTGGGTACTTGCGGGTGGTTTTATAGGTATGGCGTTCTGGATGCTTATTCCAGATAAGCTAGATGATGAAACAGATAGCATTAATAGATGGCAAAAATTTGGTGTTTTTGGTGCAACCTTTATCCTGTTTTTCTTAGCAGAAATTGGTGATAAAACTCAGATTGCGACAGTTGCTTTAGCTGCACGTTATGACAGCATTTTCTGGGTGATGTTAGGTACAACCTTAGGTATGATGATTGCCAATGCACCAGCTGTATTTATTGGTAATAAATTAGCTGAACGTTTATCTATCTCACTTATCCATAAAATTGGTGCTGCTATTTTCTTAATTGTAGGTGTCTCTACTTTAGTGCAGCATTATTTCTTCTAAAGCATTTAAAGCTACCATAAAAAACGCACTCGAATTGAGTGCGTTTTTTTGTGAATTATTTTAATAGTTAAATTTCACTGTGAAGTTAATTTGACGTGGATTACCTAAAGTCACCATATTTTCATTTAAGGCACCTGCATAGTAATCTTTATCAAATAGATTACGGATCGCAAGTTGAGCGCCCCAATGTCCAGCGTCATAGCCAGCTTCAGTGTCAAAGACTGTATAGCCTGGAATGTGAACGTCTAAGCCATCGACAGTTTTATATGTTTCACCACGGAATCCACCACCAACATACCAGCCAAGTTTTGAAGCTGGGTCAAATTTATAGCGGGCTGACAAGCTATAAGCATGCTCAGGAATATTATCGAGTGCTTTTCCTACATTGCTTGAGTTCGCATCTTTACTAATTTTTGCATCTGCGGTGTAAGTATAAGTTGCTGTAAGTTTTAAGCCATCTAATACATCTGCATTTAACTCAGTCTCAATACCGCGAGTTAACTGTTCACCGCGCTGTATTTTGAAAGTAGTATTAGTAGTAGTTGGATCGTTGACTAAAACATTTTGACGTTTTAAATCATACCAGGCAATGCTACCTTGTATCCGCTGATCAGGACTTTGTAGTTTCATTCCAACTTCAACTTGTTTACCTTTTTCAGGATCAAAAGTCTTTCCGGCAGAGTCTGAGCCGCTAGTTGGGAAGAACGAGGTGGCATAGCTGACATAAGGCGCCACTATATCATTAATTGTATATAACAATGAGGCGTTACCCGTGAAAGCCTCTTCTGATTTTTTTGTATTGGTATTTTTAACTAAATCTACAGTTTGTGTCTGAGCCCAATCTTGGCGACCTGCGAGATTTAAAACAAGTTGGTCATTAATCTCAATACGGTCACGTAAATATAACCCCATATACTTTAGGCGGTTAATATCATGGTTTGTGGCTTTTTCCGGACAAGTAACTGTAGTGCCGTATTGTGGTGAATAGAGATTTAAATTTGTGGCAGTACAGCGATTATTTAGATAATCATTTTTGTCTTGTAGACTATCTAGTCCAATCGTTATCTGATGTGCCATATCAGCAATCTGAAAAGTCTTTTGGACATTATTATCGATTGAGAAACTTAGGTTACTAACATCCTGATAGCGAGCTTGACGTTTAAGTGTTGTATAGTTCTTATCGGTCCAACCGTTATAAAATACCGCAGGACCAATCATTTCTGTTTTTTGAATTGCAAAATTTTGCTTAAATTCCCAACCGTTATCAAAAGCGTGCCTAAAGTTATAACCTGTACGGAAGACATCAGCATCATAAGCTCCATAACTCGGTTCACCAATAAATAAGTCTTTAGGCAAACTTCCATTAGGATTGTCTTTTAATCTTCCAATCACAGGCAAGCCTTGCTGACGAATATATTCGCGGTGCTGATAACTTGCGATGACAGAGAGGTCAGTGTTATCTCCTAAGTCGAAATTATAAGAGGGGGAGATGTAGTAATTTTTAAAATACACATAATCTGTTGGGTCATCTTGGTCAGAGATACGACCATTTAAACGAAATGCGCCTTTTTCAGTATTATTTGGACTATAGTTTAAATCGAATGTCCCTTCCTTAAGATTATAACTGCCATAAGTCATAGTGGCCCGAGCAAAGCTTTCAGCTTGAGGGCGTTTAGTCACTAAGTTGACCATACCACCTGGCTGTACTAATCCAAAATTAACCGAAGCTGGGCCTTTTAAAATTTGGACCTGATCCATACCTGATATTTCTGCGGCAACAAAGGTGTTTTGCTGAGCTTGGCGTAAACCATCTATAAAAATTTGATCAGAAGAAGTTTGTCCACGGATAATGAAATCATCCCAACCACGACGACCAAGTTTTCCCGCACCCACACCTGCAACACCTTCAATTGCATCTGCAAGAGTCTTTGCTTGTTTTTGGTCGAGCTGTTCGCGGGTCACTACCGAAACCGACTGAGCAGTTTTAAATAAGGGGGCATCTGATTTTAAGGCAGAGGCTGCTTTTGTTGCGACATAGGGAGAGGTGGGTTCTTTTTGTGCCTGAATAGAAATTGTGGGTAGCACACTGGTTGAATTTTGTTGTTCTGCTGTTTCATCAGCATGACTTGCTGTCATCGAACTAAAAATAGCAACTGCTAACAATGTTTTGGAGCTTGAAAAATAAGGTGCTTGGTTCATGGGAGGCCTAGACAGCGCAAAAGATAAAACTGATAATGAGAATTATTTTAATTTATTGTGGGTTAATTTTAAATAACATTATGATTCATTTATAAAATAAGAAAAGCAAAAGCTATTTTAAAATATTATGAGAAAAGTAAAGCAATTCATTGCAAGAGTTATAGAATCCCTTTATTTTAGTATGGATATAAAAATATCTAATATTTAAAGTTTTTTTGGGGAGTTGTATGGGGTTTGAAAAAACAACATCGCAGATATTATTTGATAATGGCGTACATAAATGTATTAGTTTTACCAGTTTGGTCAAAGGGGAAGGTATCCAAGCCAATCAATTTTTAATTATTGATCATGAGCGTGCTGCTGTAATCGATCCGGGTGGCGATTTAACCTATGTTCCATTAACGATGGAATTAAATAAATATACGCGTTTGAAAAATCTGGACTATGTGATGGCTTCGCATCAGGATCCGGACATTATTACCTCAATGCCACGCTGGTTGGTCTATACCGATGCTAAAGTTGTGGCGTCAAAATTATGGGCACGTTTTCTACCGCACCTAAATTCCTCATTTATGAGTGAACGTATGAAAGGGAATTGGGAAGACCGTCTTATTGAATTGCCTGACCGTGGCCAAGTGATTCAATTGGGGGAGTCAAAGCTTGTGGTGGTTCCTGCACATTTTCTACATTCGGTTGGTAATTTTCAGTTTTATGACCCAGTCGCCAAAATTCTATTTTCTGGTGATATGGGCGCTTCGATTGTTGAGGATGCTAATCAACCTTTAACAGATTTCGATACGCATGTTTCGAAAATGAAAGCTTTTCACCAACGCTATATGTGTTCCAATAAGGTCATCCGTTTATGGGTAAACATGGTCCGCCAGATGGACATTGAAATGATTGTTCCACAGCATGGCAGTCCATTTATTGGCAAAGAAATGATTAATCGGTTTTTGGACTGGATTGAAGTTTTACCTTGTGGTGTTGACTTGATGACAGAACAAGTTTTTAGTTGTCCTGCCTAAATATGATGTCTAATGATCAACCCAGATAAAATTCTGGGTTGCAAAAACATGGGTTAAAAAATAACGTTAAAACTATAATAAGTGGGAATTATTTAGAGCAGCTCTACATCTATTGCTGAAAAAGGCAAAGATAATATGAAAATTGCATTGAAATTTGTTTATAATAGCTCACGGAATTTACCAGTGAGATTGTTATGCTGACCATCGTTCAAGAAGCGCTAACCTTCGATGATGTCTTATTACTTCCTGCCTACTCTACTGTTCTCCCAAAAGATGTCTCTTTAAAGACACGATTAACTCGCGGCATTCATTTAAATATCCCATTAGTTTCAGCTGCAATGGATACAGTGACTGAGTCACGTATGGCGATTGCGATGTCACAAAATGGTGGTATCGGGATTTTGCACAAAAACATGGATATTGCTGCTCAAGCTGCAGAAGTACGCCGTGTAAAGAAATTCGAAGCGGGTATGGTGAAAGACCCTATCACTGTAACGCCTGAAACTACAGTACGTGAACTGATTGCAATTACCACTGCTAATAACATTAGCGGTGTACCTGTTGTTAAAGACGGCAAGGTTGTTGGTATTGTGACAGGCCGTGATACGCGTTTTGAAACTAATTTAGAACAACCTGTTAGCAACATCATGACAGGTCAAGATCGTTTAGTCACTGTACGTGAAGGCGAATCTAAAGAAAATATTCAAGCATTATTGCAAAAACACCGTATTGAAAAAGTCTTGGTCGTTGGTGAGAGCAACGAACTTAAAGGCTTAATTACAGTGACTGACTTCCGCAAAGCTGAAAGCTATCCAAACAGTTGTAAAGATGACCTTGGTCGTTTACGTGTTGGTGCTGCGGTAGGTACAGGTGCTGATACACCGAGTCGTGTGGAAGCATTGGTTGAAGCTGGTGTTGACGTAATTGTTGTTGATACAGCACACGGTCACTCAGCTGGTGTAATTGAACGTGTACGTTGGGTGAAACAAAACTTCCCTCAAGTACAAGTGATTGGTGGAAACATTGCAACTGGTGATGCTGCATTAGCATTATTAGATGCAGGTGCAGATGCTGTAAAAGTAGGTATTGGTCCTGGTTCTATCTGTACAACACGTATTGTGGCAGGTATTGGTATGCCACAAATTTCTGCGATTGACAGCGTTGCTAGCGCACTAAAAGATCAAATTCCTTTAATTGCAGATGGTGGTATCCGCTTCTCTGGCGATATGGCAAAAGCGATCGGTGCGGGTGCAAGTACGATCATGGTTGGTTCATTACTTGCAGGTACTGAAGAAGCGCCGGGCGAAGTTGAGTTTTTCCAAGGTCGTTACTACAAAGCATATCGTGGTATGGGCTCATTAGGTGCAATGGCGGGAGCAACTGGTTCTGCTGATCGTTATTTCCAAGATTCAAAAGCGGGTGCTGAGAAGTTAGTACCAGAAGGAATCGAAGGCCGTGTTCCATATAAAGGCCCAATGGGTAACATCGTTCATCAAATGATGGGTGGTTTACGTTCATCGATGGGTTATACCGGTTCTGCTGTGATTGAAGATCTTCGCCAAAATGCGAAATTTGTGAAAATTACTTCAGCTGGTATGTCTGAGTCACATGTTCATGATGTAACGATTACTAAAGAAGCTCCAAACTATCGTGTTGGTTAGATTTTGGTAACCAAAACAATGAAGAAAGCCGTCATTACACTGACGGCTTTTTGTTTTTGGTGTAAAGTAAATCTAACGAAAAGAAATATGGCGGAATTGCCATATATGAAGTGAGCCACCCTGAAGTGGCGTAAGAATGAGATAAGCTATGAGTTATTTTGGAACGGATGGTATTCGTGGAAAATTTGGGCAAATGCCTATTACTCCAGAGTTTGCTTTAAAACTCGGATTTGCTGCAGGGAAGGTATTAAAACGAACGAGTCCAAAAAATAAACCACTCGTTGTATTAGGAAAAGACACTCGTTTATCTGGTTACATTTTAGAATCTGCTTTGCAGGCGGGCTTAAACGCTGCTGGCGTATATGTTCATCTACTTGGTCCATTACCAACACCAGCAATTGCACACCTAACTCGTGCTTTACATGCACATGCAGGTATTGTTATTTCTGCATCGCATAATCCATATTATGATAATGGGATTAAATTCTTCTCAAGCGAAGGTAAAAAATTACCGGATTCATTACAAGAAGAAATTAATCAGGAATTAGAAAAAGATTTATTTATTGAAGACACTGCAAACTTAGGTAAAAGTGTTCGTGTAAATGATGCCAATGGCCGCTACATCGAATTTTGTAAATCTACTTTCCCTTACCACTTTGATTTAAATAATTTAAAGATTGTGTTGGACTGTGCTCATGGTGCTGCATATAGCGTTGGGCCTTCAGTTTTCCGTGAGTTAGGGGCAAAAGTTGTTGCTTTATATAATGAACCAGATGGCTTAAATATTAATGAAAGCTGTGGTTCAACACATCCTGAACACTTACAAAAAGCAGTAGTTGAGCACGAAGCAGATTTAGGTATTGCCTTTGATGGTGATGCTGACCGTGTTGTGATGGTTGATAAGTTTGGTAACTTAATTGATGGCGACCATATTTTATATATTTTGGCGACTCAAGCTCAAAATAAGCCAGCGGGTATTGTTGGTACTGTCATGAGTAATATGGCACTTGAAGTTGCACTTGAAAAAGCAAACGTTAACTTTGTTCGTGCAAAAGTCGGTGACCGCTATGTATTACAGGCTTTAGAAGAAAATGCTTGGGTGATAGGTGGTGAACCTTCTGGTCATATTCTAACTTTAGACAAGAGTACGACTGGTGATGCCATTATCGCCGCACTTCAAGTATTAACAGTAATGGTCGAGCAAAATAAGGCTCTTCATGAATTGGTTCAAGACTTTAAATTATTCCCACAAGTACTTTTGAACGTACGTTTAGAACAAATGCTTGATCCGTATTCTATTCCGGCATTGGTTACTGAATTTGATAAAGCAGAAGCACAGCTCAAAGGCCGTGGCCGTATCCTGATTCGTAAGTCTGGAACAGAGCCTGTGATTCGTGTCATGGTTGAAGGTGATGATGAGCAAGAGGTGAAAGCTTTAGCTCAGCATTTAGCTGATTCAGTTCGTTCACAAGCACAAGTCGCATAAGGTGCATGACATGAGTGATGTCATTAAAGATTTAAGTGAATTACGCTTAAGTTATGAGCAAGGTGAGTTGCATGAGGGGCAGGTTGAATCTAACCCTCATCAGCAGTTTCTTGGTTGGTTTAACCATGCTCTAGCAGCCAATTTGCATGAACCCTATGCAATGTCATTAGCAACTGCAAGTGCAAAGGGCAGACCTCATGTTAGAACAGTTTTGTTACGTGGGGCCACAGAAGCTGGTTATGATTTTTATACGAATTATGACAGTCAAAAAGGTATTGATTTGGCAGAAAATCCATATGCCGAATTATTATTTTACTGGCCAAGTCTAGAGCGTCAGGTGCGAGTGGGTGGTCGTGTAGTTAAAATTGCTGAGCAAGAATCTACAGAATACTACCTTAAACGACCACGTGATAGCCAGATTGCAGCGCATATCAGTACCCCCCAAAGTGGTAAAATTGAAAGCCGAGAGCTGTTACAGCAACGTTTTCAAGACTTACAACAGCAAGTTGAAAGCCGTGAAGTGCTTGACAAGCCGGAATTCTGGGGCGGTTATCGTCTACAACCAGATTATTATGAATTCTGGCAAGGACGACCAAATCGTTTACATGACCGCTTGAGTTATGAAAAAATCGACGGTCAATGGACGCTGCACCGACTGATGCCTTAAATGACAAAAATACAAATCAAACAAAGACCTTTATTAACACGCCCTGAACAATTTCAGGGCGTGCCGCCGTTTATTGCCGAAATTTTGGCAAGGCGTGGAGTAGAATCTGAACAGGAATTAGAGCTAAAGCTTAAGAATTTATTGGCCCCACAGCTTAAGGGACTAGAGACAGCTGTGGCATTAATAGATCAAGCTATTGATGCACAGAAAAAGATTGTGATTGTCGGTGATTATGATGCGGATGGAGCTACTAGTACAGCGTTAATGGTATTGGTGCTTCGCGATATGGGAGCACAAGTCGACTATTTAGTTCCAGACCGATTTAAATATGGATATGGGCTTACCCCCGCAATTGCAGAGCTTGCACATCAAACTTATCAACCTGATTTATTAATTACAGTTGATAATGGAATTTCCAGCCATGCTGGAGTTGATACAGCCCATGCGCTGGGCATGCAAGTTATTATTACCGATCATCACTTAACAACAAAAGAAACGCCTCTAGCAGAGGCGGTGGTGAATCCAAATCAGTTAGGCTGTGATTTTCCAAGTAAGGCGCTTGCTGGTGTTGGTGTTGCATTTTATGTGCTGGCCAATTTGGCAAGTTTACGTAGCAGACAAGGTAAAAGCACAAGTAAAGTCACTCAATATCTAGATTTAGTCGCTTTGGGAACTTATGCAGATGTGGCTGTTCTAGACTATAACAACCGTATATTGGTCGATGCGGGAGTAAAACGTATTCAGCAACATCAGTGTCGAGTTGGAATATTGGCACTGTTGGATATTGCTGGCCGAGAGGCGTCGTCTTTGCGTGCACAAGATCTAGGTTTTGTTTTAGGTCCGCGTATTAATGCTGCTGGGCGTATGGAGAGCATGCGAATCGGTATAGAGTGTTTATTAGCAGACTCTATGGAAACAGCTTACCCGATTGCTCAACAATTAAATCAGTTGAATATAGAGCGGCGACAAATTGAAGGAGAGATGAAGCAACAAGCTTTATCTGCTTTAGATAATTTGCAGCTCTCAAAAGAAGATATTCCCCCAGCTCTGGTGCTCTTCGAAGAAAACTGGCATCAAGGCGTGATTGGGATCGTGGCAGGGCGTTTAAAAGAACAGTTTCATCGACCAGCTATTGTCTTTGCACCAGATGAAGATGGTGTCCATATTAAAGGATCTGCGCGTTCAATTGATGGGGTGCATATTCGAGATACGATTGAACAGGTTGCTGAACAACATCCCGAATTGGTGAGTCATTTTGGTGGACATGCAGCAGCGGCAGGTTTAACGATACGTAAAGAAAATTTTGATGCTTTTAAAACAGTGTTTACTACCTGTGTTGCAGCTATGGAAGAATCTTTGTTTCAAGCTACTTTATGGACAGATGGGGAATTACCAGCTTCGGCTTTGCAACTAGACACATTGGATTGGATTGAGCAACTTGGACCATGGGGGCAAAAATTCCCATTTCCTCAGTTTGAAGGACATTTTAAAGTTGTTGATTATCGTTGGCTTAAAGAAACACATCTAAAACTTAGATTGGCTCTTGATCAATATACTTTTGATGCGATTGCTTTTAATGCCGCTGGACGATTTGAATTTAATCCTATGCAAGATGAAGTTCATTTGGTCTATGAGATTGACCGTAATGTATTTAAGGGTAATGTAAATTTACAATTGCGTATTGTGCATTTAAACCAATAAAAAAAATCCGCTCATTTGAGCGGATTTTTTTATAAACTTCTAGGTAAGATTAGAAGCGGTAGCCTGCACGAACACCATAAGTGTTATCGTTGTCACCGAAACCAATACGACCTTCAAGACTTACTTGTTGATTCAAGAATTTTTTAGCATTAATACCAAATTCATCTTTATCAGTTAAGTCGTTATTGTAGTAATCCACACCAAGACTTAAAGTTTTATCGATGTAGTAGTCACCACGAACTTTATATTCGTCTAGGTCACCAAACGCACCGAACGCTTCAAGGTTTACGTCATGTTGACCTACTTGAGTTACGTATTTAGCACGAACTGTTGGATCAGCGCCGTCTTTACCGTCTTTCTCGTCGTAACCTTTAACACCTAGTGCAAGTAATAGACCTGGAGCTGGTAAATAACCTACTTCAGCTGCATAAGTAGTTACTTTGCTATCAATATTGGTGTTATCAATTTCACGCTCATTACGGCCTACATCACCGCTAAGGTAGAAATCTGAGTTAGGAACATAGTATTCAACACCTACGCCATACTGAGTATCTTTAGTACCGCTGTTATCACCATAGTTGATAAGTGCGTTAACATTACTTGCACGGCTTAAAAATGCTGCTTCTGCAAGTGGAGCGTTACGAGTTTGAACAGGATTAAAGTAATAAGTCCCGTCAACACCGAATTTACTTACGCTGCTACCGTTGTCTGGATCAAGATAATTGTAAGAACCACCAACTTCAGCTTGGTAAGCGTTTGCTGCGCCACTTACTGCGAGTGCAGATAAAAGAGCTGATGCAATTGCTAGTTTTTTCATGGAATCTCTCCCCTCTAAAAAGCGATTTTATAAATGTTTTGTTACAACTTTTAGTCTAGAGGAAAATCGGGTAGCGTCAATCTTGCACAAGTAACCGCACTGTAACTATGTGCTTTTTTTGTAAATATGTTTAACTTAAATATTTGATTTTAAAATATAAATATAGAATGTTTAATTTTATTAAAATTGAGGATATTTTGTGTAGATCATAAAAAATGCTGTAAAAGTACCCAATTTTGTATGAGGATGTTACGGGTTAAGCTTAAAATGAACTGAAGAAAATTTAGAAATTAGATGAGCGAAATATAATGAGAAATACAAAGCAGGTTCGAAGATAACCGCAGCTATGCTAAAATAATTGACTGTTTATCTGCTCTTATGGGAACACTCGCGTGGAAATTAATCCTTATCTAAACCAATTGAAAGACTTAACTGATCGTAGCCAAACACTACGGGGGTATCTTTGACTACGATCTGAAAAAAGAGCGTTTAGAAGAAGTTTTACGTGAGTTAGAAGACCCTGCGATTTGGAATGATCAAAGCCGTGCTCAGGCGATGGCGAAAGAAAAAGGCGAACTAGAAAACGTTATTAATGTATTGGATGGGTTGTCAACACAACTTGAAGATGCAAAAGCGATGTTAGATTTGGCTGTGGAAGCTGATGATGAAAGCTTGCTTGAAGATGTTCAGTCAGAGCTTAGTGCTGCTGAAGATGAACTGGCTAAACTTGAATTCCGTCGTATGTTTAGTAACCCAATGGACCCGAATCCTTGCTATGTCGAGATTCAATCAGGTTCAGGCGGTACCGAAGCACAAGATTGGGCATCTATGCTATTACGTATGTATATGCGCTGGATTGAACGTCATGGCTTTAAAGCAGAACTTATGGAAGTATCTGATGGTGACGTAGCTGGTATTAAATCTGCAACAATTCGTGTTGAAGGTGAATATGCCTATGGTTGGTTACGTACAGAATCTGGTGTGCACCGTTTAGTGCGTAAGTCACCATTCGACAGTGGTAACCGCCGTCATACTTCATTCTCTGCGGTATTTATTTCACCAGAAGTTGATGACAACATTGAAATTGATATTAATCCTTCTGATGTTCGTACCGATACGTACCGTGCATCTGGTGCAGGTGGTCAGCATATTAACAAAACCGATTCGGCAGTGCGTTTGACCCACACTCCAACAGGTATTGTGGTGGCGTGTCAGAACCAGCGTTCGCAACATGCTAACCGTGACCATGCATGGAAACAATTACGTGCGCGTTTGTATGAATTGGAAATGCAAAAACGTAATGAAGCGGCTCAAGCTTTAGAAGACTCGAAGTCTGATATTGGTTGGGGAAGCCAAATTCGTTCATATGTATTAGATGATTCGCGTATTAAAGATTTACGTACGGGTGTTGAAAACTCTAATACGGGTGCTGTTCTTGATGGTGACCTTGATCGCTTTATTGAGGCGAGTTTAAAACAAGGTTTATAAGAGTCTGTTTAACTTTTAGTTTAAATACAATTCCTCTATGAATATGTAGGACTCTTGGATTTTTAGCGATTAAAACGGCAAAGCAGTTCAGTATTTAAATGTTGATCGAAAAAATACGATATGAATATCGAAAAAAACAGATATGAATATCGAAAAAGTGCGATATGATGTTTTTGAAATGCTGAACAAAGCTTTGTTCGTTTAAAAAGACGTGTTGAGCCTATGGATATTGATGCAATTAGCAAAGCCCTTTCCAATCCGCTACGTCGGCAGATTTTGCAATGGTTGAAAGAACCTGCGCATTATTTACCAGTGGAAGAGTGTGGTGGTAGTTTTGAGAAGGGTGTTTGCGCAGGTCATATTGAACGATTGGGCAAAGTAGCACAGTCTACAATGTCGAATCATTTGTCTGTTTTACAGCAGGCGGGTCTGATTCAGGTCCAAAAATATGGTCAATGGTCTTATTTTTCACGTAATGAAGCTTTGATTCAGCAATATATCGAACATTTAAAACAAACACTTTAACGATATTAAAGTGTAAGTCGAGGCGACTATGGCTGAACTCAATACTCCTTTAACGGTTGGTGATTTTGAAATCAAAAATCGATTGGTAATGGCTCCATTAACACGTGCGCGTAGTGGTGAAAGCCGAGTACCTAATGACTTAATGGTTGAATATTATCAACAGCGTGCAAATGCTGGTCTTATTTTGACTGAAGCAACAGTGATTGGTTCAAAAACTGTGGGTTATGCAGAAACTCCAGGATTGTGGTCACAAGAGCAAGCACAAGCTTGGAATAAAATTATTGAGGCAGTTCATGCTCAAGGTTCAAAAATTGTAGCTCAACTTTGGCATGTCGGTCGTATTTCGCATCCTGAACTTTTAGATGGTGATATTCCTGTTGCACCAAGTGCAATTCAACCTGCGGGTGAAGTGAGTTTATTGCGCCCTAAACGTCCGTATGTAAAACCACGTGCGCTTTCATTAGAAGAAGTGAAAGAGGTTGTTGCTCAATATAAACATTCAGCAGAATTAGCTAAAGCAGCTGGTTTTGATGGCGTTGAATTACACGCAGCGAATGGTTACTTAATTGACCAATTCCTACAAAGTAATACGAATCAACGTGATGACGAATACGGTGGTCCTGTTGAAAACCGTGCACGTTTATTATTAGAAGTCGTTGATGCATTTATTGAAGTGTGGGGCGCTGGCCGAGTAGGTGTACATATTGCACCACGTGGTGATTCACACGATATGGGTGATGAAAATCCATTAGCAACTTTTGGTTATGTGGTTGAACAATTAAGCCAACGTAATGTTGCTTTCATCTTCTCTCGTGAATATGAAGCTGCTGATAGTATTAGCCCTAAACTGCGTGAAAAATTTAATGGTGTATGGATTGCGAATGAGAACTTAACACCAGAATCAGCAAAACGTATTTTGCGTGATGGTGAAGCTGACGCAGTATCTTTTGGTAAAGCATATATTGCCAACCCAGATCTTTTACAGCGTTTAGAGCAAGACTTACCTTTAAATGAACTTCAACCAACAACTTTATATGCAAAAGGTGCTGAAGGTTATACAGACTATCCAACGCTAGAAGCTTCGTAATTTTTTGAACAGATGATTTACTGACCTCTTTAATTTATGGGTTCAGTAAATCGCTTTTCTTGTAATGGTAGAGTTTAGGTATCGAAACTCTGCCATTTTTTCTATCTATGTTATATTTTCCCCAGTTTTAAACTTTGACTATTTGAGGCAAACCGCTTGGCGACCCCTTTTTGGTACAACACCGCACTCCATTTATTAAAACCTTTTTACCACTGGCGGATAAAAAAACGTGCAGAAAGCCAGGAATTATATAATCAGGAATGTCTTGAAAGATTTGGGCCGTTTGAATCTCCAAAAAATGTGAGAGCAATTTGGTTCCATGCTGTTTCGGTTGGAGAAACCAATGCTGCGCAGCCTTTAATCGAGCATTATCTTAAACTCGGTCAACCTGTGCTAGTTACTAATACGACTAAAACTGGGCAGGCGCGCGCCAAATCATTATTTTTAAAAGCGCCGTATTTAGATTTATTTCAAGCAGTTTATTTGCCTGTTGATCAAAAGCACCTTTTAAAACAATTTTTTGAGTTGTATCAGCCAAAACTTTTAGCATTGGTTGAAACTGAGCTTTGGCCAAATTTAATTGATCAAGCCAAGCTACAACAAGTTCCTTGTTTATTGTTAAATGCGCGGTTATCAGAAAAATCAGCTAAAGGTTATAGTCGAGTCTCAGGTCTAACAGCAGGAATGCTGAAACAAATTGACTGGGTGTTGGCACAAGATAATGCTACTCGCCAACGCTATGTCGAGCTTGGCTTAGATCAACAAAAAAGTCAGGTGGTTGGAAATATTAAATTTGATATTCACGCACCAGAAGCATTTATAAATCAGGCAGTAAAGTTACACCAGCTATGGTATTTGGGCCAACGAAAAGTACTGACAATTGCCAGTACACATGCACCCGAAGAACAACAAATTTTGCAAGCACTTCAGCCTTATTTAAAGTCAGATCCAGAGTTGGTTTGTATTGTCGTACCTCGACATCCTGAACGTTTCGATGAAGTATTTGAAATCTGCCAAAATCTAGATTTAATTACTCACCGTAGAAGCTTGAATCAAAGTATTCATACGAGTACACAGGTTTATCTGGCCGATAGTATGGGGGAGCTTTGGTTATGGTATGCCTTAAGTCAGGTGTGTTTTGTGGGTGGTTCTTTAAATGAGCCGGGTGGTGGGCATAATATTTTAGAGCCTATGGTTTTGAATGTACCGACTGTCATTGGACCTCGTTACTTTAATTTCCAAACCATTGTTGATGAATTCATTGACGAAAATGGTGTGCTCATTGCCCAAGACGCTGAGCAAGTTGTGGCAATCTGGATGGCATGTTTAGCTGAGCCTGATCAGGCTCAACAAGTGGTGGAACAAGCACATAAAGTCTTACAACGTAACCAAGGTTCATTGCAAAAACATATTGGCGTAATTAACCGGTATTTGGCCGACAAACCATGAATATCGTTTTACTAGAGCCCGAAGATATTCAGTCAGACACGTGGTCAATTCACTCAAAGCGCCAATTACAACATTTACGTGAACATCTTGATATTACGGTTGGCCAGAATCTAAAAGTTGGTGTTCGTAATGGCGCACGTTATACCACTGAAATTATTTCGATTAACGAGCAAGAAGTTTGTATACGACCTATTAGTGAAGAAGCTGTCCCTGCAAAAATTCCGGTTCATTTAATCGTAGCTTTACCAAGACCCAAAGTTTTACGCCGTTTAATCATGGACAGTGTGACTTTAGGTGTTGAAAGAATTAGTTTGATTCATAGTTATCGCGTAGATAAAAGCTATTGGCAAACTCCATTTTTGCAACAACTCGATAACTATGTGACTTTAGGGCTTGAGCAAGCAGGTGACACGATTGTTCCTGAAATTCAAATGTATAAACGTTTTAAACCTTTTGTTGAAGATGTTTTGCCAAGTTTAATCTCGAAAGAAACACCCGCCTATGTGGCTCACCCTTATGCCGAGCAGAGCATGCCTGTTAATATTCCACATGCTTGTAGTGTAGTCGTGGGTCCCGAAGGTGGCTTTATTCCCTATGAAGTTGATTTGCTCACAAAAAACGGCTGCCAAGCTGTGAGCTTAGGCAACCGTATTTTAAGAACTGAAACGTCTATTTCTTATATTTTAGGTCGTCTCTTTAGTTGATGCTTCAGGGTTTAAAAGTGGCTGATTTGCCGCCATTTTTAATTCCTGAATTGGGTAAGGAATATTAATTCCGTTCGCATTAAAAGCTTGTTTGACCTGAGCTTGAATGGTGCTCGTAGATGATGAAATATCAGTTTCAGTCGTATCAACCCACCAGCGTACAGTTAGGTTAACTGAGAAATCTGCTAACGCTGTAACGTTAACCGAGAAGGCTGGCTGACTGAGTACATTTCGGTCATTATTAAGAATATCTAAAATAATCTGCTTGGCTTTTTGTTCATCGTCGTCATATCCAATTCCGACCACAAACTCACAGCGTCGTTGTTGATAAGCAGTATTTACAGTTAAAGCGCTCGTATAAACAGTTGCGTTTGGAATAACAATACGACGGCCATCTGGCGAGCGTAAGAATGTTGCACGAATTTGAATATCTTCAACAGTTCCTTCAAGCGAATTGACAACAATGGAATCGCCAATGCGGAATGGTTCGCTTAATAAGATTAAGATGCCTGACAATAAGTTTTGAAAGATATCTTTAAATGCAAAACCAATAGCGACAGAACCAATTCCAAGAGCACTCATGAGTTGCCCTGGTGTAAACCCTGGAATCATAATGACGAGAGCAATTAAGAAACCAAAGAATAAAATTGTTGTACTGCCTACACGGTTTAAGACCAAAACTAGGTTTTGGCGCGTGTAAGAACGGTTTTCTAAGGTTTTACGAACAAAGAACTTAAATAATTTGGTCAGTAGCCAAAAAATAATAAAAACGATAATCGCAATACATATATAAGGCACACGTTCCCAGAAGCTATCCACGATTTTGTCGATAGTGGTATAGGCATCATGATACTTTTCAGTATGGGCTAAAACCGTTTGAGTGGTTTTAGTGCCCGCTTCTTGTAAAAGTTCGCCTGTATTTTTTGCGACATCCGTTAAGGATTTTTGTTCATCAGCCACGGCAAGTCTCAATTAAAAAAAATTTATGAAAGCGATTTTCGGCTTTCATCATAGTAGGAGATAAAATGTGCGCCTACTATAATGAGTTCATCTAAATAATAAAGTGTTTTTTAATTAAAAGTATTCCGTTCCTTTTTGTAAGATTTGTGTCGGTGTTTCTAAGGTATCAGTCCCTGAGAAATAATAAAAAATTCCTGCTGTTGAAATAAGGCTAATTAAAATAGCGACTAAAATAAGCCAAGCCATCAGTTTTTCTATAAACGTTGCTGGTCGAACAGGACCATATTCGTTGGGACCTGCTGTACCTGAGGCAAGCAGTAAATAAATCATAAAAAAGAACTGAACAACTGGAATGAACAATAGCAGTCCCATCCAGCCACTCTTATTTAGATCGTGCAAGCGTCGAACAACGAGTACAATATTTAAATAAATCAGAAACAGCGAAAAAGCCCAGACTACTAAAGCACTGGCTCCAGAAAGAGAGCTATAAAATTCAAAATTAAATAAATTGCTTGAAAGCTGAAAACTTCCAAGAAATGAAGCCAAAATGAAATAGCCCAAGAGGGTGACTAAATAAATCAGTCCATAACCCCCTAAATAGCTCATGCGATTAAAGCGCCCATGAATTGAAAACGGACTATCTTTAAAAGGGAGCTGAGGTGGGCGTGAGGAGCTTGTTTGGGCAAACATATTATTTTATTCCTGTGTTGCGTATGAGAGACAAAATAATCTTTGTTGATGATCAAAACCATCAAATCTTGAAAAAATTATAAAAGTAAAAGCTATAGACAAATGTTTTAAATCAACTTAATTTTATAAAAATGTTCACAATTTCGTGTGCTTGAGTAAGTGTTTAATATATGACCAAAGTCGCATTGTCTAGGCTTTGAAACAGTCATCATACTGAAAAGGCATACAAATAAGATCCAGTAAAATAATAGCCACAGTCTCGAGATGGGATGCACAAGATCAAGGAAGTTGCGTATGAATGAGATCTATCCAGTACCAGAGGAATTTAAAAAGACAGCTCGTACTGTTGAAGCAGACTACTTTAAACGTTATCAACACTCTATCGAGAACCCAGATGAATTCTGGGCAGAGCAAGCTAAAATTGTCGATTGGATAAAGCCATTTACCCAAGTTAAAAATACGAGTTTTGACAAAGACAATTTCAAAATTGAATGGTTTGCTGATGGTGAGTTGAACGTATCAGCAAATTGCCTAGACAGGCATCTTAAAGAACATCCTCATAAACCAGCAATTATTTGGGAAGGTGACCATCCTTCTCGTCATAAAATCGTTTCTTATAAAGAATTACACGACGAAGTCTGCCGCTTTGCCAACGTTTTAAAGAAATATGGTATTGGTAAAGGTGACCGTGTTGTGTTGTATATGCCGATGGTCACTGAGGCTGCAATTGCCATGTTGGCCTGTGCCCGTATTGGTGCTGTTCACTGCGTGGTATTTGGTGGGTTCTCACCAGACTCTTTAGCAAGTCGTATTGAAGATAGCCAAGCTAAACTGGTGATTACCGCAGACTCAAGTCTACGTGCCGGAAAACTATTACCACTCAAAGAAAATGTCGATTTGGCTCTAGAGTTGCCGGGCACAGAGTGTGTTGAAAATGTAGTGGTGGTTTACCGTAATGCGAACCCGATCGAAATGAAGCCGGGCCGTGATTTGTGGTATCACCTCATTATTATGGAAGTGGATGCCAACTGTCCTCCAGAACCGATGAAGGCTGAAGACCCATTATTTATTCTCTATACCTCGGGCTCGACAGGTAAACCGAAAGGTGTTTTGCATACCACAGGTGGTTATTTAGTCTATGTAACAAGTACCTTTAAAGAGGTCTTTGATTTAAAACAAGATGATGTGTATTGGTGTACGGCAGATGTAGGCTGGATTACAGGACATAGTTATCTGATCTATGGTCCACTTGCAAATGGAACTACAACCTTAATGTTTGAGGGTGTACCTCAATATCCAACATGGGCACGACTTGGTCATGTGGTCGATAAGCACAAAGTCTCTATTTTATATACGGCCCCAACCGCAATTCGCGCGATGATGCGAGAAGGGGATTCATTTGTACGTGAAAGTAACCGTAGCAGCCTGCGTTTACTTGGTTCGGTCGGTGAGCCTATTAACCCTGAAGCTTGGAATTGGTACTACAACGTTGTTGGTGAAGGCCGCTGTCCAATTGTTGATACATGGTGGCAAACCGAAACAGGCGGTATTTTGATTGCTCCATTGCCGGGTGCAACAGCTTTAAAACCAGGTTCGGCAACACGTCCGTTATTTGGTATTCAACCTGCCATTGTAGATGGTGAAGGCAATGAGCTAGAAGGTGCGGCTGAAGGTAATCTTGTGATTAAAGATTCATGGCCGGGTCAGATGCGTACCATTTGGGGCGATCCTGATCGCTTTATTGAAGCGTATTTCTCGACCTTTAAAAATACCTACTTTACGGGTGATGGTGCTCGTCGTGATGAAGATGGCTATTACTGGATCACAGGTCGAGTTGACGATGTCTTGAACGTTTCAGGCCACCGTTTAGGTACGGCTGAAATTGAAAGTGCTCTTGTTTCACATGAGTCAGTGGCAGAGGCTGCTGTTGTGGGTATGCCGCATGATATTAAAGGACAAGGTATTTGTACTTTTGTGACTCTACAAGCGGGTGTTCCAGAGTCGGAAGAACTGCGTAAAGAGTTAATTAATTGGGTACGTAAAGTGCTTGGGCCAGTAGCTTCACCTGATGCACTACATTGGGCACCAGCATTACCTAAAACTCGTTCGGGTAAAATCATGCGCCGTATTTTAAGAAAAATTGCGGCAAATGAGCTGGATAGTTTAGGTGATACCTCAACCTTGGCTGAACCTGCTGTGGTAGATCAGTTAATTGCAACGGTTTATCCTGATAAGCAAAACTAATTTTAAAAAAGCCCCAAATGGGGCTTTTTTATTAAGCTTTATTAAGAGTTTGCTAAAAAGTCAGCAGTATTTTGTACATTTGCAAAGGTACTAAGCGCAGTTAAAAAAGCTGTTTGTACGTCTTCAGCTTTTACAGTTTTTCCATTATGGCTTAAATCACGAGTTGCCGTTGCATCTGCAATCAAGATTGGTTGATAGCCCAGTTCTTTGGCTGCGCGTGTCCCTGAATCAATACACATGTGAGTCATCATGCCTGTAATCACGAGTTGCTCAATTTGATGTGCTTTTAAAAGTTCCTCTAAATTGGTTTCTAAAAAACTGTTTGGATAGTGCTTTGTTACGATTAATGAATCACTTCCAGTACTGAGTTCAGGGTGAAGTAAAACTCCATCTGTATTTTCTTGGAAGAAACTCGCTTGTGGCGGGTTAATATGTTGCACATAAATGATTGGCAAGTTTTTCTCGCTAAAATATTGTTCGAGTTGTTTTATTTTTTCTAGTGCTTGCTCTGGTCCAACCAATTCCATTTTGCCATTTTTAAAATAATCATTTTGTACATCGATAATTAATAGTGCTTGTTTCATGAGATCACTCTTGTTGATATGAGATAAAACAAGATTATTCTCTGCCAGTAAAATCGGCTATAGTCAGATGAAAGCATTACCGCCAGTTTTCTTTCACCATGAAAAATGAATATTGAATTAGACCCGATTGATCTAAAAATTATTGCATTGCTTAAACACGATTCTCGACTAACCAATAAAGAAATTGGGCAGCGAGTTCACCGGACAGGGCAGGCGGTGGGCACTCGAATTGCACAGTTAATGGATGCTGGTGTCATCAAAAATTACACGATTGCTGTGCAATATTCGCATAAACAATTTATTCATTTGCATTTAAATGAACAACGCGCTTTTGAGGAAATTGAAAATCTGGTCAAGCAATATGAACAAATCGATGAATGCTTTAAAGTGATGGGCAATGCTTGCTATATGATCGTCAGCCATTTTGAACCCGCAGCATTAAATGAATTTATTGAGAAACTTTCAAAATGGTGCCGTTATTCGGTTGAAACAGTGATTCGAGAAGTCGAGAAAACTTAAAAATAAAGGCTCCAAGCCGAGTCTTGGAGCCAATAAGTCTTTATTTTTAATTTATTGTTTTTATTGTCTTGCGCTGCTTTAAATGAAGTTTTTTAGGCTGATTTCGCTTGAATTTCTATCTCCTTTTCTTGTTGAAGTTCTAATTGGCGAACGAGTGGTAGAACTTTTTCCCCAAAATATTCTACTTCTTCAATGAAATGTAAGAATCCAGAAAGAATCAAATCAACACCTACATTTTTAAGTGCGACAATACGCTCTGCAATTTGCTGTGGTGTACCAATTAAATTGGTTTTAAAGCCATCGTTATATTGCACTAAATCTTCAAAACTTGATTTTGCCCAGTTACCTTGTTGCTCAGGAGAGGCTGCACCTGCTTCACGTGTTGCATCGCCGAATGCATTTACCGCTTCAGTGTTGGCTTTATCAATAATTTCTTGAAGTACCACTTTTGCTTCTTCTTCGGTATCTCTGGCAATAATGAAAGCATTTACCCCAATTTTGACATGATGATTATTGGCTTTAGCTTTAGTGCGAATGTCTTCGACTTGTTTTTGAATTTCTTCTACGGTATTACCGTTGGTGAAATACCAGTCAGATACGCGTGAAGCCATGTCACGTGCAGCCCGTGAGCTGCCGCCTTGAAACACTTCAATATGAGGCTTTTGCAGAGGTTTCGGTTTAAGTGTGTAGTTTTGGAATTGATAGTATTTACCATCGAAACTATAGTTATCGGTGGTCCAGATTCCTTTTAACGTACGAATAAATTCTTCAGAGCGGACATAGCGCTGATCATGTTCTGGCCACTCTTCACCAATCGCATCAAACTCTCCTCTAAACCAACCACTCACCACATTAATGGCAATACGGCCTTCGGTTAGATAATCGATTGTTGCAAGTTGCTTAGCTGCGAGTGCCGGTTTCCAGGGGCCGGGCAGAATAGCTGCAATGACTTTAAGTTTTTCAGTTTTTGCCAATAATGCATGACTGAAACTTACTGATTCATGCTGGTTTTCTGCCCCATAGCCCGCCGTAAAACGAATTTGGGTGAGCGCATATTCAAAACCATTTTTTTCGGCAGCCTGTGCAAGTCGAACATTGTAGTCATAACTCCAGTCTGTACGCTGTTCGATGTTACTTACTACAAGGCCACCACTTACGTTTGGTACCCAATAAGCAAATTTAATTGGTTGTTGTAATTGCGTCATGGTTTGCTCTCCCAATTCGTTATTTTTATTTAGCGATATTGCACTTAGGCAACATGCGTTAATGATTTGCCAGACTTATGATGCAAGCGAGACTCTGCTGCATTAAGATCAGGCACAGCCGCTGAAGGTAATACTTCTTCTTGCTCAATTTGCTTGTTAATACCAAGCTCTTGATTTGCTTGCTGAGTCTTAGATTTCACTACTTCAGCACGTTTACCTTTCGCTGGTGCCCATTCTAAAATTGGCAATGCGCGCGCTACTGCTAACGTAATACGATCTGATAATTGCTCGCTTTTCACCGTATATTCAGGGGTAAAGTCACGATCAGTTGCATATACGCCAATTGGTAAAGTTTGTGCTTGGAAGAAACTGAACAATGGACGAAGTTGATGTTCAAGTACCAGTGCATGACGATCGCTACCACCCGATGCTGCTAAAAGCACAGGTACATCGACCAATGCAGTTTGTTCAACAAAATCGAAGAAATGTTTGAAAAGACCCGTAAAAGATGCGCGGTAAACTGGTGTACCGACAATTAAAGCATCAGCTGCTTCAACCGCTGCAAGATCATCTTGTACGCGCTGTGGAAGTTGGTTGCGATAAAATGCACCGCCTAATAAGGGCCCAATTTCGCTTAATTTAATAAAGTGAACTTTAATGTCGGTTGCTTCGGATAACTCATCAAGAATGGCTTGAACCAAACTTTCCGTTTTAGAGGGGGTATTTAAGCCACCAGAAACAGCAACAATATTTAAAGGTTTTGGTGATGTGATACCAGTCATAATTTGGTTCCTAAGTCTAAAACAAGAGATTAGACTTATTAATCAATAACGACGGTAAACTGTAAAATAACGAAATTGGTCAACCTTATCAGTTTTAAATATAAAAGATAAATAGAGGATTTTTATACTTCGTTTTTATATTAAGTTATTGATTTTATTTTATATAATTATAGGTGATATATTTTTTATAATAAAAAGTAAGCTTATAAAAAAAACAGATTAATTTTGATTAAATGTTAAAAAACATCTGAATATTTTAGCTAAGTTCTGCATTTATCAACATTTTGCATAAAAATGGATAAGATGAACGTATCTTTCATCTAAATAGTAGGGTTACAATAGGCCATACTTATGCTCAAGATTACTTTAATCGCTTATGAATATTTTAATCGTTGATGATCATCCTTTGTTTCGTCATGCTTTAATTCAAGCAGTACGTTATAGCCTGCCACAGGCACAAATTCATGAAACAGCTTCGGTTGATGAGTTTTATGAGCGTTTGGAAAATGGGGCAGAACCTGATCTAGTCTTACTCGATTTAAATTTACCGGGTGCCTCAGGCTTTTCTGCTCTAGTCTATGTACGAGCACAGTATCCAGCTATTCCAATTATTGTGGTTTCTGCACATGAAGAAACTTCAATTATTCAGCGTGCGATTGCACATGGCGCGATGGGATATATTCCTAAATCTGCTCATCCAAGTCATATTGGTGAAGCGATTCGCCACGTCTTAGAAGGTGAAATCTGGTTACCGCCTAATTTGCCACCTAACCTTAATCTTGATCCGCGAGCGGCAGATGAAACTGCTTTAGCTGAACGTATTCAATCTTTAACACCACAGCAATTCCGTGTTTTGATGATGGTTGCGGAAGGTTTGCTAAATAAACAGATTGCCTATGAACTCGATGTTTCGGAAGCAACAATTAAAGCCCATGTAACCGCTATTTTTAGAAAATTAGGTGTGCAAAACCGTACACAAGCCGTATTGGCAATTAGTGCATTAAATATTGAAGATAAGAAAATCTAAAAATAAAAAAGACCTCAGTTGAGGTCTTTTTTATGTGTGCCACTTAAGCAAGGCAATCTTGCTTTGGTGTTAGGCTGTCGCAGTACAAAGGATTGAGTGCACATTGCAAATCATCGATCTGTTCTTGGGTCACATAGCCTTTACTTTTTAAATATTCAGCTACACGGTCATCACGTAAGCTTAAAAACGCTGCATCATAAACGCCTAAATCTACAAAAAGTGCAGCTGTTTCTAGGCTATTGAAGCGATCAAGGAAAATATCATTGCCATACATTAAGAAGATATGGTCGAGTTTTGCTTTTTCATCGACATGTAGTCGTTCGGCAAGTTGATCTGGATGAGTTTTAATAAAGAGTAAGTCAGAAAGCTCATCAAACTGAGTCATATCTAACTGATTTTCGCCAAGTTTGACATGGCCAAGCCAAGCTTTGAAAACAAGTACAGCTCCACCGCGAAGCAGCATGCTCCAAATTTGATGACGTGTATCGTGATCAAGATTTTCACTTTCAGTGCTAAGCACTTTTAAGAAGTTTTCTTCTTGTTGTGCCAATTTATCAAATAAGCCTAATCCTTGAGGATGATAAGCCGCAGGTGCAAATACATCAAAATTTAGATCATGAAATACATTAAGTGCGAGTGGGACTGCACTTTGATAAATCGTATTTAACGCTTTGATATGGGCTTCATTGAGTTTGCTGTTGGGAAAAATACTTTGCCAATCTAGTTCAGGAAGTAAAGCATTGGCACTGTATTGACGATAAAACTGTTGAGATGAGAGTTGGTTTTGTGGGCTGTTATCAGAAATATTCATGGCAATTGTCCTTTGCATTAATTCGTGAGCAGGGGTGCTTAATATAGAAATCGGTTAAAAAATGGTTATACATTTATCAAATGCGTTTGGAATAGTTATGTGTCATCAAGAATGCAAGTAGAATACGACTAAAGTCGTATATGGTGGTTCTAGCTAGATAATATTTTCTAAAAACAAATATTTATTAAATTGTAACTAAGTATACAAGTGTTCACTTACAAAAAAGATGGGCTTTGCCATAGAAAAAGGGCTGTTGGAAAGTTTAGCCAATTATTTAATCATCAAAAGTAGACTTTTTGAGCAGTTCTGCCTATTGGCTTAAATTAAACCTATAACTTTTGCCAAAAATCCCTCCCAAACTTATAAAAAGCTTGGGAGAGGAAAATGTTTAATCTGCCGCGCTGGCAATTTTAAGTCCCGATAGCCATGCTCTTAGAGAGGCCGGTTTAAGCGGTTTTTTGAGTAAAACGATATTCAGTTCTTTCAATTGCTGAGGTAACTCTGGATGAGAGTCTGCTGTAATTAAAGCAACCGGAACGTCATGCTGTCGATTTTGCAAAATAAAATCGACACCGAGTTGGTTGTTATTTAAATGCTGATCGATAAGCCAGACCTGAATATTCTCTTTTTGAATAATTTCTAGTGCTTGTTCTGGTTCAGTGGCTTTAAAAACCTCATAACCCCATCGACCTAATAAGCTACTCATTCCTTCTAAAATGGTTTCATCATTGTCTAAACATAAAATCCGGTAGGCTTTAGTTTTTAAAGGCACTGCCTGCACGGTTGGAGTTATCACTTTTGGCGCTTCTACGACTGGAACCTCAATCATAAAGCAGGAGCCTTTATTGAGTTGAGAGTAGACATGAACAGGATAATTCAACAAACCTGTCATACGCTGCACAATTGCGAGACCTAAGCCTAGGCCTTGCTCACCCCAAGGTGATAAATGCCCACAGCGTTCGAACTCTTGAAACAGTTTAATACGTTGTTCTTCGGCAATTCCGGGGCCTGTATCCCAAACACCAATACGAATATGATCAGGTTTTTGAGCCGAACGTAATACACCGACAATCACTCGGCCTTTGGCGGTATAACGTAATGCATTACTCACAAAGTTTTGAATAATACGTCGTATCCACTGTGGATCTGTGTCAATCCAGAACGATACATCGTGAACTTTGAGTGAAATATTTCGCTGAGCAGCAATCGATTTAAACTGTAGTTCAAGATCACTGAGTAAATCATGTAACGGGTAAGGCTGTCTTTTTGGCTGTATGCTACCGCCTTCCAAACGCGCAATATCGAGTAGGGCAGAGAGCATGCTTTCTGCACCATATAGAGCACGGTCAAGCTGTTGCAAAGTTTGTCGGTCTTCTTCTGTTGCAATGCTTTGTTCAAGAACGGTACTAAAGAGACGAGCCGCATGCATGGGTTGTAATAAGTCATGACTTGCCGCTGCAATAAATCGGCTTTTTGACATATTTGCCATATCGGCTTGTTCGCGTGCAAGCTGTTGCTCGGTTAAAGCATCTGCAAGTTGTTGAGTTCGGTCTTTTACTCGGGCTTCAAGTATTGCCTCATTTGCACGGAAAGCAGTAATGTCGGCGAATGTTGTAACAAAGCCCCCACCTGAAATAGGATTACCGCGCATTTGAATAACGCGTCCATCTTTACGAATTCGTTCAAATTCATGTGCACTTCCGACTTTCATCCAGTGTAAACGTTTACGAACATGTTCTTCGACTGAACCAGGGCCGCATTCGCCGCGTTCAGCGTTATAACGAATCAAATCGGCAATTGGACAACCCACATAAACTAAATCTTTCGGGTAGCCAAACAGTTTTAAATATTGGTTGTTCCAAGCGACCAAACACATATTTTTATCAACAACACTTACCCCTTGGGTCATGTGGTCAATCATGGTCATCAGCAAGTTTTGATTGAAACGTTGCCACTGTGAGGCTTGGTCTAAAATATTAGCGACTTGCCCTAATGCGAGGCCATTATTGATCATTGCTGTAGTGAGCAAAGTACGGGCAGAGGCTGCACCGATAATGCCAGCTAAATATTGCTCGGTAAAACGCCACCACATGCCATTGGCGATGCTATTGGGGTTGAGCGTGAGATGATTTTGCTCGCAAAAGTTCTCGAATGCTTGTGTTGTTGGTTGCTCACCTGTAATTCTTTTAGCAAGAGCGAATAGGTCACCTACTTTTAAACGTGCCGCATCGTGCGGTAAATAAGTTAAATCAGTAGAGGTATGCGGTGATGGCAATGGCTTAGTTTCATAATAGAAAAAGCTTTCTGCCTGAATTTGTTCTGCCACACTTGGGCGGTAAAGTTTAGAAATCCAAATATATAAAACAATATTTAAACCGAGTGACCAAATAACGCCGTGGGTTAAAGGTGCAAATGATTCAAAACCAAAAAGTGACTCTGGTCGTAAGGCGTTAATTCCAAAAGGGCCAAAAAGCAAAATACTTTGGGCAGTTTCCTGATAGGCCTCTGGCAAGCTACGTAAAATCGTTGGAAATAGTAATGTGTAACTCCACATCAAAAATCCAATAATGAGGCCAGCATAGACACCTTGTCGGCTTCCGCCTCGCCAATACAAGCCTCCAATAAGCGCGGGTGCAAACTGGGCAACGGCACTAAATGCCAATAAACCAAATACTGAAAGCTGGTTAATATCATTAAAGAAATGGAAGAATAAAAAGCCAAGTAGCATCACCGCGACAATACTAATACGACGGCTGAATTTAAGAACTTTAGGTAAATGTTTATCGTGACGTGACAGCAACTTAAAACGCCATAAGGCCGGCATAATCAAGTCGTTACTGAGCATAATAGACAAGGCAACAGATGAAACCAGCAACATGCCTGTTGATGCAGAGAACCCACCTAAAAAGGCCAGTAAAGCCAACCACTCTTGGTTATAACTCAGAGGTAATGAGAGTACTGCAACATCAGGCACAGTTAAGAACTTCGGTGCTGCATGTAATGCCCAGCTTGCGATCGGAATAATAGCTAAAATTGTTAAAATCAGATAAACCGCAAACCATTTACGTGCACCGCGAATATGCTTTTCATCTCGTAATTCGACTACTGCTACATGAAACTGGCGAGGTAGGCAGATAATTGCTAAACCTGCCAATAAGGTCTGAATCCAGAAAGTTTCAGGCACACCAAACAACTGAACTTCTTGAAAGGTTTGGTTCACATCTGATGTGACTTGGACAAGGTTCGCTGGTGTTTCAAAAATAAAAAATAAAGCAACGCAAATCAGCGCGAATAATTTTACAAAAGATTCAAATGCCACAGCTAACATGAGGCCACCATGCTGCTCGGTATTGGCAATTTGCCTTGTACCAAAAATCATGGCCAAAATAGCCAGTACACTGGTTAAAAGCAAAACACTATTGGTCGTTGTATGGATATGAGCATTCTGTTCCATAATGACAGAAGTACTTAAAGCAATCGCACGTAACTGTAAGGCTAGATAGGGAATAATTGCGATTACAGCCAAAATGGTAACCAGTGATGCCAACACCCCACTTTTCCCATAACGCGCCGCAACAAAGTCAGCAATTGAGGAAATTGCGTGGTGCTGGCGTACCCGACCTAAACGTCGCCAAATGTCATAGCCAAACCAGACAAATAAGAGAGGGCCTAAGTAAATAGGTAAGAAAATGACGCCTTCTCGAACAGCTGCACCAGTCGCGCCATAAAATGTCCATGATGAACAGTAAACACCCAGTGTTAAGCTGAACAAGAACATGCGGCCACGTGTACTCAGACGGCTGGCATGCTTTTCACCAAAAAAAGCACAAATAAATAAGAGTGCTATATAAAGGGTGAGTACCCCAATAATCAGCCAGCTGTTCATATGACTCACATGATTAAAACCTTGTGTCTATCATACCCCAAGCAGAAACAAAGCTATAAATTGATTAAATTTTAACGACCAAAGTCTAAGTTACGAATTACACGTAATTTTGCTAACTTTAATCCTGAGAAACTATTATTAAAAAGTGGCCAAGGCTGGGCACAGGGCAAGGAGTTTGGTTATGGATCAGAACCAAGTAGAACAGATTCTACGCAATCCAAAGTTTCAAAAGATGGTCAAGAAAAAAAGTACATTAAGTTGGACGCTTACAATCATCATGTTAGTTCTTTATGTGGGTTTTATGCTGCTTGTTGGCTACAACAAAGAATTTTTGATGAGTTCATTTAGTGGTGGTGTAACGACATGGGGAATCCCACTAGGTTTAGGAATTATCGTTTTATCTTTCCTATTGTGTGGTGTGTATTCCTTTATCGCGAATAGTACCCTTGACCAGTTGAGTGAAGAAGCGTTGAAGGAAGTTGAAGCCATCACGCATGAGAAAGGACTACACTAATATGAAATGGAATTCATTAAAAGCGAAAGCTTTATTGGCAGCAGCATCGCTATATTCAACAGTGGCTATGGCAAGTCCGGACTTAGGTGAAGCTGAACAGCAAGCCACCAACTGGCATGCCATTATCATGTTTGTCATTTTTGTTGGTTTCACTTTGTTCATTACGAAGTGGGCTGCGAAGCAAACCCAATCAACACAAGATTTCTATACAGCAGGTGGTGGAATCAGCGGTTTCCAGAATGGTCTGGCAATTGCGGGTGACTATATGTCTGCTGCATCTTTCCTTGGTATTTCCGCACTAGTGTTTAGTTCAGGCTTTGATGGCTTGCTTTACTCGCTTGGTTTCATGGTAGGTTGGCCAATCGTTTTATTCTTGGTTGCAGAACGTTTGCGTAACCTAGGTAAATATAACCTTTCAGATGTGGTTTCATTTCGTCTTGAAGAGAAACCAGTACGTACTTTAGCTGCAGTCAGTTCACTTGTTGTAGTGGCATTCTATCTGATTGCCCAAATGGTAGGTGCGGGTCAGCTCATTAAATTACTGTTTGGTTTGAACTACAACATTGCAGTCGTCATCGTTGGTCTATTGATGATGGCATACGTAATTTTTGGTGGCATGTTAGCAACAACATGGGTACAAATTATTAAAGCAGTCATGTTACTCAGTGGTGCAACCTTCATGGCATTCATGGTGATGAAAGCAGTTGGTTTCAGCTTCAGCAACATGTTTAGCCAATCAATTGAAGTTTTCAGTAAAGTACACGACATCAGCTTGGCCGATGCTTCAAAAATTATGGGGCCGGGTAAACTTGCGGCAAACCCAATTGATGCCTTGTCTCTAGGTTTGGCGTTGATGTTTGGTACAGCCGGTCTTCCACATATTCTTATGCGTTTCTTCACTGTAAAAGATGCAAAAGAAGCACGTAAATCGGTTGTAGTTGCAACAGGTTTTATTGGTTACTTCTATCTTTTAACTTTCATTATTGGTTTCGGTGCGATTCTTTTCGTATCAAACAACCCGCAATTCCTTGATGTTGCAAAAATGGCAGTAACAGGCAAACTTGAGCTTGTTGGTGGTAACAATATGGCAGCCGTGCATTTAAGTGACGCTTTAGGCGGTGACTTATTCATGGGCTTCATTTCAGCAGTAGCGTTCGCAACGATTCTTGCTGTTGTTGCTGGTTTAACACTTTCAGGTGCATCTGCAATCTCTCATGACTTATACGCTAACGTATTCAAAAAAGGTCAAACAACACCTGCTTCTGAACTTCGTATGTCAAAAATTGCAACATTGGGCTTAGCAATCTTTGCAATGGTGTTGGGTATCTTGTTTGAGAAGCAAAACGTAGCATTCATGGTTGGTTTGGCGTTCTCTGTAGCTTGTTGTGCAAACTTCCCGATTCTTGTTCTTTCAATGTTCTGGAAAGGCTTAACGACTCGTGGAGCGGTTATTGGTGGTGTTGTTGGTCTTGTAACAGCAGTAGTACTCATTGTTCTTTCTAAAGCAGTTTGGGTAGATACTTTAAAAATCTCTGATACACCAATCAACCCGTTCAATGGTCCAGCGTTATTTGCTATGCCATTGTCATTCCTTTGCTGTTGGTTCTTCTCGGTAACTGACAACTCTGCACGTGCTAAAAAAGAGCGTGCTGCTTTCGATGCTCAGTATGTTCGTTCAATGACAGGTATTGGTGCATCTGGTGCATCGGATCACTAAGACTAATATTGTCAGCTCATTCTTTAAAAAGCCCTACGGGGCTTTTTTTATACTTATTTTATTTCCAATCTAAAGTTTAGATATTAATAAAGAACAACTTGTTTGCCTGATTTTGTGTACAGTATTATTTGTTAACTCTCAAAAAAGCATAATGAAACAAGGAAAATAATAATGCGATCTATTATTGAGTTTTGGGCAAGTTTTCGCTTACTGCCTTCCGCATGGCTGTTACTGGTTCAGTTTATTTTATTGATTTTAGCCATGCTGACATTTGATAGTTTGCCTTACCGGACTTTAACCTGGTCATTAGGTGTTCTTGCTTTATTGTTGATTGCCAAAGTTATTCGCCAGACCCCGATGTTTACTTTTTTAGGCTTAACATTTGTGAGTGGTGCAATTCTGTCATCAGTACTGATTGTGTTGGGATATAGCAATTTATATATTCAGTTATTTGCCCATAGCTGTGAAGCGCTAGCTTACTTTTCGGCTGCTTACGGTTTATTTCGTTATATGTTTGCTGATCGATATTTAACAAGAGATGAATTATTTGCAGCCGCCGCGGTTTTTACTTTGCTTGCTTGGGGCTTTGCATTCCTTTACAACATTTGTCAGCTATTGATTCCTGCTAGCTTCCAAAATCCAAACAATGTTCATCATTTGCAGACTTGGTTAGATCTACTGTTCCTGAGCTTTAGCTTACAGTCAGCAACAGGTTTATCTGATTTAATGCCGCTTAGTCCACCAGCACGCGTTTTAGCCATGCTACAAATGTTTTGTGGCGTGATGTATCTCGCTTTGATTGTCACACGTTTAATCGCTTTACAATATATTACCCACCTCCCTAAAAAAAATTCAGATAAATAATGGAGGAGGTGTTTTAATTTATTTACACCTTTGTAACTGCAATATTCTTTAAGTTTATTTAGAGTGTTATCGGCTTTCTCTATTGAAAGATTTAACTTTGTTCATTCCGTGAATATCTCTAGGGGCTTAATGCCTGTCATTTTTCATTAAAATAACATGGAGGAGTTATGCCTTCCAAACAACCAGGTTGGTTTGCAAACGTTAATCCTAACGTATTTTTTGGTACGGTCATCATTATTGCTTTATTTTTAGCAGTGGTTGTGATTGCTCCGAGTTCTTTTGAACTTTTAACACAGCAATTAAAACAGTGGATTACTGATTCATTTAGCTGGTTCTATGTTTTATCTGTTGCCTTCTTTCTCATTTTATTGATTTATATCGCCTGTTCATCAATAGGTCGAATTAAATTAGGACCAGATCATAGTCAGCCTGAATATAATAATGGATCTTGGTTCGCCATGTTGTTTACAGCAGGGATGGGGATTGGGTTGATGTTCTTCGGCGTTGCCGAACCTGTCATGCACTATGTTAATCCACCAAGTGGGGATGCTCAGACTATTGATGCTGCACAGCAAGCATTAAGAGTTACTTTTTTCCATTGGGGCTTACATGCTTGGGCAATTTATGCCGTAGTCGGATTATCTCTAGCCTATTTTGCATATCGACATAATTTACCTTTAAAGACCCGTTCAGCCCTATATCCGCTCATTGGTAAAAAGATTTATGGGCCATTGGGAGATAGCATCGATATTTTCGCGACCATTGGTACGGTATTTGGTGTAGCGACTTCTCTCGGGTTTGGTGTCACTCAGATTAACTCTGGTTTACATTATCTTTTAGGTATAGAACAAAGCACTCATATACAGATTATTTTAATTGTCGTGGTGAGTATTTTGGCTTCTTTATCGGTCTTTTTAGGTCTAGATAAAGGGGTAAAACGCCTATCAGAATTAAATCTGATTTTAGCTGTTATTTTGCTAACGTTTGTTTTCATTTGTGGGCCAAGCATTTATTTGCTTCAAACGACAATTCAAAACACAGGTCAGTATTTTGCTAATTTATTTACAATGACCTTCAACCTTTATGCTTACCAACCGAATGGCTGGATAGGTGGTTGGACAATTTTGTATTGGGCTTGGTGGATTTCATGGTCACCATTTGTGGGTATGTTTATCGCACGTGTTTCACGTGGTCGCACCATTCGAGAATTTATTGTTGGGGTTTTACTCATTCCAACAGGCTTTACCATTATCTGGATGGGTTTCTTAGGAAATGCCGCCTTATTTAGCATTATCCATGAACACCAATCAACATTAATTCAGGCTGTTCAGCAAGATTCTTCAGTTGCACTCTTTGAGTTTTTAGGCCACTTGCCGTTGTCAGGTGTTATGAATGTTTTAGCCACCCTTTTGGTTATTCTTTTCTTTGTGACGTCTGCCGACTCTGGCGCCTTGGTAACGGATTATTTAACGTCAAAAACAGACAATTCACCTACTTGGCAACGTTTGTTCTGGACGGTGCTGATGGCTGTGCTCGCAATTATTTTATTGCTAGTCGGTGGCTTGGCTGCACTTCAGGCTTCCATCATTATGAGTGCATTGCCATTTACTGTGGTCATGCTTTTAATGAGTTGGGGATTAATAAAGGCCTTGCATCTTGATGTCACCAAAATGACAGCTATTCAAGAAGCGCGCATTACACCACGTGCGATTCATAATCCTCGAAGCTGGCAACAGCGTCTAGGGTTAATCATGCACTATCCTCATAATGAAGAAGAAGTAAGAGAATATATTGAAAAGCAAGTAAGTCGTGCATTTGAAAATATCAAACATGAATTTAGACGCCGTCACTTAGAAGTTTCAATTACTCAACTTGAAGATGGAATGCAACTTCGTGTGGACCATCACAATGAAATTAATTTTATTTATAAAGTTGTTTCACGTGAAACAGTACCGCCAAGTTTTTTAATTGGGCGTACTGAAGCTGAAGAGGGGCAATATTTCCAAGCTGAGGTCTTTTTAAGAGAGGGTGGGCAAAATTATGATGTGATGGATTGGACGCAAGAAGATTTAATTCAAGACATTATTGATCAATATGAACGTCATCTGTATTTCTTAAATATTGTGCGAAGCTAATATTTAGGTATAAAAAAAGGACTCAATTGAGTCCTTTTTTTTAATTCGATTTCTAAATTAAATTAGAAACGGAATTTAGCATTTAAGCCGATAGTTTGTGTATCGTAGCTAGACTTTTTAACGTCAGCTTTCATGTACGATGCACCAACTGCTACAGCTGGAGTAATGAAGTAGTTTACGTTACCACCCCAAGCTTGACGGAATTCACCAAGGTCATTACCTTTGATGTCAGCTGAACCATCGTTACCAACGAAAGATGCGCCAACGCTTAACTTAGGAGTTAAGTAAAGGTCAGTTTTCAAACCGTATTGGTTTTCTTGACCGAAAGCACCAGCAGCTTCAAAACCAATTGCCATGTTAGTTCCATCGATTGGACCTACATATTTAGCACGTGCTGTAACAGCATCTTGGTCGTCTTGAATCGCAGCAGTTTGGTTTACAGCAGAGTAGATACCGTTGCTGATGATGCCAAAGTTGTCTAAAGCGAATTGGTTAGCAACACTTGTATAACCAACAGTCATCAAGAAGTTAGGTAACAACATAGCACCAACTTCTAATGCATAACGGTCACCGTTGTCATCTTTAGAGAAGTTGTTTTTACCATCAACATCAGTGTGGTTGTAAGTTGCGCTAGCATAAACTGGTAAGTAAGGAGTAGGAACGTATGCCTCACCTTTAACGCCGTAAGTACCAACGTGGTAGTTTACGTTGCCTTGGTCATACTGTTGGTAGCTGTAACCTACAGATACGTTAGAAGCTTGGTTCAAGAAAGCTGCTTCAGCTAAAGGACCTTTAGTGGTATCAACATTTTTTAAATAATATGTACCAGCAACGTCACCAGTGAAGTTCTTATCGTTTGCAGTTGTGTCAACATATTCAGATTGACCTTGAACTTCAAATTGATAAGCATGAGCACCGGTCATGGCTAATAGTACAGCAGTGGCTAAACCAAGTTTTTTCATAATCATTTCCAGCAATAACAAGAGATAAAGCTGGGGTCATTGTATTGTAACAATTTATGAAGTCAATAATGAAAAAAAGGAATGTTAAAGATATTTGACACTTATGTTAAAATTGGTGAAAAACTAATCAAATGAAAAGTAAATTGTCAACCTGATAAAAAAATGAACATTTACAAGAGACTAATAATTATATTTCATAATGAATTTAGAAATAAATGTTTAAAAGTTATTACAAATATGATTGGAAAAACTGATTAATACAATCGGTTTTAACATTAAGTAAAATGTAAAGTTGCTTACATGTAGAGTAAAAAATCACCAATTTATTATCGTATTCATACTATTTTGAGGAATAGTTAACAATATTTAGATTAGTTTAACTAAAAAATTTAACTATTTTTAATTATTATATAAGTGAATAAAATAAAAGAAATCTCTATTTTAAGTTAAAAAATCGATTAAATTTTTAATTCTGATTAATTTAATCGACTTTACAAAAGTAGAGATAAGTCACATAATTCAATTGCAAAGTTCACTACCTAACGTTTTTAGGATTTAAAGTGCTTTCCCAGATACGATGTGTGTATCACATCAGATTTTACGAGCTCAGCTTTCCCCAAGGTTGAGCTTTTTTTTATCTATAAGAAAATCTTAAAATTATAAGAAAATTTATATGAACTTTATTGGAAAAATAATAGATCAAAAAGAACCCAGCTTAAAGCTGGGTAGTGGATGCTGGGAGAAGCGCATCCAAGAGGATAACTAGATATGTTTATTATCATTGCTAAAAATTTTTAATCTGTAAAATAGAGTTTTTTTATAAAAATCATTTAATTTTTCGATACTATTTATTTAAGCTTACTAAAATCTAGAAGCCCTATAATTATTAAAAGAGAAATGAAGGTTTTATTGATGAAATTCTAGTTATTAAAATGCTAGGATGGATTTAAGCCTAATTTATATCGTATTAAAAATGGCAGGACATTTACGGAGTACCAGCTAGAAATGTCAGGATTACGTTCAGAGCATATTAGTAATCGACTGTTCTTTTTTATGCTGGTTATTATTTTGTCCTTATTATTCATGGCTGTACCACTTATTGTGGGAAGCTATCAGGATTATATAAAAACTAGACAAGCCTTAGCCGAAATAAAAAGTTTAAGAGCAGTAGCAGATATTGCCTATAAAATTTCTAAGGAGCGTGCTCCTGCCAATAAGATGATGTCGAGCAGTCCTAGTGATTTATTAAAGAATCAGCAAGAATTAAAAAAGTTTCGTTTAATTGTTGATGCGCAAATTGATACAAGCATTCTTATCTTAAAACAAGCAGGCTATGTTTCATTAGCAAATGAGCTGCAAACCAATTTCAAAGAAAATCTTAGACAAGCCCGACGTGTCGTTGATTATTACGGTGAAACTCCTTATGGAGCCAGGACTTCCGTTCAAATGGATAACGCTATTTTAGGGATGTTTGGAGTCTGGGATCATTGCAGGGAAATACTGCAAAAACTGATGTTACAGCTAAAAAGTAAAGATAGTCGTATTTCTAATTACTTTACGCTCATTATAGTTCTAACCGATATGCGTGATCAGGCGGGACGGATGGCGTCTAATATTATTGCTCCTGTGAGCTTTAATGAAGAAATTCCAAGTAATAATCGTGCGCGCTCTCTACAAACTCAGCATCAATCTAGATATTTATGGATTTTGGTCGATACCTTGCAGCCTGAACAGGCAAAAACTCCTGAATACCGTCGGTTATATGCCCGAGTGAAATCAGAATTTATAGATAAGGGTATTCCGATTGTACAAAACCTATTAGATGAAAGCCAAAAAGGGGAGCCATATGATTTAAATGGTACTCAATTGACAGAGGCAATCGTAGGTAAATTTACCACCGTGGTTGATTTACAAAGTTATATTCTTGATGAAAGTGTAGCAATTGCAACTCAAGAAAATATAAGTGCCCGAAAAGGTTTTCTTTTAACTTTATTAATATCTTTAATTTCTTTAGCCACAGCGTTACTTACGCTGAATTATGCACAAAGAAGGGTATTTTCTCCTTTAATAAAAGCAAGAACTTTAATTTTAGATTTATCGCGTAGTTCTAATCATTGGACAGATGAGATGAATATGACAACCAAAGGTGAATTCCTTTCCCTGTTTGAAGCGATTGATCGATTACAGCGTATGTTGCAGCAGCGCGATGCTTTTGAATTCCAATTAAAGAATATTGCCAATACAGATCCATTAACTGGTGTGTCCAACCGTCTAGCTTTATCTGAATATTTAAAAATTGTTGAAAGTTACCCTCAAAAATTTACGCAAACGTGTTTAATGATTATAGATATTGATCGTTTTAAACAGGTGAATGACCAATATGGGCATATTGTAGGCGACCATGTCATTGTCAGTATTGCCGAGCAGTTAAAGCAAAATATTCGAAGTTCAGATTTAATTGTTCGTTATGGCGGAGATGAGTTTTTAATATTATTAGAACAGGTGCAATTTGTAGATGCCCGTCTTTTAGCAGAGAAAATTCGAATGGCGATTTCTTTAGAAGAGATTTGTTTATCTGGTTCCGATGAAAAATTGCATGTGTCTGTGAGTATTGGTTTTGCCATAGGCGCGGCGAGTTGGATAGAGCTTTTAGAGCAAGCTGACCGTTCTTTATTAAGAGCCAAAGCTAGAGGGCGAAATGCAGTTGAGGGGTAGATCAAACCCTTATGGACCTTATTTTGAAAAATCAAATTATCTGTGGTTTATTAGATATCTATTAGTTTGAAATATAGTGAATTATGAATACATTAGATAAAGAACAAAGATTAAAAGAATTATTAGAAAATAATATCAAAAATGAAAAAATTGGTACGGCCATTGCGATTACTGGGTCTTGGGGTATTGGTAAAACTTTCTTCTGGAGAAGTTTTTTAGATAAACAATTATCTGATGAGCGAGTCTATAAAAAAGATAATGTATTCAATCGGAAATATGCTTATGTATCACTCTTTGGATTGGAATCCTTAAGCGATCTTAGAACCCAGATTTATAGCAGTATAGAAAGTTATCACTCATCAATAGAAATTCCTAAATGGATTAAAAGCCTACCTTCAATTTTTAAAGATACTCGTATTACACAATTGGGAATCAATGCACCAGTTAAGCTGATTGATAGTTTAATGTTTGCGCAAGTGAAAGATGCCATTATTTGCTTTGATGACTTTGAGCGTATGTCTAATAAATTAGATGTTAAAGATGTTATGGGCTTGGCAAACTATCTAAAGTTAGAAAAGAATTGTCAGATTATTTTGATCTTAGATGAAGATAAAACAGAGGCTGAAAATAAGAATAAATATGGTGATTACAAAGAGAAGTTAGTCGATGAAACAATAATCTTAAACTCTGTTGCACCTTTGATTCGGGAGAATACTAAAGGTATCGATGAGAAATTAATTAACCTAATGATTGATTTTGCTGAAAAATTAGAAATTCATAATTTTCGTTTTTTTCAAAAAGTGATTAAATTATTTCGCCACTTTCTTACTGAGCTAACAAAAGATATTGCCTATTCAACAAAAGAAATTATCTTAATTCGGATTTTACAAGGATACTTAATTCAAGATTTTCCAAACTTTGAATATAGTTGGGATGATTGTAAATATGTTACCGAAAAGGAGAGAGAAGCTTGGAGTCCTATAAAGAAACAAATTTATGAAAAATTACAAAATATATCTTACTCATTCAATCGTGAGGATGAGTGGTTTATCGAATTTAAAAAATGGTTCGAGCAGAGAGATGAAATTAACTTTAGTGAATTGAGCAAGTTAGCTAACTCAGAATTAATTTCTGATGAGAATAATAGAAAAAAAGATAATTTCCATAAACTATTTGATGAGTTCTGGGGATTATCAGTGGATGAGAGCTTCACAGAGAAACTATATAATGCTTCAAAGCAGGTTATAGGATTAGAAGGACTACATAATTTAAGTTTTGCTTTACAAGTTTTGGAGCAATTGGGAGATGAAAAAAATTCTAAATTACTCGAAAACCAAATAATAAAATGGATGAGCTTAAAGTTAAAAGATAATAGACATACTTTTGATAAGATGAATATGTTCGGTGAGATAAATCCAGTATTTCTAGATTTTTCATTAAATTATCAAGAAGAAAATAAATTAAACGATTTGCCAAAACTAATTGAAGTGGTTTATCGATATATTTATGTCGAGAGTTGGAGTTCAGAACATGTTTTGGCGTTAGAAAATTCCAAAAAGGCTGACTGGGAACAATTGTTATTTAAAGAAATTCCTCATGATAAGCGCTTCCAAAATATAAATAGCACCCAAGTTATTAAAAAGATGATCAGCCAATATATGAAGCCAGAAATGAATTCTAAAATTAAGCAGATGGTTATCGATATTTATCTGGAAAGAGGTAAAGAATCAGTTTTTTATAAAAAATATATGGATTATTTAATTTCCCGATTAGAAGATTAAAAAAAAGGGCTCTTAATGAGCCCTATAGAATTACTTCAACATCGGTTTCAAGAAACGACCTGTATGGGAAATCTCAACCTCAGCCACTTGTTCAGGTGTGCCTTCGGCAATGATCATACCACCGCCTGAACCACCTTCAGGACCTAAGTCCACAACCCAGTCCGCTGTTTTAATCACATCAAGGTTATGTTCAATCACCACAATGGTATTACCCTTGTTGCGTAGTTCATGCAAAATGTCGAGCAACTTGGCAATATCATGGAAATGTAGACCTGTTGTCGGTTCATCCAAGATATATAAGGTTTTACCCGTATCTCGTTTTGCTAACTCACGCGCTAGTTTTACACGTTGCGCTTCACCACCAGATAAGGTCGTAGCAGCTTGACCTAAACGAATATAACCTAAGCCCACCTGAGTTAAAGTTTCTAAGCGGCGGTGGATGACTGGAATTGCACTAAAGAACTCAGCAGCATCTTCAACCGTCATTTCTAAAACATCAGAAATGTTTTTGCCTTTATAGCCCACTTCAAGCGTTTCACGGTTATAACGTTTGCCATGACATGCATCGCAAGGCACATACATATCTGGTAAGAAGTGCATCGCGACCTTAATCATGCCGTCGCCTTCACAGGCTTCACAGCGTCCGCCTTTCACGTTAAATGAGAAACGGCCTGCACTATAACCACGTGCTTTTGCCTCTGGCGTTTGAGCAAACAACTCACGGATTGGCGTAAATAGTCCTGTGTACGTTGCAGGGTTAGAACGTGGCGTGCGTCCAATTGGGCTTTGGTCAATATCAACGACTTTATCTAGATGTTGTAGACCATCAATTGAGTCAAACTTCTCGGCTGTTAATGTAGTTGCACCATTGAGCTGTGTTGCAGCTAATGGAAGCAAAGTACGGTTAATCAGTGTCGATTTACCCGAACCTGAAACGCCAGTCACACAAGTCATAATGCCGAGTGGAATTTTTAAATCGACATTTTTAAGGTTATGACCACTTGCACCAGAAAGTTTAATGAATTCATCTGGGCGTGGTGATTGAGTCCGTTGTTTTGGTATTTCAATTTTGAGCTTGCCTGAAAGATATTGACCTGTGAGTGAGTCAGCATGGTTAGCCAATTCATCATAAGTTCCTTCGGCAATAATCACGCCACCATGTATCCCAGCTCCCGGACCGATATCGATAATATGGTCGGCTGCACGAATAGCATCTTCATCGTGTTCAACGACTAATACTGTATTACCTAAATCACGTAAGCGAATCAGCGTTTGTAATAGACGATCATTATCGCGTTGATGTAGACCAATTGATGGTTCATCAAGGACATACATGACGCCCATCAAGCCTGCACCAATTTGTGAGGCTAAACGGATACGCTGTGCTTCACCACCCGATAACGTTTCGGCAGAACGAGCTAAACTTAAATAGTTAAGTCCAACACTCACCAAGAAATGTAAACGCTCTCGAATCTCTTTAAAGATTTTATCGGCGATTTCACCTTTAGCACCTTCAAGATTTAAATCTTGATAATAACTTTCAGCATCACCAATCGACATGCGGGTAATGTCGGCAATCGTTTTATCTTTAACGCGAACATGGCGTGAAATTTCATTTAGACGTGAACCATCACATGCATCACACGCTGCATTAGAAAGATATTGAGCTAAATCATCTCGTACATAGTTACTTTCAGTTTCACGGTAACGACGTTCAAGGTGAGGCAAAATCCCTTCAAATGGTTGTACACGAGTATGTTTGCGGCCACGCTCGTCGATATAGCTTAAATCGACTTTTTCTTTGCCAGTGCCTTGTAAGAATTTCTTTTGAGTGTCTTTATCTAGCTTGTTCCAAGGCGTATCAAGTTGAAAACCAAAATGATCGGCAACTTTTTGTAGCATCGAATAGTAATATGGACGTTGACGATCCCATCCACGAATAGCCCCTTCACTAATTGCAAGATCCGGATTTGGAATGAGCTTTTCAGAACTAAAATGACTGCGTGTACCTAAGCCATCACAAACAGGGCAGGCACCAAACGGGTTGTTGAATGAAAACAAACGTGGCTCAAGCTCTGCAACTGCACGATCACATTCAGGGCATGAGTGTTTGGCAGAAAAAACGCGATCAGGATGTTCGCCATTCATCCATGACAAAACGGCAATATCGCCACCTAAACGCAGTGCAGTTTCAAATGATTCGGCAATACGGTTACCTAAGTCTTCACGCACTTTAAAGCGGTCAACGACAACTTCGATGGTGTGCTTTTTCTTTTTGTCGAGTTCAGGTGGCGTATCAATATCAATGATTTCACCATCAACACGGGCACGAACAAAACCTTGGCCTTGTAGTTGTTCGAACAGGTTACTGTATTCACCTTTACGTTCACGAACGACTGGGGCAAGCAACATGAGTGCCGTGCCTTCCTCAAGTGTTTTTACCGCATCGACCATTTCAGAAATAGTTTGCGCAACCATCGGCAAGTCGTGTTCAGGGCAGTAAGGTGTACCGACACGTGCATAAAGCAAACGCAAATAGTCATAAATTTCGGTAATCGTACCAACCGTTGAACGTGGGTTATGACTGGTAGATTTTTGCTCAATGGCAATCGCTGGAGATAAACCTTCAATCGAGTCGACTTCTGGCTTTTCCATTTGCGATAAAAACTGGCGAGCATAGGCCGAAAGCGATTCGACGTAACGGCGTTGTCCTTCGGCGTACAGGGTATCGAAGGCAAGAGAAGATTTTCCTGAACCTGATAACCCCGTAATTACCACAAACTTATCGCGTGGAATATCGAGAGACACATTTTTTAAATTATGGGTACGTGCACCTCGAATACGGATATGACTTTGGCTCATAAAACATCTCAATTATGTATTAATGAAAATTTAGGTGTTGTTTTGATTAGCACAGGGAGATGTGGCTATTTATAAACAACAGACCCTATATATGATAACGATTTAAAATTGTTCAAGTGGTACAAAATGATTTAAAGCGACAAATTGTGACGGTTAAACGACAATCGACAAAATTTGTTTAAATAAGCAGGTTGTATTTTTAACATTCCTTTCTTTTGATTTCTACTTCTTAGCAAATTTTATTGAGCAACATAATTTTACTAGACGACTGGTCTAATAGTGGAGTATGGTGTTTGCATGAAACGATTAAATAAAAGCGAAACCACGCGACAACATATTTTGGATACGAGCTTTGAGCTGGTATTACACAAAGGATTTGTCGGTGTTGGTTTGCAAGAAATTTTAAAGACTTGTGACGTACCCAAAGGTTCGTTCTATCACTACTTTGCTTCGAAAGAGGCATTTGGTTGTGCCTTGCTAGAGCAATACATGGCCAATTATAAGGTTCGTATGGAACAACTTTGGCAGCACAGTGAACAAAGTGCTCATGCCCGTTTAATGGCGTTGTGGCAGGCGTGGATTGATGATCCCGTATATGGCAGCTGGGCTGAAAATTGCCTGATTGTGAAGTTGGCGGCAGAGGTTTCTGATTTGTCGGAAGATATGCGCCAAATTCTCAATGACGGTGTATACAAATTAACCCAGCGGTTGGCTTTGCTACTCAAAGAAGGGCAACAGGAAGGGTCAATTCCAAAACATATTGATCCTTTGAAAACTGCGCAAGTCATGTATCAGTTGTGGTTGGGTGCCGCTTTACTCACAAAATTGTCGCAAGACAAAGCACATCTACATTTAGCTTTAGAAACGACCCAACAACTCTTAAAACCGATAGAGGAATAAAGAATGCGAAGTATTATCCATGGTAATTTTGGCGAACCTGTAGACGTTTTAGAGCAGGCGGATATGCCAAAGCCAGAACCAAAAGCAGGCGAAGTGCGTATTAAAACCATCATGTCTCCAATTCATAATCATGATGTATGGACAGTACGAGGAAGTTATGGCTACAAGCCAACTTTACCTGCGATTGGTGGTAGTGAAGCCGTTGGTATTATTGATGCGTTGGGCGAAGGCGTTACTCATGTACAGGTAGGGCAACGTATCGCAGTTGCATCTGTTCATGGCAGTTGGGCTGAATATTTTATTGCACCAGCACAAGGACTTATTCCACTCAATAATCAAATTGATGATGAAACAGCAGCACAACTGATTGGTATGCCAATTAGTGCTCTTATGCTATTGGACTTTGTAAATGTTCAACCAGGTCAATGGCTCATTCAAAACACGGCAAATGGTGCAGTCGGTAAAACAGTTGCGATGATTGCTCAGGCACGTGGTTTACCTGTAATTAATTTAGTTCGTCGTACTGACGCGATTGCCGAGATGCAAGCATTAGGTATTCAACATGTTGTTGCGACTGATCAGCCAAACTGGAAAGAGCAAGTTAAACAGATTCACGGTGATCAACCGCTGATTGCTGGTGTGGACTCAATTGGTGGCAGCGCAAGTGGTGAAATGCTAAATCTACTCAGTGAAAATAGTCTATTGGTTTCGTTTGGCAGTATGACTGGTGAAACCATGCAAATTTCATCGGGCGATTTGATTTTCAAACAAGCGACGGTAAAAGGTTTCTGGGCAAGTGTGGTCAACAAAGAAATGCCAGCCGCTCGTAAAAAGGAACTGATTGTTGAGCTATTAACGTTAGCAACTCAGAAAAAATTAATCTTACCTGTAGAAGGCGTATTTAGTTTTGATGAGATCAAAACAGCTGCTCAAAGAGCAACGCAAGGTGCTCGCCAAGGCAAAGTATTGTTAAAGCCATAAAACACTAAAAGATCAGTCGAGAGACTGATCTTTTTTTCATATCTTTAAAATAAAAAGGAAAATTATATGATCGGACAAATATTCATTGCGCTTATTGCCATATTACATGTCTATATTTTAATGTTAGAGATGTTTTTGTGGGACAAACCTTATGGCATGAAAGCATTCGGAAATAATGCAGAGAAAGCAAAACTCACCAAAGTAATGGCACAAAACCAAGGCCTTTATAATGGTTTTTTAGCAGCGGGTTTGTTTTGGTCTTTATTGGCTGATGCACCGTTTGCGACATCCATTGCCAATTTCTTTTTAGGCTGTGTACTCATTGCAGGTATCTATGGTGGTCTGACTGCGAGTAAAAAGATTATTTATATTCAGGCAGTTCCAGCATTAATTGCTTTAGTCGCTGTTAATTTTCTCTGAAAAGCGCACAATACTGCGTTTTGCTACGGAAATGGCCAGATAGGATCAGCGCATGTGGGCTCTATTTTTAAAGTGTATGTTGGGGGCTGGGGTTGTCCTCATCATTTCGATTTTATCGAAAAGTAAGGCATTTTATATAGCAGGTTTAGTTCCACTGTTTCCTACATTTGCCTTGATTGCTCACGTGATTGTCTATCAACAAAAAGGGGCTGAGGCTTTACAAAAGACGGCTCTATTTGGTCTATGGTCACTTATTCCCTATGCCATTTATTTAGTCGCTGTTTATGTGCTGGCAACACGGATGTCGATGTGGTCTTGTCTAGGATTGGCAACCCTTTGTTGGGTGGTCGCTGCGGCAGGTTTAATTTATGGCTGGCAGCTATTTCAGCATTAAAAGATTAAGAGAAATCCCTTAATCTTTTAGATTGAAGCATTTTTATAATGTTTCAATAACACGGGTTTTGAGCATGCCTTCAACTAAATGAATCATCTTTTGGCGAGAAAGAATTCGAGGTAATTGAGACGTCAAATAGTTGCTACATCCCACCACAACCGTTGCTTTATTCTTATCTAATGCTCGAACTGTAGCAGAGACAACATCATCTACCGTAGAGCTTTTCATGCCACTCGTATCTGCATTTGCCACCTGAGTAAAATTGGTTTCGGTATTGCCTGGACAAACTGCCAGAAATTTAACACCCGAAGATGCATATTCCCCTGCAAGCGCTTCAGTAAACTGCAATACGTACGATTTAGTTGCACCATAGACGGCAATATAAGGTAACGGCTGGAACGCACCTGTCGATGAAATATTAATCATGATGCCTTTTTTGTTGGCAAGCATGTGGGGCAAAAATAGATAACATAAAGACGTTACGCTGCTGATATTAAGCGTAATCATTTCTTGATAGATCGATACAGATTGATCTAAAAATTTAGTCCATTTTCCAAATCCTGCGTTGTTAATTAAAATCTCTACCGATAATTTTCTAGCTTGTACTTCATCAAATAAGGTTTGAGCTGAATTGGGTTGAGCTAAATCTAAAACGATCACCTCAACATTCACGTTATATTTGTTTCCAAGTTCAGCGGCTAAATCATGCAGTTTCTGCTCAGATCGTGCCGTTAAAATTAAATGGATTCCTAAAGATGCAAGTTCTTGAGCATAGGCTTTGCCTATTCCTGAAGATGCGCCTGTAATTAATGCTGTTGAATTTTTAAATAAAGAAAGATGAGCACTCATTTTATTGGTCCGTAATAAAAGAAGTCATTACGATAAACCTTGTCCCTAAGGGCAGAGTCAAGCACTCATTTTGAAAGCTATTTGCAGATTTTAACCAGCTGTTTTAGGCAGAAATCTTGTTGGTAATATAAGTCTGAATAATCTCATCTTCCAGTTCTTTTAAATCTTCTTGTAAACGGTTTAACGCTTTTTTTTGCTCAATAATTTGTTGATTCTTTTTTTGAATAAGCTGCTGCGCAATTTCTACTGGAAAGCGATTATTTTTATATTTTAAAGCGGACAACTCATAAAGCTCGGCAAGGCTAAATCCAACAGCTTGTGCAAGGCGGATCATCTTAACTGATTTAACATCAATCTCTTCATAAATACGATAATTGCCTTTTCTTTTTGCGACTGGTAGCAAGCCTAATTTTTCATAATGCCGAATGGCTTTAGGAGTGGCCCCTGTTAAAGATGCTAATTCGCCGATATACATATTTATCTCGCATTTTATTAAAAACGGTCAGCGTATTGAACCATCTGACCGATTCTCTTGAAGTTTTAAAGATGGTCTAAACCTGGCCATTGTCTTTGGTGGTAGGCGCTATCCCAAAATAACCATTCAAGTTTTGCACCCATGGTGTACGCGGCATGCATTTTCTCTAAAGTGTCTGCATCACAACGTGCGGCAACCTTGTCTACCGTCGCAATCACATTACGAACCGCTATATGAAACTCTTCACCTGCATATGTATCAATCCATGCTTGGTAAGGGTTATTAGGAATTGATTTACTTACAATATCTTTACCGACTTCGGCATAAATCCAGAAGCAAGGTAATAGTGCTGCAAGTACAACAGGGTAGCTCTCAGACCAAGCCGTTGCTGTTAAAAAAGAAGTGTAATGGTGGCCTGCCAAAGTTAAGGGCGTATTTTGAAATTCTTCTTTAGTCACACCAAAGTTTTTCATGAAATCATCATGCAAGCTGCGTTCAACCACAATTGCAATTTTAGCGGCATCTGAAAATTGCATAATATCGTCAGCCTCAAATGCCTTTGCTGCTGCAACAGCAAGCACGCGACCGTAGGCCACTAAATATTGAGCATCTTGAATCACATAATGACAAAAAGCTTCTTTATCTAAAGTACCGTTAGCAAGTTTCTGATTAAAAGGCAGGTTGAGAATTTTTTGATATAAATTTAAATTACGTTGCCAGAGTTCTTGAGAAAAAAGCATAAAATCATTCCATTTAAAATAAGACAGCTGAACCGGATTTTAAATCAATTTTAAAATACAAAAATAATAATGATAGATATATCGCAAGAAAATATTTAATACGATTAATAAGTTAATTAAATATTATAAATTTCTTTATTAAACAGAGAGATAAAGTAACGGGAATAACGGCACAAAACAACATCGTTTTGTGGTTAATTATCGATATAATAGCCGCGGTTTTAAGAAAGATTAAATTTAGTTCTTGGTATAGGTCTGATCCATGAAGCATTTCCGATTTTCGATATTTTTTACGGTGGTGTGTTTAGCACTATCCGCGTATTGGGGTTTTACCCATGGACCTGAAGCTGGCGTGTCTACCATGCTTAAAGCTTTAACAATTACAGCGATTTTAGCGGTAATGGAGGTCTCTTTATCTTTTGACAATGCTGTCGTGAATGCATCGGTTCTACGCAATTGGGATCCGTTCTGGAAAATGATCTTTTTAACGGTAGGTATTTTAATCGCCGTTTTTGGTATGCGTTTGATTTTCCCTGTCGTGATTGTTGCTGTAACCGCTGATATGGGTGTTATTGAAGTGGCAAAATTGGCACTCAATGATCCAAAAACTTATTCTGAGCGCTTAATGGCACACCACGCTGAAATTTCAGCTTTTGGTGGAACATTCTTATTATTGGTTTTCTTAAACTTCTTCTTTGACGATGAAAAAGAAACGCATTGGTTTAGATGGCTTGAATCTAAACTTTCAAGTTTAGCTAGCGTACCTGCAATGTCTGTTTTTATTGCTTTGATCGCTTTAATTGTGATGGCAGGTTATGTAGATGACCACCAACGTTTAGCAGTGACCATGGCCGGTATTTGGGGCATTGTGGTTTACATTGGCGTTGAAGTATTAAGTCATTTGTTAGGTGGTGAGCCTGAAATTGATGAAAATGGTAATGCTGTATTACAAGATGGCTCAGGTGCTGCGTCTGGTGTGGTGAAAGCGGGTATCGGTGGTTTCTTGTATCTTGAAGTATTAGATGCATCATTCAGTTTTGACGGTGTAATTGGTGCTTTTGCAATTACCAGCGACGTTGTTGTGATTATGCTCGGTCTTGCAATCGGTGCTATTTTTGTTCGTTCAATGACTGTTTATCTTGTTGAAAAAGGCACGCTAGATGCTTACGTGTTCTTGGAACATGGTGCGCATTACGCAATTGGTGCTTTAGCATTCATTATGATTGCAAGTGGTACGGGCGTACATGTACCTGAAGTTGTCACAGGTTTAATTGGTGTAGCGTTTATTGTATGGGCTGTTATTGCTTCAATTCAATATTCGAAGCGCGAGCAACAGTCGCCTTAAGCTAATTTTCAGTAAAGTTCGATAGAATAAAGAGGCTGAATGCCTCTTTATTTTTTTAAGCTGAAATCGTTAATTTAAATAAGGTGTACCGTATTTTTAGAAACGAATCGGCTTATAATTTGCCTAGTTTGATAAACGTGTATTGATATGATGAATGCTTTGGAACGTCGCTCAACTTTTGCCTTAAGTAGTATTTTTGCGCTACGCATGTTGGGTTTGTTCATGATTATTCCTGTCTTTTCTGTAGTCGGGCAGTCATATCAATATGCAACTCCAGCACTCATTGGTTTGGCTGTGGGTGTCTATGGTTTAAGTCAGGCTATTTTACAAATTCCTTTTAGCTTACTGGCTGATCGTTTTAGCCGTAAACCTCTCGTGGTGCTTGGCTTATTGCTGTTTGCAATTGGCGGTGCAATTGCGGGTTTATCTGACACGATTTATGGCGTGATTATTGGCCGTGCCATAGCAGGTGCGGGTGCAGTTTCAGCAGTCGTGATGGCGCTTTTAGCAGATGTGACGCGCGAAGAGCAGCGTACTAAAGCCATGGCCGCTATGGGCATGAGTATTGGTCTGTCTTTTGTGGTGGCGTTTAGTCTGGGGCCTTGGCTCACAAGTCTCGTCGGCATTTCTGGTTTGTTCTTTGTCACGACCATTATGGGTTTAATCGCGATTTTGATGTTATTACTTGTACCTAAAGTAACTCGTCATCATCGTAATTATCAGCAAGGCTACATAGCGCAGCTTAAGCAAGTCATTCAAATGGGTGATTTAAACCGTTTACACGTTTCGGTTTTTGCATTGCATTTATTGCTTACAGCCATGTTTATTTATGTGCCTTCACAGCTTATCGAGTTTGCCCATATTCCTTTAGCCAGTCATGGTTTGGTGTATCTGCCACTACTAGTAATTAGTCTGTTTTTTGCATTTCCAAGCATTATCGTGGCTGAAAAATATCGCAAAATGCGAGGCATTTTCTTAACGGCTATTACAGGCATTATTGCAGGTTTGTTGCTGCTTATATTTGGTTATCAATCTAAATATGTCTTGCTCGCAGGCCTAGGTATTTTCTTCATTGCCTTTAATGTGATGGAAGCTTTATTGCCATCGTGGTTATCAAAATGTGCGCCAATTCAATCAAAAGCAACTGCTATGGGTGTAAATGCCAGTAGTCAGTTTTTAGGTGCTTTTTTTGGTGGCACGCTAGGTGGTCAATTATTGATGTTACATAATACTGCGATTGGATGGAGTGTCTTAACAGGGATTGCTATAATATGGTTGCTAATTAGTTTTGGTTTAGCTCAGCCGCGGTATTTGTCATCGATTGTGTTGCCATTACCGCAAGTGCAACAGGTGAATGAGTGGACCACACAGCTATTGGCAATTCGTGGTATAGAAGAAGTTGTGGTGATGCCTGACCAGCAAGTTGCTTATATTAAAGTCGATAAACAGACTCTTGATGAGGCTGCGCGACGTGATTTAACGCAGTTGTTCGGTAAAGAGGTAGCCATTTAAGCATAACTCTTATAAAGTAAAACATAGAAATGAATAGGATGAAGACAGCTAATGCGTGGTGTAAATAAGGTTATTTTGGTTGGTACTTTGGGTCGTGATCCTGAAACAAAAACTTTTCCAAATGGGGGTTCGCTGACTCAATTTTCAATCGCGACAAGTGAAGCTTGGACCGATAAAACTTCAGGTGAGCGTAAAGAACAAACTGAATGGCACCGTATTGTTTTGCATAACCGTTTAGGTGAAATTGCTCAGCAGTTCCTACGTAAAGGTTCTAAGGTTTATATTGAAGGTTCATTACGCACGCGTCAGTGGACTGATCAAAATGGCCAAGAGCGCTATACAACAGAAATTCGTGGCGAACAGATGCAAATGTTAGATGGTCGTCAACAAGGTGAACAAGGTTTCGCTGGCGGTAATGATTTTAACCAACCACGTTTTAACGCACCTCAACAAGGTGGTAATGGTTATCAAAATAATAACAACCAAGGTGGCGGCTACGGCCAAAACAATGGCGGTGGTTATGGTGGCCAAGGTGGTTTCGGTAATGGTGGTAACAGCCCACAAGGTGGTGGTTTCGCTCCTAAAGCGCCACAACAACCTGCGTCTGCACCAGCTGATTTAGACGACGATTTACCGTTCTAATAAAAAGTTTAAAAAAAGGCGAGTTTATCTCGCCTTTTTTATTATTCAATTCCGAGCAAACGTATCAGGGCCGTGCCAGCCGCCGCTAAGCAAATTACCAATAAAAGCGGTACTTTTTTCCAAACCAAGAGAAGTGCTAGCCCAACACCGAATATACGCGCGAAACCTGCGAAATCTTGGCCTTCAAAAAATGTCGTCGTGACTGCAATCGCACAGAGTAAAACAGTTGCGCCGTTTGACAGTAAAACTTGGTATTTTTCAGAAAAAGTAAACTTGGCGCCTAAGTGAAAACCAGCAAAACGAATCCCATATGTTCCAAGTGCTAGCAAGCCTATGCCCAAAATAATGAGTAATTGTTGATTCATTTTTTTCTACCCCATATCAAACCAAAAAGTGAAATCAGAATTGGAAGTCCTGAGGCCAAAAAAGGTGTGGTAATCAGTGCCAAAGTTGATCCGGCAAATGCAGCTTTTCGAGTAGATTTTTTCTTTAAAGCATTAAAAGTAAGTGCAATTAAAATGGCAGGGAAAATAGCATCTAGACCAAATGTTTTTGGGTCTGGAATAGCGCTTCCAATAAAATAACCAGCCGTGACACCAAGTGGCCAAGTTAGCATGATGCCTATACCACATAGCCAGTAAGCGGCTTTTTTTGTTTCGAAATCGGGCTGTGCCATGCCAAACAAAACGCTTTCATCGTTCATGATATGAGCACCGAAATATCGAGAGAAATTACCTCTGATTAATTGATTGACTGCAATTCCAAAAGGCAAATGTCTTAAATTAACGAGTAGTCCTGCAACCGCAGCAGCAATTGGGCTACCACCTACAGCCAAGAATCCAATAAAAATAAATTCAGCAGTTCCTGCAAGCACAAAGACAGATAGGCAAAGCGGAATCCAGAGTGCTAAGCCATAACTTGCAGCGAGTGAACCTAAAGACATACCAACAACACTGGTTGCTAGACAGACAAAGAAAATCGAGCGGGTGGTGTCTTTACTAAGTTTCTTAATGAGAGTGTATGTGGACATAACATGATATAACGAACGATTTTCCATTATAATGAATAAGTCTGATTGTTTTGTCAAAACGAACGATCGTTTTTTTTATAGAACGGATGTGGTGAATGTCTCAGCCAATTGAAATTATTGCCAAAGGTTTAAATCGTGAACGTCAAAGAGCAGGGCTTTCTTTGGCAGAGGTTGCCCGTCGTGCAGGCGTTGCAAAGTCTACACTTTCTCAATTAGAGGCTGGCCAAGGTAACCCAAGCATTGAAACGCTATGGGCACTTTGTGTGGCACTGAATATTCCGTTTGCACGTTTGATGGAAGAACCGAGCAATCAGGTGCAAGTCATTCGCTGTGGCGATGGTCCAACGGTGAGCTCGGAGATTGCTAATTACAAGGCAATTTTGCTCGCGACTTGTTCGCCTCATGCGCGCCGCGATGTGTATTTATTGATTGTTGAGCCAGGTGAAGACCGTCTTTCTGAACCTCATCCTGTTGGTTCTGTGGAGCACATTATTGTGGTCGAAGGTAAAGCTTTAGTGGGTTTAATTGATGAAGCTGTTGAGCTCGGTGTCGGAGACTATATTTGTTACCCTGCCGACCAGAAACATATCTTTAGAGCCTTGGAAACAGGTACAAAAGCGTTATTAATCTCTGAACAAAACTAAAGAATTCCAATCTTATTAAACTAAAACTTAATTATTTTCAGAATAAAAACTTAAAACCATTTACCAGCATTTCAGACAAAAAGAGCCAATTTTGCGTATAAATTTTGCAATTGGCTCTCTCTTTTATTCGAAAAATGGCTCTCGTTTCTTGACTGCCGAAACGACAAATTAAAGCCATTGGAAGTATGCATACGGAAGCGCCGGATAAGCTCAGTGATTTTTCTGTTTTAGGAATTGGGCAGAACGGCTAAATTTTTAGGGGATATTTTTTGGCTTCGGAGGATTTCCGAGACTAGCCGATATCCTCCATATATTAAGGAAAATGATATGGCAGCTCATCAAAATGGTTCTGAAGCCAATCACTCCCAAAGTTTAAAACATGGACTCAAATCACGCCACTTAACGATGATCTCGATTGCAGGGGTAATTGGTGGCTCTTTATTCGTAGGCTCGGGCAGTATTATTTATAATACGGGACCTGTAGTTTTTCTAACTTACGCTTTAGGTGGTCTACTCGTTTGGTTCATCATGCGTATGTTAGGCGAGATGGCCGTTTTAAACCCTGATAGTGGCTCTTTTTCAACATATGCTGACCGTGCGATTGGCCGTTGGGCAGGTTTCTCAATTGGCTGGTTGTACTGGTGTACGCTCGCAATGCTCATGGGTTGGGAAGCCTATGTGGCAGGTAAAATTTTAAATAATTGGTTCCCATTTATACCGATCTGGGCCTATATGGTTGTCGTGATTGGTGCCTTAGTCGCAGTCAATTTACAAAACGTGAAGAACTATGGCGAATTTGAGTTCTGGTTTGCACTCATCAAAGTCATCGCGATTGTTATCTTCTTGGTGATTGGTAGTTTAGCCATCATGCATTTGTGGCCTTGGGGCAATCCAGCTGCTTCTGGTATTAGTAATTTAACCTCTCAAGGCTTTATGCCTAATGGTGGTTCATCCGTTATTACCGCCTTACTTGGGGTCATGTTTGCTTATATTGGCGCTGAAATTGTCACTGTAGCGGCAGCAGAATCGGCAAATCCATCTAAAGAAATTCGTAAAGCATCGAACTCAGTGGTTTGGCGAATTATTTTATTCTATGTAGGCTCAATGTTCGTTGCGGTATGTTTGATCCCTCACAACAATGAACTTTTGAAAGATTCAACTTGGGGAACCTATAGTGTGACTTTGTCTGCGCTTGGTATTCCGGGGGCACGTCATATCGTAAACTTTGTAGTTCTCACGTCGGTATGTAGTTGCTTTAACTCAGCACTTTATACGTGTTCACGTATGCTGTTCTCTTTAGCTAAACGTGGTGACGCACCGAAAAGTTTTGGCTCTGTGAACAGTAAAAGCAGTCCGTGGGTAGGTGTGATTGTGTCATGTTTCTTCTCTGTGATTGCGGTGGTTTTAACTGCAACTAAGAGTATGGATGTTTACGACTTTTTCATGCTCACTACAGGTGCGGCAACACTGTATGTGTACCTGACCATTGCTTATTCTCAGCTTCGTATGCGTAAAAAGTTAGAAGCTGAAGGCGTAAAAATTGACTTTAAAATGTGGATGTTTCCTTACTTAACTTATGTAGTGATCTTTGCAATTATTGGTGCAATTCTTACCATGTTGATTGAAGGCACATACTTTAAAGAAGTGATTTACACCACAGCATTGTTCGGCATTATTGTGTTTTTTGGAATATTGTCGGAAAAACTGGGGTGGGGTAAAGACCGTAGAACAACCCATTTAACCCATAGCCATGAAGAAAAATTAGTTTAAATTATTAAATAAAAAAGAGCCTCACTGTGAGGCTCTTTTTGTTTATTAATATGGAAAAATCTTTAATTCAGCGTAGGTACGCCTGCTTCACGTAAGCACTGGAGCAACACACCGAAAGCCATCACCATGTCTTTTTCATTTACACAGGCAAAGCCCATGAGCAGTCCACGCTCAGCGTGTGCGTGTGATTGCATGTAGTACTGTGAAAGGGGGCGAACTTTGACACCACGTTCAAGTGCCATGGCTGCAATCGCGACATCATCGCAAGAGTTTGGTAGTTTTAAAACTAAGTGTAATCCTGCTGCTTCGTCATATTCATGAATAAATTCGGGGCCAAGATAGCGTTTAATCAGACTGACTAAATAATCGCGTCTCTTTCCATAAAGTAAACGCATACGACGAATATGCGCTTCGTAATGACCTTCACGAATAAATTCTGCTAGGGCTTTTTGCTCAAGCAAATGTCCACCACGATAAAGCTCGGCTGCCACAATACGTAGCGGTGAAAAGAGTGGTTTTGGTACCACCAAATAGCCAATTCTTAAAGATGGATAAATGGTTTTACTAAACGTGCCCATGTACAGCACAGGTGCATCATTTTCTAAACCTTGTAATGACGGATACGGTTGGCCTGAGAAACGGAACTCACTGTCGTAATCATCTTCTACAATCCAGCTATTATGTTGGCGTGCAATTTCAATCAATTTGCGTCGGCGATCTAGGCTTAAATGTGAACCCAGTGGATATTGGTGTGATGGCGTGACAAAAATTAATTTAGGTGGTTTAACCGGATTTTCTTCGGGAATAATGCCTTCGACATCGACTGGCATGGGTTGAATATCTACGCCATTAATACGTAAAGTGTTGCGCATTCCCCAATAGCCCGGATCTTCAATCCAGACGCGATCACCAATATCACTAAGCGCACGCGAAACTAAGTCAATCGCTTGGTGAATACCTTCGGTAATAATAATCTGGTCAGCATCGCACTGGACTGAACGTGCAACGCGTAAGTAATCTGCCAACGCACTTCGAAGCTCAATACAGCCACCAGCATTGCTGTAAATTAAACGGTTAATGTCGGGTTCGCGGCTTAAGCGAGCTTGAATACGACTAAAAATATGATGTGGAAACTCGGTAACATCGGGTGCTCCCGGCACGAAAGCTCCCCATTGATGTGGCGACGCTGCGGCATAGCCTAATAAGGTTGAGCCACGATTTGAGAGCGCATAAGAGTTTTGAACTTTCGGACTTGAAACTGCTTTTTTCTTATTTTGTGTATTTAAAAAACTCTCTGGTAGTTTTTCGGCAACCCATGTGCCATGACCTGTACGAGCCTCTAAATAGCCTTCAGCCTGTAGTTGTTCATAGGCAGTAAGAACAGTATTTCTCGAAACATGAATTTCACTGGCTAAGTCACGGGAAGCGGGCAAGCGAGTTTTAGGCTGAATGACACCATCAATAATGGCACCACGCAGACAACGGAAAAGGCGTTGATGTAGTTTACCTTCGATGTCCTGTTGGAGCCGTTGTAATAAATGATCTCCAAGTAAACTACGCAATTGGCTCTCTCCTACAGTTAAAAAATGGCTCTCGTCAGTTGCCGCCAGACGAGCGAAATTACATGCATAGGCAGTCGTTGTAAAGCACCCTGAAAATTAAGCACAGGATGCAAAAAACCAAAGCTGCAACTGATGATGAAAATATGAGGGAATCAAATGGATAATCAACATTCTGCACTTAACGCACGTAAACAGCAAGCAACTCCACGTGGTGTAGGCGTGATGTGTCAGTGGTATGCAGAAAAAGCTGAAAACGCGACGCTTTGGGACAAGGAAGGCAACCAATTTATCGACTTTGCTGGTGGTATCGCGGTTTTAAATACAGGCCATCGCCACCCTAAAGTCATTGCAGCAGTGACAGAACAACTCACTAAATTTACGCACACTGCCTATCAAGTAACGCCATATGAAAGCTATGTGGCTTTAGCTGAGCGTATTAATGAGCGTGCGCCAATTGCTGGTCCTGCAAAGTCAGCTTTTTTCACTACAGGTGCAGAAGCTGTTGAAAATGCAGTAAAGATTGCTCGCTGTTACACAGGTCGTCACGGCATTATCACTTTTGGTAACGGTTTCCACGGTCGTTCATTTATGACCATGGCAATGACAGGTAAAACTGCACCTTACAAACGTGATTTCGGTATTATGCCAGCGGGTGTATTCCACGCACGTTACCCTGTACCTGCTAAAGGTATTTCAGTAGACGCAGCGATCGAAAGCGTTGAAGATATTTTCAGTGAAGATATTGCACCACATGATGTTGCAGCAATTGTGCTTGAGCCAGTACAAGGTGAGGGCGGTTTCAATGTAGTGCCAGCTGAGTTCTTAAAACGTTTACGTTCAATTTGCGATAAGCACGGCATTTTATTAGTTGCTGACGAAGTGCAATCAGGTTTTGCCCGTACTGGTAAATTGTTTGCAATGAACTATTACGAGACTAAAGCAGATCTTATCACCATGGCGAAAAGCTTGGGTGGCGGCTTCCCAATTTCGGGTGTTGTTGGCCGTGCAGAAGTGATGGATGCACCAAATCCAGGTGGACTAGGCGGTACTTACGCAGGTAGCCCGATTGCGGTTGCTGCTGCGCACGCAGTGATTGATGCGATTGAAGAAGAAAACCTATGCGACCGCGCAAATGAATTAGGTGCAGAGTTGGTTGTTGCACTTAAAGATATTCAGCAAGCAACAGGCGACGTCGTAACTGATATTCGTGCTTTAGGTTCAATGGTTGCAGTAGAGCTTGAGACTGCTGAACAAGCAAAAGTTGTACAAAATTATGCAATGGAAAACGGGTTGTTACTTCTTACTTGTGGTAAATACGGTAATGTAATTCGTTTCTTATATCCATTAACCATTCCTGCTGAGCAATTCCGTCAAGGTCTTGATATCCTGAAACAAGGTTTTGCGACACTCAAAGCAGGTAGTGCAAAAGCAATGGAGCAATCTGCATGATTCAAAATAATTTGCAGTATTTATTAAAACATCCTGATATCTCATTAGAAGCACCTACTTCAAATGATTATGTCGAGGTAAATGATGCTGCTACAGGTGAAACTTTGGCATGGGTAAAAACCTATGACCGTGCAGGAGTTGAAGCCGCAATTAATCGTTCAGCAAAAGCGCAAGCTGCTTGGAAAAAGCAAACTGCCTTGGCTCGTGCTGATGTGTTATTGGCATGGTACAACCTCATGCTTGAGCACAAAGAAAATCTGGCTCAAATTTTAACAGCTGAGCAAGGTAAGCCATTGGCAGAAGCACGTGGTGAAATTGGTTATGCAGCATCATTCATCCGTTGGTTTGCTGAGCAAGCCCGCCGTGTTGATGGTGAAGTGTTGACACCAACCTTACCAAACCAACGTTTGCTCGTGATTAAACAAGCGATTGGTGTTACTGCTGCAATTACGCCATGGAACTTCCCAGCTGCCATGATTACGCGTAAAGCAGGTCCAGCCATTGCTGCAGGTTGTTCAATGTTGGTTAAACCAGCAGAACAAACGCCATTAACCGCTTATGCACTTGAAGTATTGGCGTTACAGGCAGGTTTACCAGCCGATGTTTTAATTAACATTAGTGGTGATGCGGTTGAAGTCGGCAAAACCCTATGCGAAAGCGATATCGTTCGTAAGTTAAGCTTCACAGGTTCAACGCAAGTTGGTCGTATCTTGATGCAACAATGTGCGCCAACCATTAAAAAGCTTTCACTTGAACTCGGTGGTAATGCACCCGTTGTAGTGTTTGACGACGCCAACCTTGAACAAGCAGTTCAGGGCATTATGGCAAGTAAATATCGCAACAGTGGTCAGACTTGTGTTTGTGCTAACCGTATTTATGTTCAAGATGGTATTTACGATGCATTGGCAGAGCGTCTAGTTGAAGCAGTGTCTAAATTGAAAGTAGGTGACGGTCGTCAAGAAGGTTCAACTCAAGGGCCTTTAATTGATGAAGATGCGATTGCAAAAGTGCAGTCTCATATTGCAGATGCAACTGAGAAAGGCGCAACAATTCGTATTGGTGGTCAACGCTCGGCACTTGGCGGCACATTCTTTGAGCCAACAGTTTTAACTGGCGTAACTCAAGATATGAAAGTGTCTAAAGAAGAAACTTTTGGTCCGCTTGCACCACTATTCCGCTTTAAAACTGAAGATGAAGCAGTGGCGATGGCAAACGATACCGAGTTTGGTTTAGCTGCTTATTTATTTACTCAAAGCACAGCTCGTCAATGGCGAGTGGGTGAAGCACTTGAGTACGGTATGGTCGGCATTAACACGGGCGCGATTTCAAATGAAGTTGCTCCGTTTGGTGGCGTAAAACAGTCAGGTCTAGGCCGTGAAGGCTCAAAATTCGGCATCGAAGAATATGTCGAAATGAAATACTTATGCGTAGACTTATCTGAGTAAGGAACAAAGCGAGTTCGTTTTGTTCTGAACGAAAACATGCAGTTATGCTGTATGTGATGTTTCACAAAAACCGGTCATGCCCATTCATGACCGGTTTTTTTATTTAAGTCGGCAAATACCCTTCATGGCTTTCGGGTAAACGCCTGAGTTCTTCAATCAGGGTTTCAATGAGTTTTTCGACCACAAGGCGTTGGCCTTTTCTGGACACATAAACCAGTTGTAGCATGCCAATATTTGACTTCCAATCAGGAAGAATATGAATAAGCGTACCTTTACGAATTTCAGATTCGACGGTTAAAAAGGGAAGATCGGCAATACCTAAACCATCCATCACGGCATAGTAAACACCTGCCAAGTCATTACTTTTGATTCGTGGTTGATAAGGCACATCAACTGATTCGCCGTTACGAATATTGCATAAATGCCAAATAGGGTTTTGTTTTTGAGTACCTAAGCTGATACTTGGAAAGTCCTGTAATTCGGAATAATGCTCAATATTGCGACCTTGTAGCAATTCAGGTGAAGCCACCAGACAGTGGTCTGTTTTAATCACATCACGAACAATTAAATTTGAATCTTCATTTGGTTCGAAATTGGTCCGAATAGCAAGGTCGATGTCATCATGCAAGATATCTACTCGACGGCTGGTTAGCTCAAGAGATATTTCAACTTTAGGGTAGGTTTTTAGAAACTGATTTAAAATTTTTCTAATTTGAAAATGCATCATCAGCGGTGGGCAGCTTACTTTTACTAACCCTTGAGGCTCACTTTTTTGCTTTAACAAAACGTTTTCTGCACATTCAACTTGAGCTATAACTTTGCAGCATTCTTCATAGAACTCTTGGCCTAAATCTGTCACTTTAAAATGGCGGGTTGTTCTTTGAATCAGGCTGACATTAAATTTATTTTCAAGGTCAATAATGCGTCGGCTGAGCTTAGATTTACTAATATTTTCAGCTTCACTGGCCGCACTAAAGCCGCCGTGTTTTACGACTAAATAGAAATAATAAAAATCATCAAAAGAGCTTATCAATGTCAGATCAATCCATTTAAATTTAAGATTAGAGCGCTTAAGCACTCTAATCTTGGGAATTCAGCTTATTTTTGCGATGTATTAAAGCTATAGCTTGTCATCAGGTTGCGGTAATCAGGAATATGATTTGAGAAGAGTGCTCCAAGGCCTTCCACATCATTACGCCAGTCACGGTGTAACTCACAAGCCATACCGAACCAAGTCATCAGCTGAGCACCTGCTTTTGACATACGGTCCCAAGCAGCATCACGTGTTAATTCATTGAAAGTACCAGAAGCATCTGTAATCACAAACACTTCAAAGCCTTCAGCGAGTGCAGATAGCGCTGGGAACGCCACGCAAACCTCAGTGACCACACCAGCAATAATCAGTTGTTTTTTACCTGTCGCTTTGACCGCTTTTACAAAATCTTCATTGTCCCAAGCGTTGATTTGACCAGGACGTGGAATAAATGGCGCATCTGGAAAAAGTTCTTTTAACTCTGGAACTAAAGGACCGTTTGGACCGTTTTCAAAACTCGTGGTAAGAATAGTCGGTAAATTAAAATATTTAGCAGCATCTGCAAGTGCTAATACATTATTTTTAAATTTATCTGGATCGATATCTCGGACTAAAGAAAGTAAACCTGCTTGGTGGTCAACTAAAAGAACCGCAGCATTATCCTTGTCTAAACGTACGTAATCTTGAGCCATTTTTTATGTCCTCGTGTTATCAAAATAAATAATCAAAAATTATTAAGTAGGTCATCAGTGCCTAAAATTATGCTAGATGAGTTTGTTGTGGTGATTAAGTCTAAAAAATAGGATTAAGAATTTTAAAAATAGGATGATCTTAAAAAGAGTACCTCAAACTTTATGATTGTCTCATAGATGAAATAATGTGTTGCTAATCCTGATCTATAAACTGCAATTATTGAGGCGTAAAATCAATCTCAGTTCAAGAAAATCCTACATATATAGGAGAGATCAGATGAAGAAATTTCTTGGTGCATATCAAAATAACCACATGCATTGGGTGGGTGATGGTTTCCCTGTATATAACCTATTCTCTTATGACCGTTTAGGCCAAACCCTAAGCCCATTTTTGCTACTCGATTATGCAGCGCCTTATACCTTCTCACCAACGACCGAACAGCAAGGTGTAGGCTCGCATCCACACCGTGGCTTTGAAACAGTGACAATCGCTTATCAAGGTGAAGTGACTCATAAAGACTCAAGCGGCGGCGGCGGAACCATTAAAACAGGTGACGTACAATGGATGACTGCGGGTGCAGGCGTTTTGCATGAAGAGTTCCATTCTCCTGAGTTTGCAGAGCATGGTGGTCTTTTTGAGATGGTACAATTATGGGTAAATTTACCTGCTCATTCAAAAATGACGCCTGGAAAATACCAAGCAATTGAAGCGAAAGAGATTCCAGACATTGCGTTAGACGAGCATGGTAGTCATTTGCGTGTGATTGCGGGTGAATATGCAGATGCAAAAGGTGCTGCAACCACATTTAGTCCTTTAAATGTATGGGATGGTAAATTGGTCAAAGGCCAAAAACACACCCTTTATGTGCCTGAAGGACATACTACGCTTGTTGTTGTGTTAGATGGTGCAGTGGTCATTAATGATACCAACCGTCTTGAAGGTAAAACCGTTGCGATTTTATCTCGCGAAGGCGTTGAGTTTAGTTTAAATGCTGAAGAAGACACTAAATTCCTAGTGTTGACTGGCCAACCACTTAACGAACCAATCGAAGGTTATGGTCCATTCGTGATGAATAGCAAAGCCGAGATTATGGAAGCGATTGATGATTTTAATCGTGGAAAATTCGGTTCAATCATGCAAGAAGGTTAGATCTTTTAAGTCTTATTTTTCGTCATTTAAAGTAATAAAAAGCCCGCTATCAAATGTGAATAGCGGGCTTTTTCGCTGTAAAGATTCTGTTTTTATGATGGTTGGCATTGTTGTTGCGGCATTGTTTTATGTGATTTGCTTCTCATTATTGTGATGTCATGATATCGCAAAAAATAATAGTTGTAAAACGAATGATATAAATATAGTTAAATTATCTTATTTTATTTAAAAGATTTTTTTTAAATTTTCAAAAAATTTAAGGTTTTATGAGCTTCCATGTGATTGTAAGGAAATATAAAAAATGACTTTGCCAAAAAGCTAAATATTTTCTATATAAGTTGATGCAAAAAATAAAAATCTGGTAGTTTTTAATACGGTGTTTTTTTGGGGTATGAGTGATAATCAAAAAAATTCTCAAAGAATGGGACATCATTTTGAATATCGCAATTATTGGCAGTGGAATGGCAGGTCTTGCGGCAGCAAGAATTCTGAAAGATGCAGGGCATACGATCACGATATTTGAAGCACTTCCTGGCCGGGGAATGGATAGCCATAGCATTGAGTTCGATGGTGGAATTATTGATGCACCGCTACGTGTGATGAATCCTCATTTATGGAAAAACACACTCAGCCTCGCTGCTCATTTAGGTATTAAAACCTTTCCAGTACGTACTTATATGTCATGTAGCTGGTTATTTGAAGATCGTACTGAAACATGGTTAACCACATCTCGTAGCCGTATTGGTAATTTCCCGATTATCAATAATCGTAAAGGCATTCAGCAATATGGCTGGCGTCTTGTAAAAGGGATGTTGCAATTAAAAACTGCAATTCATCAGTTCTTTAAATCTAAAAATCAAGATATTACTCTCGCTGAATTTATTAATCAGAACGATATAGAAGAAGTATTCTGGCATGGCGTTGTTATGCCAGTGCTCTATACAATTTGTACGTGTAATCCAAAAACAATTGGCGACTGGCCGGCAAAAAACCTACTTGAGTTTTTACGTCATTTGACCGATGGCGACATGCTTTTGCGTATGAAAGGCGGTACACCTGCATTTGTAGATAGCTTGATTAAAGGTATCGACATTCATAGCGGATCAGCGATTAAGAACGTTGAATTACAAGGTGAGAAAGTACTGGTTGAAAACAGCCAAGGTGAAAAGAACTTATTTGATCGAGTGATTGTGGCAACGCCAACGTCTAAAATTGATGAGTTTTTGAACCCTGAACAATTTGCTGAAGATATGAATTTACTTAAGCAATTCCGTTTTGAGCAAGGTGATCTTGTTATTCATACAGATGCAACAGTAATGCCACCACGTCGTAAAGACTGGTCAGTGCTGAGCTATATGATGGATCGTAAGTTTACCCGTCAGCAATTCACAGTTTGGATGAATGCGGTTGAACCATCACTTGTGGGTAAAAATCCAGTGTTCCAGACTTGGCGCCCAGTGACTGATATTGATCCTAAAAAAATCATTTCAAAAGTGACTTTAACGCGTGCAGTCGTTGACTCACAAACAGTTGCCCTAAATAAAGAGTTGCAACAACGCCATTTAGACTTAAACCGTAAAGTATTTTACTGCGGTTCATGGTCATGTGATGGCTTGCCAATTTTAGAGTCAGCAGTTACTTCTGCAATGCATATTGCTGAAATTTTAGGTGCACCTTTACCATTTGTAGGTTTAAAACCTCAGGTCGAAGTTGCTCCTGAGCTCGGTTACTGAAATTGTGAAAATAAAAGTCCGAGCAGCTCTTTCTAGGCTTATCCCTCATAAATATGCAATTGATGCATCAAGTTTGGGAGATAACGAAGAGCTTGCTTGGACAAATTTGGGTTTTTGGAAAAATACCCAAAACTACCGTGAAGCTTGTTGCCAATTGGCAGATCATTTGGCACAAGCTGTCAATTTAAATTCAAAAGATCATCTCTTAGATTTAGGCTGCGGACAGGGTGCAAGTTTGTTGCACTGGCTACAGCACTACCAACCCAAAAGCCTCAGTGCAGTTGACTTACAATCCGAGTGTATTAATAAAGTTAAAAGGCTTATTCCTGAAATAAGTCAGATTTTTTGTGATTCATTTTTAAATTTAAAACAATTTGAATTTAAACAACACTTCGATGTAGTGCTCTGTATCGATGCCGCTTATCACAGCAATTTAAATTCATTCCTAGATTCCATCGCTCCAGTTTTAAATTCAAAAGGACGATTAGGTTTTCACTACCTAATGCGTGCCGATTCATGTCAAAACATGACCGTGTTACAAGAACAAAAGCATCGTTATTTACTCAAAGCAGCAAATGTCGCTTGGGATGCTGTACTGACTGAAAAAAAACTAAGAACTACCTTGGAACAACAAGGTTTTGTCGATATTCAAATTGAAGATTTATCTGAGCAAGTATTACTCGGTTTTTCGCGGTATATTCAAAATCAGCAAGGACAAAATCAAAGCCGAGGATTGGCAAATTTTAAAATTCAAATGACTGCAAAGTTATGCCAACAACTCTACCAAAATGGATATGTACGTTATATTCAAATCACAGCAATAAAAAAATAGGATGAGCCATGTCAGCCAAATATCAAGGATCGTGTTTATGTGGAGCTGTGAGCTATCAAAGCGAAGCAGAACCACGTTATAGCTTTAATTGCCATTGTCGAGATTGCCAGAAGGCAACAGGTTCAGCATATGCACCCATCGCTTTTTTTCACCAATCTGAATTGAAAGTGAATGGTGAACTTAAATATTTTGAGACTTTAGGATCTTCTGGCCGACCTATTAAAAGAGCATTTTGCCCGACTTGTGGTTCTCAGCTTTTTGGCTTACCTGAAATTGCCCCTGAAATGATTTCAATACGTGCAGGTACGCTTGATGACCCAAGCCTTTATCAGCCTAGAGCAGAGGTGTTTGTGAGCCAAGCCTACGCTTGGGATACGTTGAACCCAAATCTTAAACACTTTGAAAAAATGATAGAGAAGAGCAAGAAATAAGGCTTAATTAAAGAAGCCAAATATTCCTAAAACAATCATTAAAGTAAGGCTACCAATAGCGAGAAATAATATAGTTTTTCTATATTTTAGCTGCGGCATTTTACTTACAATGAAAATAAGGCATGCCAGTATGATCACTAAGGGCTGAAAAATATTTGATGGCAAAGTAAACATCTCGTTCCTTGTTATTTTTAAATATATTTTAGAAATAAAGTAATAGGTTCATTATAGCGTTTTCTCATTTAATTGATGAACTGAACTTCTTCATAAATTCATATTTTCGTTTTTTATTTTCAGATATAGGCAAATCAATTTTGAATTTAAAAGCACTATGTACGCTTTTTCTTACATACATTCGGGAAATTGGCGTCTTTTTAGAACTCTATAAATTACCTATGATGAAATCATCAGGAACAGGAAGTTCCGAAACGTAAAACAACAATAATAAGTTTAAGCATCAGGACGTGAGGTATTACAGGAAGTGTACCTAGTAACGAAATACGAAAAAAGCCCAACAGGATGTTGGGCTTTTTTCATTTTGTATTAATAAATTTGTTTGCCACCTAATGCTGTGCAATCAACTGGCGTATTCCATTTCACGGCAGTTCCTGTAAGTACTGGACGTACAATACGCCACGGCCAGAAACCAAATCTTTGGCTTTGATGATAATTAATTACTACATCTGCACCGTATTTACGGGCAATGATCGCTAATTTAGGTTTTACTTCTTCAAAACCACCATAGGTTCCTTTCGCGGCTTTAATACGTTTAATAGATTTATAGTGCTCTGCTGAAGGAGTACCCTCAATTAAGCAAATGGGTGGGTTTGCAGTGGTTTGCATTTGAGCTTGAGACGTGGTGTCTTGAGCATATGTTGTTAAAGGCACAGTTAGAAATAAAGCAGGTAAAATAAAACGAAGTTTCATATTTTTCCGTATTGATATCTTAATGAATTAAAGTTTATAAAATAGGTCTTATTCATATGACCTTATTTTGGGGCGCATTATAATCGTATCTTTTTAATATTTCTTATTTTAATTATATATTTTTTAATAAATTAGCAGCATTCTATTTCACTTGTTAAAAGAATAAATTCGTTTTAGAAAATTATTTTTAAGCTTAGATTTATAATAAGTATTTATCAAATTAAAAAAACATAGTTTTAGACAAGAGCTTTTTATCGAAAAAATATTCTTAATATGTTTTGCTATAAAACTATACCCGCAGCAAAAGAAATAGTTATTGAATTAGAGAAATATGAAAAATAATTTGAGGGGTGTGGATCAATAGGTCTGCACTCAATTTTTTGATAATAATTATAAATCTGTAAGTATTTCAAAACCTACAGGCAACAAAAAACCCCATAAATCAAATATTCATGAGGTTTAATGATGGTGCCGACACACGGATTCGAACTGTGGACCTACTGATTACAAGTCAGTTGCTCTACCAACTGAGCTATGTCGGCGACGTGGAATGAATTTTACAGTTTCTTAAAAAAAATACAAGCCAAAAAATGACCACTTAAATTTTTTCTATCAATTTTTAAATCTTTATGTGCTTGGACTTTAGAAATAGCTTAAGACTTCAACACATAAATAAAAGAATCACCACGTTCGCCACTATTTAAAGTGACTTGAACAGGTACTCTTTCGTATTCTTCGCCTTCAAAGTCATCCAGTAATTTCCAGTTTGCATCTAAATGTTCTGAGCTAAAAACAAAACCTTGAACTTGATTGGTAGTTTCACCAAGCACAATTCCGGGATAGCCTAAATCTGCTCCCCAACCTTCATTATGCAGGGTTCCGGTTACCCAACCTTCTGCCCATTGTCCGCCAATATTTTCAAGTATATGTGCATTAGGACGGCCTGGGCCTAAAGTGCCATAAACAAATAAACTCGACATGTGATTTTCCTTTAACTTAAAAATTAATGAGCTTTTGCGTGTGATGTATAAACGACTAAAAATATTCCAAGTAACGACAGTACAACGGTTAAGCCTACAATCGCACTCCATCCACCGCGTAACCAGAACCAGCCACCTGCTGAGCCAACAATACTCGAACCCATGTAGTAAAACAGCAAGTACAGGGAGCTGGCGTGGGCTTTGGCTTGTTTGCTTTCAGCACCTACTGAACTACTGGTGAGTGAGTGGGTAATAAAAAAGCCCGTGGTAATAAAGGCGATGCCAATAATAATGCCGAAAAGAGAGCTGAGTAATGTCATGAGGCTACCCACAATCATTAAGGCAAAGCCGCTCATCATCATGGTTTTTTTACCGAAGCGATCGGCTAGCGTTCCTGCCAACGATGAAGACACCATGCCAAAGCTATACGACAAGAAAATAAGGCTAATTTGAGTTTGACTTAGTGAATAGGGCGCTCCGCTTAAACGGAAAGTGGCGTAGTTAAATAGAGTGACAAAGACACTCGTGAGCAAGAAACCAATGGCAAATAGGCGAAGTAACTTTAAATTACTTAAGTGAGTACGCCACATTTGCATGTGAAAATTTAAATTCAAACCTTTTTTCTGTACAAAATTACGCGAAGCAGGAAGTAAATTCAAAAAAGCAATTGAGCAAATAAAACAGATTGCACCAAGTAAGCCTAAAGCAGTGCGCCAAGAAAAATATTCAATCAAAATACCCATGCCGACGCGGCCCATCATTCCACCAAAAGCCGTACCTGCAATATACAAACCCATGGTTTTACCCAAGTGTTCAGGTGCGATTTCTTCTGCAATCCAAGCCATCGTCACTGCGGGTACACCACCAAGTAATAGACCTTCTAATGCTCGTGCTATGAGCAAACTGTGCCAGTTAGGTGTAAACATAGCCACAATATTAAGAATAGCTGCGCACAGCATTGAGCTGAAGATAACACCACGACGACCAATTGCCTGAGAAAAAGCGCTCGATAGCACAATCGAAATGGCTAAAAAAGCAGTCGTTAATGACAAAGCTAAAGAGCTGCTAGCAGGGCTAATTTGGAAGCTTTGGCTGAATGCTGGCAGAAGTGGCTGTACACAATAAATCAGAGAGAAACTGGCAAAACCTACGAGGAATAAAGCAAATCCTGCATGTTTGTAGGCTTTAGTCCCTTTGTGAATCCATTCGCGGGAAAGAAGAGAATTTGCCTCAGTGCTTAAGGTACTGGGTGTAGATGAAGAGCTCATATCATGACCATGACAGAAAGAAATAGCAGTGCTTCGAGGGGCATGCTGCATCGAGAGAATTCGATAAATTAAAATTAGCAATTTAGGTGGTATTTTTCTAATATATTTAACAATAGATCATGATATGTTTTATATATAGCGATGGAACTCAGACATATACGCTACTTTTTAGCAGTAGCAGAAGAAAAAAACTTTACCAGAGCTGCGCATCGTTTAAACATGAGTCAGCCGCCTTTAAGCATGCAAATACGGGACTTAGAGGAAGAGCTAGGTGCAGATTTATTTATCCGTTCTCCGCATGGAGTTGAGTTGACCGAAGCTGGGCTTGCCTTTTTAAATGCGATTCAGCCTGTACAACAACGTGTAGAAGATGCAGCGAACTTGGTTAAGCAGGTAGCAAATGGAGAAGTAGGCCAATTACGATTGGGTTTTACAGGTACTTCAATGTTGAACCCTCTCATTCCTAAATGCGTTCGTTATTTCCAGCAGCAATATCCGAAAGTGAATTTAAAACTTGAAGAAGCGAACACCTTGCTGCTTATCGATTTATTACTCGAAGACCGCTTAGATGTCGCGATTATTCGTTCGCCTCGCAATATTCCAGATAGTTTAATTATTCAAGAATTATTAGCAGAGCCACTCATTGCTGCTTTGCCTTCGGAGTCTTTTAATCTAGACGATTCATCACCAGAAATTGATTTAACTACGCTCCGAGAGCTTGATTTTATTGTCTCGCCACCTTCAATTAGCGCAGGGCTTTTCGATGCGATTAAACAAGCCTGCCATGAGCGTGGCTTTGAACCCAAAATTGGACAAAATGCACCGCAAATTGTGTCGATTTTATCGTTAGTATCTGCAAATTTAGGCGTGTCTTTGGTTCCTGAGTCGACTAAACAATTGCAAATACAGGGTGTGGCTTATCGTTGTTTGAAAGCACCTGTACCTACGGTGGGTTTGGGGCTTGCTTATAAAAAATATGCCCCTTCACAAATGGCAATTAATTTTGCCAGCGTGGTGCAAGTGGCTTGTCACCATGCGGGTGAATATCAATGAAATTGGTTTACTCTTTAGGCGCTTTATTCATTAAAAAGATACCTGAAATAATGAAAATTGCGCCATATAAAAACGATAAAGTCGGTTGTTCATGAATGAAAACCCAAGCCATTAATGCTGCAAAAATGGGTTCGGAAAGTTCTGTCACTTGTACTTTTGCTGCGGGTAAATATGTTAATGCTTTGGTTGTGCAATAAAATCCAAGAATGGTCGGCAGAACTGCCAAGCCAATTAAACCCAAAATAATATTGGAATTAAAACTAATACTATGAAAATTAATTAAAAAGGGAACAGCAAGATAAACACTACCAAAAAGTAATAAATACTTCGTTAGGAATAAACCACCATTTAATCTGAATTTTTTAATTAATACTGAAAATAGACCATAGCCAGTGCCTGCAATAGAGGCATTGATCAGCATTAATAAACTATTTTCACCTTTCCATGAAATTAAACTAATACCCGCTACAGCTAATAATGTTCCCGCAATAGAATGAATATAAATACTTTCTTTTAAAACTAATCTACCAAAAAATAAAGCTGAAATAGCGGCTGAAGCCATAAGTACCACAACTACATTGGCCGCAGCACCATGGTTGTAGGCAATGGTTTCGAAAAAGAATAGTGAAAAAATCCCTAAAAAAGCACATATCGCAATTTGGACAAAGACACTCAGTTTGCTTGGAGTATTGCTAATAAAAGCAATTTTTTGGCTAACAGGAACTTTAAATAAAAACACACTTAAAAAGAAGAACGCGATGACTGTTTTTAAAAAAGCAATGTCTTGTGGGCTTAAGCCACTGTGCATAAGCAGTTTACTGATCACACCAATAGAGGCATTGAGTGCAGCAGCACAGAGCGCAAATAGAGTCCCAATAATCAGATTATTCACTTTTCTAATACTTCCATATATTTAGCCATAAGGAGTCTACATTATTTTTCGCAATATAGCCCTGTCAAACTCCTTCTTTTCCATGAAGTATAAATTATTTAAATTTTGTTGGTGATGGATATTAATTTGAATTAACCCAATTATTAAAAATTATTTGTTGTTTGATTGTTAATTAAATTATTGTATTTAATTTTAATTAGAAATTCTTAAAAATAATATTTTGTTGACATTTTTAAAAATATATTTAAACATAATATTTGATTGTTTTAAGTTTAATTAATAACAGTCTTAATTCTAGCTAAATAAATATTTAATGCTTAGATAATAATTTAAATATAATGGAGATAATTCGTGTTTTTTTCACAGGAAAGTTTGAAAAAATTAGAAAGTGCGGTTGATCATGCTATGCATAGCGAGTTTAAAAAAGATGAGATTATGCATAAATTTCATAATGAAGACTGGTTCGATGAAAATTATTATAAACGTCATATTTTAGAGTGTGTTATTCGCATTCATATGAATAATGAGTTAGATGCAAATGCAGTGCGAGTTGCAGCAATCAATAATATCTCTGCCGCAAAACAGCTTTCATATTATTTATATGATGAATTTGGTCACGATGAAATGTTCGGTCAGGATTTGACTAAATATGGCTATTCTTCAGATCAGATCGTTTCAAAAAATGCATTTCCTGAAACATGGAAACTGATGGGGTATTTAAACTTTTGTGTAGAGAAATTTGGGGCATTACCAGCAGTCGTTTGGGACTGGTTCCTCGAATATTATGGCGACAAATTTAATAATTTTATTACCCAAAAAGCGGGTGTTCATATGGGGAATCAGGCTGTATCTGGTGCAGCTTCGCATGTTGCATTTGATGAAGCTGAAGACCATAGCGGCATGATGACAGAGATGCTTTCTTCTGTAATTAAGACACAAGAAGACTTTGATCTAGCAATCAAGCATATCAATAGCTTTGTTCCAATGGTGGGTGAGTATTTTCAGGCTGTACGTGCTGAAACACTTTCATAGCAATGGAATTAGAATATGCCAATGGTAAATATCCGCATTCAAGAGCATATTTACATTGCTGATTCTGAACAGCCTCTCATCGATGCGGTGCCAGATAGCGCCGTGATGAAAGGCTGTTTAAAAGGTGTGTGCCGGGTTTGTCGATGTAAGCTAAAAGGTGGAGTCGTATACGAATCGGGAAATCAGGTTGCCGTAGGACAAGAGTTCTTACCTTGTATTAGCTATGCTCAGAGCGATGTCGAAATCGCGCCATTGGTTAATAATTTTAGTGTGGCTCAACTTGTCAGTAGAAGTTTTCTTGCTGAAAATATTGTTGAGCTCACATTTAAAATTAAAAGGACGTTCTTTAGCTCTAAAGCAATTGTGAATATCAAACACCCATCAGAGCCTTTAATTCGAAGTTACTCTGTAGTTTCACTGGGTGTAAAAAATTATGATTTTTTTGTTTTGCACATAAAATTAAGACCAAATGGAATATTTTCTAACTTATTTGAAAAGCTAGCGATTGGTGATCAATTAGAATACAACCTAAATAATCATATAGAACCTGAATACGAGAAAGATATTTCTACGCTCAATATTGTAAGCGGTGGAAGCGGCATGGGAGCTGCACTTACTCGTGGATTAGATCTCATCCGAAAAAATCCTATTTCTAAAGTAAATATCTATGCGATTAATCGGTCAGTTTTAAGTGATTATCATCAACATTGCTTCAATGTTTTTCGAGAACAAGTTGACGCTGAGGTCAATATTATAAATATCCCGTTTTGTACGTGGACGAATAATGGATTTGATTTTTCAAATTATTTGGACTCTCACGAGTTAACAGTGGGTGTTGGTTCTACCCCAATAATTAATAAAATTTTAAATCAGCCTCTGTGTGAGTTAGAAAGTTTTGGTCCCTAACGGAGACTGTAACAATGACAGTAGTAGTTATAGAACCTATTTCTTCAGGCGTCACTTATTTAAATGCCGCTCAAGAATTAGGGATAGATTTATATGTTTTTTCTACTGATGAAGGAGAGTGCAGCATTGATGGAACAATGCGCCAAAAAGCAAAAGAAATAATAAAAATAGATACCAGTGATTTTCATAGTCAACTCTCTAAAATTGTTGAGTTAAAGACCATAAAAGCCATATTACCCGGTGTTGAATATGCAGTTCCTATGGCAGCACAACTCGGTAACTCATTTGCCAAAAACTCTCTTGAATATATGGCAGCTCAAACAGTTCGAAATAAATTTAAATTTCGTGACAAGCTAACTAAGTCGGGTTTAAGCGATATTAAATATGCCTTGATTTCACCGGGCAAAGAAATTGACTTACCTCTAGGTTTTAAGTTTCCTGCTGTCGTGAAGCCAGTTGATATGGCGGGCAGTATGTCTGTTAAAAAAGTTGCAGATTTTGAGGAACTTTTAACAACAGTTGAAGCGATCTGGAAAGCTAAGCCCAACGATATTGGTTTCTATGCCAGTGGTGATTTAATTGTTGAAGAATACATTGTAGGTAAAGAATACAGTGTTGAAGGAATTATCCATACAGATGGAAAAATAACCTTTGCTTCGCTAACAGAAAAACTATTAGGGCCAGAACCTTACTTTGTCGAAATTGGACATATTGTGGGTAATCAATATGACAGTCAATTTTCTGCACATGTTTTTGACTATGCCGAAAAAGTAATTCGAACCTTAGCGTTAAATATAGGGCCTTTTCACTTAGAACTGCGAGTTACACCTCAAGGAAAAGCAGTCGCAATTGAGTTAGCAGCACGTTTACCGGGCGACAATATTGTTGAGTTAATTAAACTGGCGACTAATTTTGACCTTGCTCAAGCGGTACTGAGCGAATACTTAGACCTACCATATTCACCTTCAATAGAAAAAAATCTGGTTTCTGCAATTGCCTTTATGCCCCAAGGTAATCACCGTCGGTTCAAAGGTTTTAGTGGTTTAGATCAACTGTTAAAAGCACCTGAATGTGTACATCATCACTTCTACTATGAAACAAACGATGAACTGGCGTGTAACCATGATTGGACCTCACGATTAGGCTACTTCATTTTCCGTTCTGAAAGTGAAGATAAGATTCGTAGTTTAGTCAAACATATACATGAGCAGGTGAAAGTCATATGAAACATGTATTAATCATCAATAGATATGACGATGAACTGTCTGATTATAATAAATATATAGATCACAATGCCGTACATGTGTCTTATATTTCCTTAACAGAAACGATGCGTTATATCACTTCTTCAAACTGTTACTGCATAGCTGGGTTAGAGCAGTTAAATGAAGAAGAGGTTCTCGATCAGGCTAAAAAAATCTATAAGAAAAAACCTATAGATTACGTTATTGCCATCTCAGAATATGACCTCGACGCTGCTGCTCGCATTCGAACTGAATTGAATATTGTGGGTGCAACTGTCGAAGACAATTTGTTGTGCCGTAACAAGAAAAAAATGAAAGATGCTTTAGCTCACTCGACTGTGCGTTACCCTAAATATTCGGAAGTGTCTTCATACCAAGATATTGAAAACTTTTTGCTGGAAATTGGCTCAGCGATTATTTTAAAACCTCAGGTAGGCGCGGCTTCTGAAGGGGTAATTAAAATTAGTGAGTTGGCCGATATTCCTCGTTTATCTTCATATGCGGGCTATGAAGTAGAAGAATTTGTTGAAGGGGATATCTATCATGTCGATGCGATTATTTCAGACAATCAAATGCCTTACTTTAAAGTCTCAAAATATATTAATACCTGTTTAGACTTTAGAAATGGTGCGCCATTAGGCTCTGTAACGATTGATAATTCTGAATTTATTCAAAAAGTAGAACGTTTTACTTTAGACGTATGTAAATTCTTAAAATTAAAAGATCAAGCGATTCATCTTGAATTTATTGAATCTAAGGGCGAGTTGGTCTTTTTAGAAGTAGGTGGGCGAGTCGGGGGCGGAGAAATTCCATTCATCACATTACGCAACGAGTCAGTCGACTTATATGAAATGTGGATTAAGGCGTCCATGAAGCTTCCATTAGAATCAGTGAATACGAAAATCACTGGTTTTCTGATGATGCCTAACCCATATAGTTCAGGCTTTTTATTTAATGGGGTTAAAGAATTAGATCATGAAACCATTACCTATCAATTAATTCAGGAAAGTGGCGGCCATAACAATTTTAGTTATGAAAATATTCCTGCAAAAGTTCATTTCATGGGAGATAGCCAAATACAGGTGGAAGATGCGATTAAAAATAGTATGAAAATTTTGCAAAGTGCAATTTGTCAAAATCATCATTCTAACTTGAATCTAAGTGAGTCTTCTTAGTTGAGCTTTGGCTAAATTCTAAAAATCCAAAGGCTTGGACTTAAAATGTTCAAGCCTTTTTATATGGCATGATGAAAGCTAAGTTAACCAGCATTGTAATGGACTTTTGTTTCAGAGAATTGTGATTTAGAAAACTTACTCATATTATATAATTAGTTAATTATTAAAGAATTTTAAAAATGATTAAATCTATTATTTCAGGTTGTGCGGTTCTCACACTTTCGGCTTTAGCGGTTACACATGCAGAATTTTCTTTTGAACAAGAGCTACAACAAAGCTGTAATAAAGTGAAGCAATACGCGAGTTTAGGTAAGAAAAACTACGACCAAAAACAATATAAAAAAGCGCTAGAAAATTTCCAAAACCAAGCCTCTTGGACTGCATTTTGTAAAGCAAATGAAGATGAAACCACAGTTAAATTTACCGACCGAGATATTGACGTTGCCAACAATAACGTGGGCTTAGCCTATGCTAAATTGGGTCAACCACTTTGGGCAAGATCGTGGTTTATGCTTGATGAAAAATCAAAATCGAGCCAATTTAACCTTAAACAGTTACCTACACCTAAAACATCAAATGATTTGTCTGGTGAATATGTTCGTTACTCGGGTTTTGGGGAGTGGGATCACATCACGGTAAGTCGTAAGCAGGGCCAATATGCAATCAGCTATGCTGGTTTATATATGGGACTTAGAAGCTTAATTTACGGCCCGAACATGGGTGAGTTTGACACCAAAATGCCGACCAATGCCAAGCAAACCGTTTATAAAGACGAAGACTGCCGTATTCAACTCGATTTTAAATCTAATGCGAAATTAGGAAATTATATTCAGGTCAAACAAAACGAGGGTAACTCGGGTTGTGGCTTTGGACATAACGTATATGCAGATGGAACTTATTTAAAAGTTGAATCTGGAAAATAAAAACGATAGGAACACAATAATGAAAAATATGATTACACGGTTGCTACTCATTTCTACGATTGCGATTTCTGCTCAGGTTTATGCAGAACCAACCAGCACATGCAAAGAAGTGAAATTTCAGCAAGCTGACCAAGCTTGGAGTGGACATTATTATTTAAATGGCGTGATGGAAGTTGGTTCAGAACTTTTACTTCAGCCAGACGGTAAGTTTAAATGGATGCTTGCTGTGGGTGCTTTAGACCAATATGCCGAAGGTACATGGTGGAAAAATGGAGATTGTATTGGTTTAAAACCAGAGGCTAAATTTAAAAAGGATTTAAGTATTTTCCCTGAAAGCCTAACGATTTCTGACAAGTCCTTAGACGCGATTTGGGACGGTGGACGCCAGCAAGGCACTTATAGCAAAGACTAAATAAAAAAGTCCGACACTGAGTCGGACTTTTTTATGGCTTATATTTTAGTGGTTGACCGCAGCAAGTTGCTGAGCGTTATAGCGTGCGCCCATGTTTGGATATCTTGCAATAATCGCTTCAATTTCTGCTAAATCTGCCGCTGTTAAATGAAGGTCAACAGCACCTGCATTTTCCACAAGACGTTCGATTTTACGCGTACCCGGAATTGGAATAATGTCGTCACCTTGCGCCAAAATCCAAGCCAAAGCCAGTTGAGCCGCTGTTGCATTTTTGCTTTGGGCAAAGTCACTAAATGCTTGCGCCAAGCTTTGGTTATTTTTCCAGTTGTCGCCTTGATAGCGTGGTAACTGACGACGGAAATCACTTTCGTCTAGGCTGCCCACATCAAGTGTATTGGTGATTAAACCACGCGAAAGCGGTGAATACGGCACAAGGCTAATACCTAACTCGCGAATGGTTTGAAAGTGAGTATCTTCCAGTTCACGAGTAAGCAATGAATATTCATGTTGAACCGCTGCAATCGGGTGAATCGCATGCGCTTTACGAATAGTTTCAGCCGATGCTTCACTGAGTCCTAAATAACGAACTTTACCTTGTTTCACCAAGTCAGCCATTGCGCCAATAGTGTCTTCAACTGGAATGTTCGGGTCAATGCGGTGCGCATAATACAAATCAATCACGTCTGTATTTAAGCGTTTTAAACTGTTTTCGACCGCAACCTTAATCCACTCTGGAGAACCGTCAATATAAGACTCTAACGAGTTTTGTGGGTTGAGGTTATCTTCTTTATAGCGAAAGCCAAATTTAGTCGCCAAGAATACTTTGTCACGATGCTTTTCTAAAACTTTTGAGAGCAAAACTTCGTTTGCGCCGTTGCCGTACATGTCGGCGGTGTCCCAAAAGTTAATACCGAGGTCTAAGGCTTTTTCTAGAGTGGCAATGCTTTGTGTGTCGTCTGAGGCACCATAGGCAAAGCTCATTCCCATGCAACCTAAACCCAGTGCTGATACTTTTTCGCCTGTTTGTCCTAAAGTTCTATATTTCATTTTTCACACTCTTTTTGCAAAATCACTTGAGTAGAAAAACTATAAAATGCTTTGGCCTAATTTGGCGTATAACATTCAAACCAATAATTATAAAATTCAAACAATCTGTTTTTAGGCTACACAGTCTTCGCGGAATTTTTTAGGCGAAAAGCCCGTATTTTTCTTAAAGAAGTTGGTGAAATACGCTGAATATTCAAAGCCTAAGCTATAGGCAATTTCGGAAATATTCCAACTGGTGTGTTGTAGCAGCGCTTTGGCTTCTTGCGTAATGCGTGAGCTAATATGCTCGGATGTGGTTTTGCCTGTCGCTTCTTTTACAGCGCGGTTTAAATGGTTCACATGCACCGACAGACCATATGCATAGTCATTTGCAGTTTTGAGTTTAAGCTGAAAATGGGGCGAGTCAATTGGGAACTGGCGTTCTAATAATTCAAAGAACAAATGGCAAATCCGAACCGCAGCATTGCTATGTTTTTCAAACTGTTGGGTTGGTTGCATTTTCATGGCTTCGTGCACAATCAGGTGCAAATAGTTTCTTAAAACGTTGTGTTTATGAATATAGTCAGAATTTATTTCAGTCATCATCTTTTTGAAAATAAATGAAATTTCTTCAACCTGTTGATCGTTTAAAAAATATAGCGGGTCGCCGTCGACTTTAAATAGCGGTGAGTCTTTTAAAAAGCTTTGTCTAGATTCTTGGTTTACAAACTCTTCGGTAAATAGGCAAAACCAACCTGCCTGTTCAGGCGAATTAATTTCCCAAGCGTAGGGCACCATTGGGTTTGAAAACAGTAAAGCAGGGCGGTCTACTTTTATCCAGCGGTTAGCGTAGTGAAGGTCACCTGTGCCTAAAACCAGTGAAATTTTATAATAATCGCGGCGGCTATAAGGCGTTAGAAACGAGCAGGCATCGCGTTGGAACACGTTGAAATGCCCAAACGAAGTCGATGGAACCGAGTAATCGCTATCTCTGGTTAAAGAAAAGCGGCGATAAAAATCATGTATGGTTTCCATGTCTTTGCCTGCGTGCGTTATCAATTTATTTAAAGTTATAAAATTCAAACTTTATTTACTGTAGCTTTTATTTATAGCGCGATCAATCGGTTCATTTAAACAGGTTTGAAAATGAATGATAAATTAATAATGGGAAAATGAGCCAATAGAAATAAAAATATTTTATAAATTAACAATATATGTTTATTGACACTTAAAATCTTGAGAATTATTCTTTGCCTGCAAACCACTTTAGGGTAGAGCGATAAGGGGACACTTTCGGGTGTGCTGGTACTGTGCCCAGTCTGCTAACCCTTTATCGATCTGCCACCATTCTACGGTAGAACGATAAGGGAACACCTTCAGGTGTGCTGGTTGCTTTTGTACCAGTCTGCTAATCCCTTTTCGTTTTGCCACCATTCTATGGTAGAGCGATAAGAGGACACCTTCGGGTGTGCTGGTTGTGTGTGTCCAGTCTGCTAACCTCTTTTCGTTCTGCCACCATTTTTATTATTATCATGACATCGTTAAATTTAAGTTGAAGGTCTTTTTAGCTTAAATATCTAATTGAATAAACAACAATAATTATTTAACCAATTTCTATTCAACCTTACATTGACACTCAAAAATGTGCGGATTATCCTTTGCGTGCTGGCCTACATTGCCAGTTAGCTTTTGACAGAGCTGGAACAAAAGGCGCACAACAATGCTGTTTTGGTTTTTGTGCGTTCTCTTAAGTCACGCCTTTATGGTGAGGCTAGGAGGGGCACGCTTGCGTGCGCTGGTTTCCTTTTGTACCAGTCTGTCAACCCTTCTAGTCTTGCCACCATTATTTGACAGTAATTGGTAAGACTCTTCTAAATCAAAAGGAGTCCGCCGTTATGCGTACTATTTCATTTCTCTCATTGGCAGTCCTTGCCAAAGTCTTTACGTCTATACCCAACTGGTCTTTAAAACGGTTTAACCGACTTTAGGTTTTAAGCCATAGGTCATTACGACTAAAAAATCATAGCAACAATAAAACCCGAGATAGGCGAGCACACCATTTTTGTGCGGCTTTTGCATGCCTGTTTTTAGCGCTCAATTTAAGAGTGACGGCATTTCTATCTCTTTTACATACAACAAAAAATTATTTTAAACGGTATAAAAATGCCAAATTTAGAAGCATCATTTAGAGCATTACGCGTGCTCCACGCAGCAAAAGATTTATTTAATCAAAATGGGTTTCATGTCGGGATAGATCGAATCGTTGAGGAAGCCAAAATCCCCAAAGCCACTTTTTATAACTATTTTCACTCCAAAGAAAGGCTCATTCAGATGAGCTTAACTTTTCAAACAGATGCATTAAAACATGAGGTGTTTTCAATTATTCACTCTTACAGTGAACTTATGGCCTTCGATAAACTCAAGAAAATTTACTTTTTACATGCAAACTTAGAGGGCTTTTATCGGCTGCCATTTAAAGCGATTTTTGAAATTGAAAAGCTTTATCCAACGGCCTATAAAATCGTGATTGACTACCGAAACTGGTTCATTAAAGAAATTCATAAACTGCTTTTAACTGTAAAAGCGACTGCTACAGTTGAAGATGCACACATGTTTTTATTTGTGATTGATGGCGCGATGGTTCAGCTTTTAGGAACTAGTAACACGGATGAAAGGGATACATTACTCGACTATTTTTTAAGTCGGGTTTGATGGAGGGAAGGCCCGACGTGAGTTGGGCTTTTTTAGTAAAAGATTCATCTGAAAATTGAAATTAAATGATTATTGAATGGAAAGCTTATCCATTGTTCTACATGGACGTATTAAGAAATCAGTCATCCCTTTATTCTTTAAGATTTCTTGGCGAGTATATGGATATATTTTTACGTTAAAGCCTATATCCTTACCTTTTAGAGGGCATAGTACATAAATTTTATTTGGCTCAGTATTAAACTGAGGTAATTTAAAGGTTATCTCTTCTATTTTAAGGAGATTTATATTTGGTATATAACCTTTAATAATTAATATAGAAGTAGTGATATTTTGTTCTCCTGGTAATACTTGAAGCATATATTTGCTACCAAAGGTTGGTACTCTTTCAGCTACTTTTATATTGTTTATTTCAGTAATCTCGGTTTGTCCTACTTTTTTATATGTTTGTGCTGTTTCCATCCAATCTATATAAATTAGTGAAAAATCAGATTCATTTTTATTTTCATTTCCTGAATACATCTTAGTTGGTCTAAATTGAGGCTTAAAACCACACCCACAAAGTAAAACTATTAAAAATATATAGGTTGAAAATTTCATATTTATTAATATCATAAAGTTAATATTTTATAGTTTATCAGAGATAATTGAATTATTTTATATTTAAGTTATTAATTCAGATATTCTATTTTTTATCAAAACTAAGATGATTTATAAGAAATCAAAGACTATCCTCTTTCTGAATAGTCTTTCTCTCTAACTTTTACTGCTCACTCAAAACCAATTGTTTAATCTTCACAGCTTTCTCAAAGTGATCTAGCTTATGCTCCATAATCCACCAATGCGCTGCTTCCATCAGTAACTCAGGGTTATCATTCTTATTTTTAAAAAAAGCATAAAAAGATAGACCGACATTGTCTCCCTTTTTTTCAATTTTATCGTCGCATCCCTTAATAAAAATTTCTCTTAATTCATTTCTCATATTTAGTATCACTTCAAGTCTATAAAACTAAGACGGCTTATTGCGCTCGCCCCATTCGCACATCATATCTAACAACGGAATTAAAGACTGTCCTCTTTCAGAAAGGCGATACTCAACTTTAGGTGGAATTTGAGGATATTCCTTACGAATAATCAGTCCATCTCTTTCCAATTCTTTAAGCGTATTGCTGAGTGTTCTAAACGAAATATTGCCAATGCAGCGTTGCATCTCGTTAAAACGCATGACGGTTTTTCCATACAGCCAATACATAATAATCATTTTATATTTGCCATTAATCAAAGAAAGGGTGTACCCAAAACCCGTATCTTCTAATGGGGTATATGACGGAAGGCAGTCGTCCATTTTTAAAATCCACACTATCTTTTAGTATAGTATATAACACAAATTACCGTACTTATATTTAGGAAAGCACACTTCTATAATCGATTTATCTACTTTTCGATAGAGTGTTTTCATAATGAAAAAGACATTAGTCATCGTTACGCACCCTCACATAGACCAGTCTATTGTAAATAAAAGATGGGTTGAGGAACTAGAAAAATACCCAGACCAATTTACGGTTCACCAAATTTATGAAGCCTACCCAGACGGGGTGATTGATATTGCCAAAGAGCAAGCACTGGTTGAAGAACACGAAAATTTAGTATTTCAATTTCCAGTGTATTGGTTTAACTGCCCGCCGCTTTTGAAACAATGGCTTGATGAAGTTTTAACGTATGGTTGGGCCTATGGTTCAACTGGCGATAAGCTTAAAAATAAAAAGTTTATGTTGGCGGTGTCTGCGGGTGCTCAAGAAAAGGTTTATTCAGAAAGTGGCGAATATCAAATTTCTTTAGACAAGATTTTTATTCCATTTGAATTAACCGCTCTTTATGTTGGGGCAGTCTATCAACCACTTCATGCATTTTATGGTTTAGACACCAACCCTTCAGAAGATGACGATGTTCCGACGCATCAAGACATCGAAAATAATGCGATTGAGTACGTTCAGAAGTTATTAGCGTTGTCTGAGTAAGTTTTAAGGTAGGAAGGCCTGAATGTGAGGTTTGGGTCTTTAAAGAATGGATAAAAATTTTGATATCTTTTTGATTTCTGAATAAATCATTTGCAAAAGATAGATTTGTCTATAAGTTGAAAATACAACCACACATTCTATGGAATAAAAAATGAATATCGCGCCTTTTCCATTTCAAATTACAAACTGGGAAGAAATAGAAGTCACTGAATATAGTGGTGAAACAGGAAAAGCTTATTGGAAAACTCAATTTTTTGGTGAAGAAGGAAATAAAATTAGAGTAAGACTTGTCGAGTACTCAGCAAACTATTTAGCTGACCATTGGTGCGAAAAAGGGCATATATTATTTTGCCTAGAAGGCGAGCTAGAAAGTAGATTGAAGGATGGTCGAATATTTACTTTAACTTCAGGCATGAGTTATCAAGTAGGGGACAGTTCAGAGCCACATCAGTCTTTTAGTTTGAATGGTGCGAAGTTACTTATCGTTGATTAGATTCAAAAAAATAGAGGGATAGCAATCTCTATCCCTCATAAAACATTTTAGTTTGCCAAAATTGTCATGGCAGTAACTAAACTTGTAATTCCTAAAAAGACATCTTTTAAACCAGCTCGGTCATCCATATAGGCAGGCGTAGTAACAAATAAGTTTTGTTTATCGACTACGCAGCTTGAGGTTTGACAAATATGGTGAATTGAACCAGTTTTTTCAATTTCTTTAGCAGTGTTAATGTCAGAACCCAAAGTGATATTTGGGCGTAAATCTCCAAAAGTAAGTGCTAATAGTGCAGGGGATATGCATATTGCCCCGATCGGCTTCTTATTTTGATGAAACGCTTTTAGAATTGAGATAACTGTAGAATGTACTCTTGCTTCTGCTCCTTTAAAGGCAAAAGTTGATAAATTTTTTGCGACTCCGAATCCACCCGGAAGAAGAAGACCATCAAATTCATTTTCATTAAGTTGATCGAGTGAGGAAATTTCACCTCGGGCAATTCGTCCTGCTTCTTGTAAAGTATTTCTCCGCTCAGTCATGTTTATTTCGCCACTCACGTGGTCGATGACATGAAACAAAGGCTCATCAGGTGCAAAAATTTGATATTCAATATTGGCTGTATCTAAAGCTAATAGTGTTAAAACAGATTCTCTAATTTCAGAACCATCCAAATAACCACAACCCGATAAAATGACTGCTACTTTTTTCATCTGCTTTCTTAAGTACCTTTTTTGATGTGTAAAAGATATTAAGTTTTCTTCTGAAAATTCTTTATACGCAGATTTGCCATAATTTCGCCTTAAGTAAGCATTTTAGTTTTGCGTAGCGCGCGTGGAGTAATACCAAATAAATTTTTAAACTGTTCTGTAAATCTTGATTGAGATTGATAGCCACATTCAAATGCAATATTGCCAATACTAGTGTTGGTGGTTTGAATTAAGTGTAATCCATGCCCCAGCCTTACTCTATTACGAATATCTTGAATGCCATTTCCCTCACTTTTTAGCTTTCTTCTTAAAGTCGATGAACTCATAAAAAGTTGGGATGCGATAAATTCGGCTGTGAGTTCTGTAGATAAGTGATCAGAAATTAATGCCTGAACTTTTTCACTCACACTTGTGGTCATATTCAAACTAGAGATGTCGGTGTAACCAGAATGATAAATAAGTTCTAAAAGTTCTCTTCTTCTAAATTTAAAAACAGAAGACGGGGCAATGAGAGAAAAATCTATAAATTGAGAAAGTGCGTTTTCTAGTAAGGTGTTGAGTTGGCCTTGTACAAATTTTTTAGAAGTTCCTGAAGTATTTGGGAGGTCTTTAAAGTCATCAAAATCGAATTCGATGAGGAGCGCAAAATATTCTTCTTGATTTGGAATGTTGCGCATATCAATGCTGGCGCTATTCGATAAAAATATAAAAGAACCCGCTTCACATACAATATTTTCAGTTCTCCCTAACTCTTTAACGCCACTTAAAATAGCGATGAGTAACGGTCTCGTAATTGGAACATTTCTAATTTTTTGTTCTTTATAGGCTGAATAAATTGAAAAAGGTAAGTTTAAATTGTTATCTAAGTTAATTGCTTTTTTAGATAAAGAAGTGAGATTTTTCATTGAGTTAAAATGTTTGATTTAATCTATGGTTTAAATAAGATCAGAAAATTATTGGTCTTTTCGAGAAGGTTTTTTAATATTTGGCTAATAAAAAAGCCTAAACCCATTAGGTTTAAGCCTCTTTAAATTTCAATTCTGGCGGTGAGAGAGGGATTCGAACCCTCGATACGCGCAAACGTATACACACTTTCCAGGCGTGCTCCTTAAGCCACTCGGACACCTCACCAAGGCGTGCGATAGTAACTAAAAAAACCAGTTCTGCCAAGATTTAAGATGAGCATTACAGAAAAAAAATAATAGAGGTGATAAGATTGCGATAAAAATCATATTGGTTTAATTACACAATGCAAAATACGGCCAAAAAAGCAACCTTGCCTGCCACGGCTTTGGCAGCTCTTGGGGTGGTCTTTGGAGATATTGGTACAAGTCCACTCTACGCCTTAAAAGAGTCCTTCCATGCAGCGCATGGGTTGGGAATTCAGCCTGAAAACGTATTAGGAATTTTATCCATTATTTTTTGGTGCTTAATGCTGATCATCAGCATCAAGTATGTCGCTATTGTCATGCGTGCAGACAACAATGGCGAAGGCGGAATCATGGCCTTACTCGCATTGAACTTGCGTAAAGCCAAAATTGCCGACAACAAAAAAATCTACATGATTGCGATTGGCTTTATTGGTGCATCGCTGTTTTTTGGTGACGGTATTATTACCCCTGCCATTTCGGTACTTTCGGCAGTCGAAGGTTTGTCTATTGCAACCAATGTGTTTGACCCGTTCATCATGCCAATTGCGATCACCATTATCATCGCGTTATTTTTGGTACAAAAACACGGTACGGCCTTTGTCGGAAAGTTTTTTGGCCCGATCACGATGGTGTGGTTCTTATCGTTAGGATTATTAGGCCTTCACAGCGTCATTCAGACTCCTGTGGTGTTGGGCATGTTTAGTCCACATTGGGCAATTCAGTTTATCTATCACCACCCCGTAATGACCTTTTTTGTTATGGGTGCTGTCGTTTTAACAGTCACTGGTGGTGAAGCACTGTATGCCGATATGGGACATTTTGGACCAGTTCCAATTCGTCTAGCATGGTTCTTTGTGGTGTTACCGTGTTTGGTTTTAAACTACGCAGGACAGGGTGCATTACTATTAAGAGATCCAGCGGCGATTCAAAACCCGTTCTATTTATTGGTTCCGCAGTGGGCACTTTACCCAATGATTATTATGGCGACCATGGCAACCGTGATTGCTTCTCAAGCCGTAATTTCTGGGGTGTTTTCACTTGCTCGCCAAGCGATTCAATTAGGTTATTTACCACGTTTAAGTATTAAACATACCTCTGAGTCTGAGGAAGGTCAGATTTATGTTCCTTTCTTAAACTGGTTGCTTTTAATCGCAATTATTATCTTAATTTTGATTTTCAAAACCAGCTCAAACTTGGCAAGTGCGTATGGTCTGGCTGTAACTTTAACCATGCTGTGTGACACGATTCTGGTTGCTGTGTTCATCTATTCGGCTTGGAAATGGAGCATGCCAAAAGTGCTACTCCTGATTATTCCATTCTTTATTTTAGAGTCAGTTTTAGTCGCAGCAACTTCACTTAAAATCTTGTCGGGCGGTTGGGTGCCATTATTGATTGGTGCGATTGCTGTGACCATCTTAATGACGTGGAAACGTGGTCGTGAGCTTACTTTTGCCAAGCTCGAACACGATACGTTATCGCTAGATTTGTTTGTGAAAAGTATTGGTAATAGTGTGCACTGGGTGCCAGGTGATGCTGTCTTTATGACGGGTACGCCAAACGTTGTGCCGCATGCCATGCTACATAATATCAAGCATAATAAAGTGCTGCATCAGCGCAATATCTTGGTAACAGTCATCATTGAAGATGTACCATTTGTTGCACCAGAAGAACGTATTTCAACAGAAACCCTAGCTGAGCATTTCTTCCGTATTAAAATTTTCTACGGTTTTAAAGATGAAATGAATGTACCAAAAGCACTTATGCAAGCTTATGAGCAATTAGGTCTTGAATATGACTTGATGCACATCAGCTTCTTTATTTCCCGCGATCGTATTGTTCATTCGGTGGGTGATGGCATGTCTCCATGGAGAGAAAAACTATTTATCTCTATGCAGCGTAATACCAGTCCGGTGAGTGATTTCTATCAGATTCCAACCAACCGTGTAGTTGAGTTAGGTAGTCAAATCGAAATCTAAAAATTTGATGTAATAAAAAAACCAAGACAGATGTCTTGGTTTTTTTATAGCTTTGATTATTGAGCTTGCATAGGTGCATCTGCTGGCAAACCACCATCTTTTGCCATCGGGTCTGCCGACTGAGTTGGATCTGCTGGAGGCGGTGGAGTGTTCGGATCTTGTTGCGCTGGAGGAGCTTGGTTCGGTGCAGGTGGTACTGCATCCATTGGTGCAGCCGGAGGAGCCATTTCACCGCCTGCTGGAGGAGCAGGTGGAACATCCGCTGGAATAGGAGCACCAGTAGGCGCCGCATTTGTCGGTGCAGCAGAAACTTGTTGTACTTGTCCGCTATTGACTAAATCGCTAATAGAACCAGGTTGGCCATTTACCGTTGTCGTAACTTTCACTTTAGACAAACTTTCTAAAGTATCTCCTGGCTGGACTGCTGGTTCAGCCAAAGCGGCCATACTACATAATCCCGTGATTACGCCAATACCAATAATCTTTGAATGGATCATTAAGTGGACTCCGATTATATTTTTATCCAAATTTGTGGAGCTAACCATGTCATAAGCAATCAGTGTTTTTCAACGAAAGATACGCAATTGGCGTAATTCAATAGCCAAAGCATCTCATAATTCCAACAGATTGTTACGTAATGGGAAATTGAGTTACAAAAAAGATGACCATGTTTTAACCATTTGAAAGATAAGAGATATACTTAAAAAAGCAGGATTGTTAAGCTGCGTGTGGACAGTGGTATTGATAAAAACATGGCAAGTAAAAAACGCAGTAAAGGTACAAACTCATTCTCTCTAAGTGAGCATTTTGGCAAGATTATTCTTGCTTGTATTGCTGCGGGAAGCTTTGCGATTGCATTTGGTAGTGAAAAGATTTCGCAGTGGTTTTCACCTTTAAGTACTAACTCGACTTGCCTTAATCAGTTCTATCGAGAAGTTCCCCCTGCTTTAAATAAAGATAGCTTAAAAAAAGACAGTTATCCGCTGTGTTTTAATGGCTTTAATGTCTTGTATTCAGGCATTTCTAAAACGCCGTTATGGTCGGCTGAGCATTTAAATGCAGAACGTTTGAGTGTCAAAATTAAGCGTGAAGACAACTTCCATGAAGAAACCCGTATTGATCAAAAGCATCGAGCATTATTAAGTGATTATCGTGGTTCAGGCTATGACCGTGGTCATATGGCACCGAATGGCGATATGCCAAATAAAAGCTCACAGTCTGATAGCTTCTCGTTAAGTAATATGGTGCCGCAAGCACCTAAAAATAATCAGGAAGTTTGGCGTAAACTTGAAGAAGCTACACGCGCCCTTGCCACTAAGCAAAAACAAGATGTTTATGTGGTTACTGGCCCTGTTTTTGAGGGTAAACGCCTTAAAACGATTGGAAAGGGTGTAATTGTTCCAACCGCCGTTTATAAAGCGGTTTATATGCCAAAAACTGGCGCTATTGGGGCTTACTACGCACCAAACAATAACTCTCTACAAGTGAAAGTGGTGAGTGTTTGTTACCTTGAAGAACGCTTAGGCGTTAACCTGTTCCCACAGTTAACTGAGCAACAAAAGCGTAATGTCTATCGTCTCCCTTTAACGGCAGCCTCGGTTAAGCTAAATCAGAAGTTGGACTATTTACATTGGGATGGCGAGAGTCAATGTGAGCAGGACTTAAACGCTGATCAAATTAAAGCGTTACAAGACCAGTTTAAAAAACAAAAAAGTGGTTCATCAGAAGCAATGGAAGCAAAAGTTCCAACGATTGACGAAGAAACACGCCAAGCGATTGTGAAGCAACTGGTTGAAGCATTGGTGAACTATTTCTTGCAAATAATGAAATAAGTAGCTTTTTTGATTGTTATTGCAAAAGCGTAAATGTTTAAAATAGAATCCATAGACAGATCTGTCTATGGATTCTATTTTAATAAGGACAATAACAATGTTTGCTTCGATGTTTCTTTTTTCATTTGCAATGTCTATTACCCCAGGCCCAGTAAATACTGTCATTTTATCGACCAGTTTAAATCATGGTTTAAAAAGATCGCTTCCCTATATTTCAGGTGCCACGATTGGTTTTACCTTGCTTTTAATTTTTATGGCATTTGGTCTTCAGAGTTTATTAACTCAGTTTCCTATTGTTTTAAAAATCCTTGCAGTTTGTGGAACACTATTTGTTTGTTACATCGGCATAAAAATTATTCTTTCTGCGGCCAATATTTCTATTTCAACTGCTCCCGTAGAGCATATTATTATTCCCAATTTTAAAGATGGTTTTTTGCTACAGTGGCTCAACCCCAAAGCATGGTTAGCTTGTGTGTCGGGCATTACCATGTTTACAAGCATTGAGAACCCGCAGTCTTTGCCGATCTTTATTATTATTTATTTCTTCACTTGTTATGCGTGCTTATTCTTTTGGGGGTTCTGTGGTGATAAATTTTCAGTGGTGCTCAATCAGGGCAACCGTTTGAAATATTTTAATATATTGATGGGAGCATTCTTAATTTTATCGGCTCTTTTAATTTTGATCGATTTTTTTTAAATTGGTCGTATTACACTGTGAAGATATAACAACGAGACAAGACCTATGTTTAAACCATTTGAAAAGGGTACAGAGTCTTCTTCAATTGAAGATTTAACATTAGAAAATGATGTCGATTGCGTCAGCATTTATGGCAACTTGCAAATCACCAAAGACAAAGTCGGATTAGAACAAGCGAAGGCTTTACAGAGCTTTTTAAATGAAGTGGTTGCGGCTTTGGAAAAAGAAGAATTGCCTGAGAAAATTGAACGTCCAGCTGAGCAAGAAATTAATAATCCGTTTTTATAATTTATGCATTCTATGTGTGATGTTTAGCATAGTCATTCTGCCATACAGTCTTTAATACCACGTTAGGTCTTATTGAGTTTGTATAGACATTTCTTACTTTTGAAAGACCAAAAGTAAGCAAAAGTCTTTTGTTGAACAGAGGGTACTTCCGTGTACCCCTGCTCAACAGGTGACATCCATGTCACCCACCGCGATAGTAGATTAAGGCTATATATAAAGAATTAATCCTTCTCCCCAGCAACTACCTTATAAATAATCGCCCCAATCACAGCCCCTAAAATCGGTGCTACCCAGAACAACCACAACTGACTTAAAGCAGCAGTTTCAGCAAAGAACGCAACGCCTGTACTACGTGCAGGGTTCACCGAAGTGTTCGTCACCGGAATACTGATTAAGTGAATGAGTGTTAAGCCCAAACCAATCGCAATAGGAGCGAAGCCAGCAGGCGCACGACCATGTGTTGATCCTAAAATAATGATTAAGAAGAAAGCTGTAAGAACCACTTCAATAATGAAAGCTGAACCTAAGCCAAACTTGTTCGGTGATAAATCACCGAAACCATTTGAAGCAAAACCACCAACACCGCTAAAGCCCGCTTGGCCTTGAGCAATAATATAGAGAACAAATGCAGCAGCAGTCGCACCGACCACTTGAGCAACAATATAGGGAATTAAATCTTTAACATCGAAGCGGCCGCCGACCCAAAGGCCAACACTTACCGCGGGATTAAAATGTCCACCTGAGATATGCCCTAGAGCATAGGCGCCTGTCAGTACGGTTAAACCAAAGGCAAGAGCTACACCTGCAAAGCCAATACCAAGTTCAGGGAAAGCTGCGGCTAAAACTGCGCTACCACAACCACCAAAGACTAGCCAAAACGTACCTAGAAATTCAGCAAAATATTTATTCATTCTGATTACTCATTTATTTAATCTATTTTAATTAATGTGAATTACGTCACATAAATTTGAAGCATGTGACTATATGAAATTTTTGTTTTCAGTGTTGTTTTAATCAAGAAAAGATTTGTAAGTTTTGGTTGGTTATTCTTTGTCTAAAAAATGATCTCTCCATTGCTGTGGTGTTTGATTAGTCCAATGTTTAAATGCTCTTTGAAAAGCACTTTGTTCTGAATAACAGAGTAAGAGAGCAATCTCTTGCAAACTCAAGTGCAGGTCTTTTAGATACTCGGTTGCCAGCATAAATCGTACTTGCTGAACGCGTTCTTGAAAGGTGGTGTTTTGTTGTTGTAAGTGTCTTTGGAGTTGCCGCACTGACAGGCCTAATTGAGTAGCAATATGCTCAATTTGATATTGATTTTTTTGCAGTCCAGTCAAAATTGAATGCTGTAAACGCTGATCAAGTTGGGTCGAATTTGGTAATTGTTCTAAAAGTGCTTGTGCTTGCTGAACCAATAGTTGTTGTAGGGTGTGGTCGGCGCTGCTAAGCGGCTTATGAATTTCCGTAATTGGAATGAGCAACTCTGTACGCGGCTGGCTAAAACGAACAGGACATTGGAAGTATTGTTCATAAACCCTGATATTTTTAGGGGCAGCATTTAAAAAATGTACTTCATGTAAATGCACATCTTCATGAGACATAAAAAGACGTAAGAACTGAATGACCAGTGCAATCGCGATTTCATCAGTAAGCTGAGTAGGGTGTAACTCAGTCGCTTCCCAGCGAATAGAACCATATCTTCCTTGTAGCTCGACGACTAAAGGGCTGCCGTCATAAATCAGACGATGAAAATCATGATAGCGAATTAAAGCTTCACCTAAGTTATCGCAAGAGAGAGCAAGGTAGGCAATAATCCCTAAGTGTTTGGGTTGTACATATTTGGCAATTTCTAGGCCTAATCCTGGCTTCGGGTCTAGTTTATAAATGACTTCTAATAGATCGCGCCAAACGACGTAGTCAAAGCGTTCCAGATTTTGAACTTGTTCTAATTGTTCAGGAATAGCTAACTGATTGGCTTCACAATAAGCTTTTAATAGATGTCCGAGCCCCCCATAGACAGAACCTGTATAGTTTTTTAGTTGTGGCATCCCTAACCACCTCTTTCTTGTCGTGATTTGTCAATGAAACCATAAATTCTGGTCAATACCTAGCATAGCGAATTTTATATTCTGAATAAAAGAAAAAGGAGTTAGGCGATGTTAAAAGGGTTCATTGCAGGAATTGCGGTTGCGAATGCATTTGAATGGGTGGCGCATAAATATATTTTGCATGGTGTACACCGTGCTGGAAAACCGCGCTATAGCCCCGTGCCAAAAAGCATGGAATCCCATTGGGCACACCATCGTGAAGTCCGTAAACAACAATTTCATGATGATTGTTATGTTGAGGGCGTTGGAAACTGGCGAACTAAAAATGAGTTAATTTCACTGGCAGTCGTAGCAACCGTTTCAAGTGCTATTTTCTATCCATTTTCAAAAGGTATGGCACTTGCAGCTTGGTACAGTGCTGGTAATTATTATTATATTCATCGCCGTGCACATTTAGAGCCTGAATGGGCAAAGCGCAAAATTCCGTGGCATTACGACCATCACATGAACTCTAACCAAGACGCCAATTGGTGTGTAACCAAACCTTGGTTTGATTATGTAATGGGAACACGTGTGGTGTCTTCGGCAGATTTAAAAGAACAAAATCCTTTGGGTGTGCGTTTACCTGCTGCATTTGCTAGACCACTTTCTCAAGCAGTAGAGAAAATCTTCCCTGCAAAATGGGTCGAGAAAAAAGAAAAGCCTGAACTTACTACTGAGGTGAATGCAGTAGATGGTGCTGCATAAAAAAATAAAGGGGCATATCGCCCCTTTAAATATCAATAAGCTTACAAGCGCATTTCGATGCCTTGTTCAGCTAAATATTGTTTAGCTTCCGGAATGGTATATTGGCCAAAGTGGAAAATACTTGCTGCCAATACTGCATCGGCACCACCTTGTAAAATTCCGTCTGCAAGGTGTTGTAAGTTACCTACACCGCCTGAGGCAATGGTTGGAATGGTAACGCGGTCATTAATAGCACGCATTAAAGCAATGTCGTAACCCGCTTTAGTACCATCGGCATCCATACTGGTAATAAGTAACTCACCCGCACCGTAGTCAGCCATTTTCACAGCCCATTCAATCGCATCAATACCTGTTGGTTTACGGCCACCGTGAGTAAAGATTTCCCATTTGTTGTCGCCAGTTTTTTTGGCATCAATCGCAACCACAATACATTGCGCGCCAAAGTGCTGAGAAGCTTCTTGAACAAATTCAGGGTTAAATACGGCAGCCGAGTTAATACTCACTTTGTCTGCACCTGCATTTAATAACGCACGAATATCTTCAACCTTACGTACACCACCACCGACAGTTAATGGCACAAATACAGTCTCGGCCATACGTTCAACAGTACGGTAAGTGGTATCGCGTCCATGATGTGTAGCGGTAATGTCTAAGAAAGTAATTTCGTCTGCACCTTGTTCGTTATAGCGACGTGCCACTTCTACAGGGTCGCCAGCATCACGAATATCGAGGAATTGAACGCCTTTAACTACGCGTCCGTTATCAACGTCTAGGCAAGGAATAATACGTTTAGCAAGCATAGCTTTTTCCAAAAATAATCGCCGTTGGTGAAAGTTCCTACACAGGCGCTACACCTTCATGGAGGGAAGAGGTATTCTATCAAACTTCACAGATGTTTTTTGCAGGTTTTCCATGTCGGTTTATACCCCGTTGAGTTTAGATGAAGTTCGCACCTTTGCTGCACCTTATGGATTAGAGGTGTCGGAGCTGAACCCAATTCAGGGAGGTATTCAAAACACCAATTATTTTTTGGTTGATGTAAACCGCAAACAGTATGTACTTACCGTGTTTGAAGAGTTAGATGCCAAAGGGGCAGGTGAACTCATTCCTGTTCTTGAACAATTGGGGACTCATGATGTACCTGTTGCTGTACCGTTAAAACATAGCGGACAAGCGGTTCACGTGATTGCAGAAAAGCCTGCACAGATTGCACCACGTCTCATGGGCCACCATCCCATGCAAACCACAGTAGCGCAAGTTGCCGCAATTGCAGACGCACAGGCGAAGCTACATGTGGCTTTACAAGATTTTCCGCTTGAGCGTGAGTATCGACGTGATCATCAATACTGGACAGGCGTTGCAGAACAGCTTAAACCAAGCATGACTCAAGAAGACCAAACGTTACTTGAGCAGGTCTATCAAGCTTTTAATGCTAAAACAGCGCAGTATTCAAACCGACCAACAGGTTTTATTCACTCAGATTTGTTCCGTGACAATACTTTGTTTGAAGGTGAGCAATTACAAGGTATTTTAGATTTTTACGAACTAAATCAAGATGAATTGCTATTTGACATTGCGATTACCATTAATGATTTTTGTACTGAATATCCAGCAGCACATTTAAACTCAGACAAAGTGGCGGCTTACTTAGCGGCATACCAAAAAGTTCGTGTACTTACTTCAGATGAACTTGAGTGTTTAGATGTATTCTTGGCAATGGCAGCATGCCGTTTTTGGTCAATGCGCTTGCAAGTTGCTCAAAAAAATAAAGAAGAAGGACGTACCGGCGATGACATTTTGCAAAAAGACCCGCAGGAAATGCGAGCAATGATGCAAGACCGTTTAAGTCATGTAAAAGCATAAAAGGGAATAAAGATGCGAGATCAGGGGCGATTAGTCGAATGGTTCGACGAAAAAGGTTACGGCTTTATTCAGCCGGATGATGCTGAAAAAGAGCGAGTCTTTTTGCATATTAAAGATTTTGCACGCCCCGGTCCTCGACCAATTATTGGCTGTGCACTAGAATATCTGATTATTCTCGATGAGCAAGGTCGCTTTCGTGCTCAGCAGGTCACTTATTTAAAAGCATCTCAAACTCGTAAAGCATCAAAGCCTGTAAAAACACAATCTTCTTTTCAAGCCAGTCCATGGTCTGCAATGCAAATGGGGATCGTGTTTTATTTCGTTTTAATGGGCATTATGAGCTTTATCCATATTTTACCCGCCTATACCTTATTGTTTGTTTTAATGATGAATGTAATGAGCTATTGGCTTTATTCACAAGACAAAGAAGCTGCACAATTGGGTAATCGCCGTGTGCCTGAGCAAACATTACACATCGTTAGCTTTTTAGGAGGTTGGCCTGCTGCATGGTGGGCACAACAAAAACTGAGACATAAAACACAAAAACAACCCTTTCGTAAGATTTATTTTTGTACCATATTCCTTCATTTACTTTTGATTTTGTGGCTAATTTCTCCCTTAAATGTGTTGCGGGGCTCATAAAAGTAAATCGTTTTATTAAACTTGAGAGGTATAAAAATGAATAGTTCTATCGACCAAGATCCAAATCGTACTTTAACGCTTATTTTATATGTACTTTATATTGTCGCTATTTTTACAGGCGGCTTACTTGCGGTTATTGCTTTAATTATTAATTATGTAAAACGTTCCGATGTGCAAGGCTCAATTTTTGAAAGCCATTTTACATGGCAAATCCGAACATTCTGGTGGTATCTGGCTTGGAATATTATTGCTTTTCTGCCGTTTATTTTCCTGTTCTTTACAGGTGAAAATACTGACCTATTTGCAGGTGTTGCAATCTCATCGACCGTATTTTGTGTGGGTGTAATTGGTGCTGCATGGATCTGGATTGTATATCGTGCAATTCGCGGCTTGATTGCGCTAAATGATAACCGTCCGATGTATCAATAAATCATGATTATTGAACATGTGCATTTGAGTATAAAGTCTGGGCAAAGTGAAGCATTTCTTGAGGCTTTCGAGCAGGCGAAACATATTGTTTATCCGATGGAGGGCTTCAATGCTGTCCAGCTCATTAGACATTCAACTGACCCACATCATTATATTTTAATGATCTCTTGGGATGAGATTGAAAATCATACAGAAGGGTTTAGAAAGTCTGATGCTTATCAGGAATGGAAGGCATTGCTCCATCCCTTTTATGATCCAATGCCAACGGTTGAGTACTATCAGCCTTGTATTTCATTGAAGAAAAAATAATAGCTAAAAAAGAGAGCATTAAGCTCTCTTTTTTATTCTCGAATTCTTTTAGTTTTTTTAATTGGCAACTTAAGTTTTAACTCACTCACTAAAACACCTAATACCACTAACGCACCACCCAAAAGAGCAATAACTGGTAAACGCTCACCTGCAATTCGACCAATAATCCCTGCCCAAACAGGTTCTCCTGCATAGATAATTGCAGCATGGGAAGGATCAACCATACGTTGAGCCCAGTTCATCACAAATTGAATAAGCGCACTGGCTAAACCTAATGCAACAGCAAGGAGTATAAGTGGCCATGAAAATGCAGGAATAGCATGTTCACCCACCGCAGGCATAATGGCAAAAGAAACCAGAGAAGCTACGCCGAGTTGAATGACAGTGACGCGACGTAAATTTACTTTTCCAGCAAAGTAACTAATAAAAATAATTTCTAAAGCAATCGCAAGTGATCCGAGTACTGTGACAAGCTGTCCAAAATTTAAAGAGATTTGTTCAAAACCATTACCTGTCAATAAAATAAGGCCAGCAAAAGCAAGAACTGCTCCCACCCAAGTCATGATGTGTGGAACTTTTCTAAAGATGAGCCACATTAGAATAGGTACAAGTGGAACATAAAGCGCCGTTAAAAAAGCCGACTCACTGCTAGGAATGGTTTGAAGACCAATCGTCTGTGTGCCATAACCTGCCGCAATTACAAGACCAATCGTGCTGCCAGCACCTAGATCTTTTAAAGTAACGCCTTTCATACTCTTGAAAGAAATAAGCAGCAAGGTAAGCGCCGCGACAGCAAAGCGGCAGCCCACAAAAAACATAGGTGATGAAAAATTTAGTGCATATTGCACGGTAAGGAATGTTCCACCCCAAATGATCGTAATCAAAACGAGTGCTAACTGTGGGGCTTTGCTTGAACTCAAAGAAATTGGTGACATATTCAAAATAGAAAGAATTGTGCAATATATTGCACATATTGCGCTATTCTTCTATTTTGTGCAATATATTGCTCATATTTTATTTGCTGCGTTATTTTATGAGCCAGTCCAGTACCGTTTTACAGCATGTCGGCACAAATATCCGTTCCTTAAGAGATGAGCGAGATTTAAGCCAACAGGACTTGGCAGATCAGGCAGGTGTAAGTAGACGAACGATTGCTGCATTGGAAACAGGACAGGTCAATATAAGCTTGGCCAAACTCGATGCGATTGCGGCTGTGTTAGGTGTAGACTTTAGAACGATTGTGAGTGCACCTGAGCATAAAGAACAAGCTTTGGTTAATGCACTGGCTTGGCAAGGTGAAAAAGAAGAAAGCAGAGCGACTTTTTTGGCTTCAGTTCCGTCTCGTTCCCAGGTTGAGTTTTGGACATGGTCCTTAGCAGTAGGGGAGTCGTATATTGCTGAAGCCGACCCAGAAGGATGGCAAGAGCTTATTTATGTATTAGAAGGTGAGTTGACCATACAATTTGCAGATCGTTCAAAAACTATCGTTGCTGGTTCTTCATTTATATATGCTAGTTCAGTGACTTATACCTATATCAATAGTGGTAACCAAGTGCTTAAGTTTATTCGTAATGTGGTGTATTGATTAAGAATATATTTGTCACATCAGCAATAAAAAAGAGCCTAATCAGGCTCTTTTTTTACATCTTAAAAATTAAAGACGGTTTTCATCTAACAGAAGCTGAGCTTCACGAAGGTTTAAAGTACCTTCATAAATTGCACGGCCTGTGATTGCACCTAAAATGCCCGGTTGGCCTTTTAAGTTGCGAACGTCATCAAGGTTAGTTACGCCACCAGAAGCAATCACGGGTAAGCCTGAGTATTGAGCTAAGTTTACAGTTTGCTCAACATTTACACCTTGCATCATACCGTCACGCGCAATGTCTGTATAAACAATGCTAGACACGCCTGCATCTGCAAAACGTTTTGCTAAATCAGTTGCTTTAACGTCAGTAACGTTTGCCCAGCCGTCAGTTGCAACCATACCATTCATGGCATCAATACCAACAATGATGTGGCCAGCAAAGCGCTTACAAGCTTCTTCTACAAATTCAGGCTCTTGAACTGCTTTAGTACCAATAATGACAAAAGTCACGCCAGCTTCTAAGTAGTGTTCGATAGTCTCTAGTGAGCGAATACCACCACCAATTTGAATTGGTAATTCTGGCTGAGCTTTAGCAATTGCTTCAACAACAGGCTTATGAATTGGGGTACCTGCGAAAGCGCCATTCAAATCAACCAAATGCAAACGACGTGCGCCTTCATTTACCCAATGCTGGGCAGTTGCAACTGGATCGTTAGAGAAAACGGTATCGTCTTCCATACGCCCTTGTTTTAAACGCACACATTTACCATCTTTCAGGTCAATTGCTGGAATGATTAGCATGCTTCCGCTCCTTGCTTCATCATGATTATGAAATTGTGCACATCTTAGCAAAGTATTGATCAATCGCTAAGCCTTAGAAAAGACTTTTATAACTTTACGCTTGAAGTGCGGTTTGAATCGTCTGTGAAATGTGAGCAGGTAATAGTTCTTGCTTTCTGAGCTCTTCAAATACCAATAATGCAGCATACGCATCAGCGGCAGCGTAGCTTATTTGTTGTGATGTAAGTGGCTTTCGTGCCCAATTTGAAGTTCCAACTTTTTTCGACTTTGCAAGATATTGCCCAAATAGCAGAGCAATTGCTTTTTGAAGCCCCATTTGCTGTGTAAAACCAAAGTGACTAAAGCCTTTGGCTAGGTCGACACAACTTTCTAGCTCAATGCCTTTTTTATGAAAAATGTGCTTATCATTTTTAAGACCAAAGCCAACTTTAATTTGCTTTTGGTTAGACAAAATAGGCTGTAAAAATTTTAAATTTGATGAATTGACATGAAATAAATAGGCTTTTTTTGCTGTGGCAAGCTGAATCAAATGAGGACCTGTCGACACTTCACCCACCCGAAAAGTTGGTTTAGATTCAGAATCAAATCCCAAAATGACAGCGTTTTTTAATTCTTCTTCAATAGTTTTGCATTGCTCAATATTCTCAATGACCACAATATTTTGATAGTTAAGATTTTCAAAAGGAGGTAGCTGCTGAATAGAGGCTTTATCAAGGAGGGGAGAGGCTTCGGACATATTTAACAGCGTACAAAAGAATTGAGCTATTAGCTTTATATATGAATAAAGCCTAGAGAACTAGGCTTTATGATTGTCTTTAAAAATTATTGAGACTGAGACGGTGTACCAATGACCACACTTTCACTTTTTTCAACATAACCTTCATAGGTCGGAGCCATGATTGTGGCAACAATAGCAAAAACAAAAGCAAGCGGAATCAGAATAATATAAATCCAGCCTAAAACGCGTTCCCAACCAGGGGTAGGGCGTTGTGGGCCGTAATCATTATTGCCTTCTGTACCTTTTGCCGCAAAGAGATAAATCATGAAAATGAGGTTTACGACAGGGATGAGCATTAGCAATGAAAGCCATCCTGTATTATTGCGGTCATGTAAGCGACGAATTGTAAATACAAAGCTTACATAGAGGCAAACAATATAAAGAATGGCGATGACAATCATGCCTGCTGTAGAAAGGCCAGTTAGATCCTGACTAGATGTAAATCCAAAAGTGAATGCGATGGCAACAACAACGATGCCGATGACGAGTGAAAATAAGAATGTCCAAGCAGCATAAGAGAGTCGACCAAAACGACCATTAGCTTTAAAGGGGGAATCTTGTTGAAGTGGCTGATTTTCGAAAGGTGAATTCATTTTGTTTTCCTGATCATTTGGTTTTATTTAAAAGTATAAATATTCAATATTTTGTTGAATAAAATATCATTCTATAAATGATTAGTTGTTATTGTAAATAAAAAAAAGATCAGGCTATCTAGACCTGATCTTTTTCAGTTTTAAATCAGATTAAATATTCCATTCCACAAAGTTCTTAAGTAACTGCAAACCAGCAGTATGACTTTTCTCTGGGTGGAATTGAGTCGCGAATAAATTATCTTTGTGAATCGCTGTGCAAAAGTTCACGCCATACTCACAAGTTGCAGCTACAACGCTTTCATCTTTAGGTTCGACATAGTAGCTATGTACAAAGTAAAAACGAGCATCTTGTTCGATGTTGTTCCACATTGGATGGCTTGGGTCCAGTTGGTGAACCTGATTCCAACCCATATGTGGTACTTTTAAACCTTCCATTTGAGGGAAGTGCTTTACTACACCGTCAAAAATACCGAGTGCGTCTACACCGCCATTTTCTTCAGAACTTTGTAGTAATGCTTGCATGCCTACACAAATCGCAAGGACTGGCTTATTAAAAGCAGCTTTACGTACGACTTCATCAATACCTGCTTCACGCATGCCTTGCATACAGTCACGCATTGCCCCAACGCCCGGAAAAACAATTTTGTCGGCTTGTGCAATTAATTTTGGATCATTGGTCACATCGACTGTAGCGCCCACATGCTCAAGTGCTTTAGCTGCTGAGTGTAGATTGCCCATGCCATAATCAAGTAACGCGATACGTGTCATTAGAGGCTACCTTTTGTCGATGCAATCGTGTTTTCTGCACGTGGATCAACTTCACATGCCATACGTAAAGCACGAGCTAGCGCTTTGAACACACTTTCAATTTGATGGTGACTATTTTTCCCTTTCAAATTATCAATGTGTAAGGTCATAAGCGCATGGTTTACGAAACCTTGGAAAAACTCAGAGAATAAATCGACATCAAAGGTACCGATGCGTGCACGGGTAAATGGAATATCCATGAATAAACCCGGACGACCAGATAAATCTACAACAACACGAGATAAAGCTTCGTCTAATGGTGCATAAAAATGACCGTAGCGTTTTAAACCTTTTTTATCGCCTAAAGCTTGTGCAAAAGCTTGTCCAAGCGTGATCCCACAGTCTTCTACGGTGTGGTGATCATCAATCTCGAGGTCTCCGTCACAATGAATATCGATATCAAATAAGCCATGTCGCTTGATTTGATCAATCATATGGTCTAAAAATGGAACTCCAGTGTTTAGTGTGCCTTGACCAGTACCGTCGAGATTTAATCGAACTCGAATTTTGGTTTCATTGGTATTTCTAACCACTTCACTGATACGTTGCGTCATGGACACGTTCCTCAAAAAACGTCAAAAATGATTGGATGTTAACGACAATTTCGCTGTGACGAATTCGTGACAGCATCATAGTTTGCTCAGGAGGGTTAATCAATGCCTATTACCGTACATGCTTATAGTTCTCTAGATAATTCAGAGATCCGCGATCAGCTTGAGCGTTTGTATGATACAAGTCCGGAGTTTGGTGACGGGCACGATGCGATTGAACAACTTGAACAAGATTTACAACAGTATACCACGCTATACACTGCTGAATTTAACACCAAAATTATAGGTGCAATCTGGTCTTCAGGACAAGGTGAAAGCAAGGTCCTTGAATATATTGTTGTTCACCCTGCTAACCGTGGTCGTGGGGTAGCTGAGCGTTTAGTTGAAGAAGCTTGTCGTATAGAAGAGTCAAAAGGCGTTAAAATTTTTGAGCCGGGCTGCGGCGCAATTCATCGTTGTTTGGCTCATATTGGTAAATTACATCATTAACAGCCTAGTCCGTATGTGATGGTGATTTAAAAATAATCACTTGTTACAAAAAATACGGAAGTTGCTTGACGTGATCATATAAACATTGTTTAATACGCCCACTTCGGCGTGATAGCTCAGTAGGTAGAGCAACGGATTGAAAATCCGTGTGTCCCCAGTTCGATCCTGGGTCTCGCCACCATTATTTGTGTTTTCAATCCCTGATCCCATCAGGGATTTTTTTTAAGTATAAAAAATACTCAGTTAAATCAAAAACTCAGGATAATTGTTGACTATTGTTCTGAGATACGGCTTAATACAGGCCAACGGCGTGATAGCTCAGTAGGTAGAGCAACGGATTGAAAATCCGTGTGTCCCCAGTTCGATCCTGGGTCTCGCCACCAT
>NZ_JBQUYP010000005.1:0-193845 GCF_056314305.1 Acinetobacter sp. DMC2 | reverse complement strand
ATATTCGAAAAAGCCTCATACATAACGTATGAGGCTTTTTTCATGCTTGTGATTTTATCTAAAGCATTATTTGTTTAGTTGTGGGTAAAATGAGATTTATCCACAAGCACGCTTACTTATCCCCAAACTCAGTTTATTTTCTTTGTTATGCCAAAATGATAATAAATAAGCCTCTAATCATGTGAACTATCATTAATTAGACGTTTTCCTAAACATATCGCTTCTACTTCGTCATAGCCGAGTTGTTCATAAAAATTTAGTACATTTAAATTGTCTTTACGGACGAGTAATTGTAGTTTTGGACAGCCGCGGGCAATTAAGCGCTTTTCAAGCTGCTGAACGAGCGCTGTAGCAATTCCTAAGCGTTGTTGGTGGGGATGAACAGCTAAATAGTTAATCCAGCCTCTATGACCGTCATAGCCGCCCATAAGCGTGCCAATCAGTTGCTCATCTTTAATCGCAACTAGAAATAAATCATCTTGTTGTGAGACTTTTCTAAAAATATCGGTTTCAGGATTATTCCAAGGTCGAGTCAGACCGCAGCTTTCCCATAAAATAACGACATCATCCAGATCCGCATTTGTAAATTGACGAATAATAAACATATGGATTTCTACTTTTTGTTTTGATGTACTCAAAAGATAAAATAAAAATTCAGGCTTGAGCAGAGTTTATTAATAATTTACACAAATAAAAAAGCACCCCCTTAGGAGTGCTTTAATTCAACCAATGATTTAAGCTGATTTCGCAACTGGTTCTGCTTGAAGCATTTGACCTGTTTCTTCGAAGTTTGCATGCCAAGACAATGCTTCACGAAGTAAGTGAGGAGTATGCCCACCTTTAGCACATGCACGATCAAAGTAGTCGTTTAATGCACCACGGTAAAGTGGGTGTACACAATTGTCGATAACAGCGCGAGCACGCTCACGAGGTGCTAAACCACGTAAGTCTGCTAAACCTTGCTCTGTAACTAAAATATCAACGTCGTGTTCACTATGGTCAACATGGCTCACCATTGGCACAATAGAAGAGATATCGCCGCCTTTAGCAATTGATTTGGTCACAAAGATTGCCAAGTGGGCATTACGAGCGAAGTCACCTGAACCACCAATACCGTTCATCATTTTAGTACCACACACGTGAGTTGAGTTCACGTTACCGTAAATATCAAACTCAAGCGCAGTGTTAATGCCGATAATACCTAAACGACGTACCAATTCAGGATGGTTAGAAATTTCTTGTGGGCGAAGTACTAATTTGTCTTTGTAAGCTTCGATATTGCCAAAAACTTTCTCACCACATTTTGCAGAAAGTGTAATTGAGCTACCAGAAGCAAATTTCATTTTGCCTGCATCAATGAGTTCAAAAGTACAGTCTTGTAATACTTCTGAGTACATGATGAGGTCTTCAAAGTCAGAATCTTTTAAACCTGTTAATACAGCGTTGGCAATAGAACCGATACCCGCTTGTAATGGACCAAGATTTTTTGGTAAGCGACCTTCAGCAACTTCTTTATTAAAGAAAGCAATCAGGTGGTTTGCAATGCCTTGTGTTTCATCATCTGGCGGAGTTACCGTTGATGGTGAATCGTGAGTATCGTTAAATACAATACCGACAATTTTTGCAGGATCAATTTGGATTGCTGATGTACCAATACGCTCATCCACTTTTGTTAATGGAATTGGAGTACGTGTTGGGCGATAAGTTGGGATGTAGATATCGTGCAAACCTTCAAAGCTTTCGCTTAAAGATGTGTTGATTTCAACAATAACTTTCTCGGCAAAAATAGCGAAACTTGCAGAGTTACCTACAGAAGTTGTTGGAATAATGCCACCATCTTCAGTAATTGCAATTGCTTCAATTACCGCAACATCAGGACGTTTAAGCTGTTGGTTACGCATTTGTTCAACAGTTTCAGACAAATGTTGATCAATAAACATAACTTCGCCATTGTTAATGGCACGACGTAAAGTGTTGTCCACTTGGAATGGCATACGACGAGATAAAACACCTGCTTCCGTGAGTTGTTTGTCTAAGTCGTTACCTAAGCTGGCACCCGTAATTAACGTGATTTTTAACGGATTTTTCTTTGCAAGTTCTACAAGTGCTTGTGGAACAGCTTTAGCTTCACCAGCACGAGTAAAACCACTCATACCTACGGTCATTCCATCTTCGATGAATTGCGCAGCTTGTTCAGCACTGATGACCTTGTCATGAAGAGAAGCTAGGCGAATACGACTTAAAGACATTGGACATCCTCAGAATTGTCAAAACATACGGGATTTTAGCTATGAAAAATTGAAAAGTGCATAGGTGTTAGGCTAAGGTCTAATTTTGTAAATAAATGGTGGTATAAATTATATTTATGGTTTTTATTTGTTTGATTTTTATTGCTTTTATTTGCCTTTAAAATGAGGCTTTTAATAACCAACTGGTTAAATTAAAAGCGCTCACTCAAAGTTTGTTTTATTTTTTCTAATGGATTGATCGAGCTATTTTCTTCAGGGACTGGTTTTGGGATCGGTAAAGAAATAATAACTTCTAAACCGCCTTGTTCACGATTGTGAATTTGAATTTCACCATGATGAATATCGACAATACGTTTGACAATAGCCAATCCAAGTCCACTCCCTTGGATCGTTCTTGCGGCGTCTCCACGGACAAAGGGCTGCATTAATTCTTCAATTTGATCTGGTGGAATACCTTCACCATGATCGGCAACAGTAATTAAAATATTTTCATTTTCAACTTTTGCACTTAGATCTATAGGTTCAGCACCATAGCGCTTTGCATTATTAATCAGGTTCGCAATAAGCCGTTTTAAAGAAAGGCTACGTGCCGGAATAATGGGCACATCCTGCATCTCGAATTGAATATCAAGGGGCTTAAATTGCACAACAAGTTCTTGCAAAAGCATATTGATATTGGTGTCTTTCAACTCTTCATCTGAACCATCGCGCATATACGAAATGAACTGATTAAGAATTGCGTCCATATCATCTACGTCATAGACCAGACCTTCGCGTAAGAACTCATCAGGTAGCATTTCTGCTGTTAAACGAATGCGCGTTAAGGGAGTTCGCAAATCATGTGAGATACCAGCCAACATAATACGTCGTTCGCGCTCGGTTTGATCAAGCGTATAGACCATGCGGTTAAAGGCTTGGTTCACCTGTCGAATTTCTAATGGACCATGATTGGTATCTAGGTAAGGTGCTGTTCCTGATTTACTATATTCATTGGCAGCATTTTGCAAACGACGCAAAGGGCGGTTCATTTGTCTTACTAGAATCAAAATAATGATAGCTGATAGTAGAGGAACACCAACGACCCAACCAATTAATAGCTCAGGACTGTAGTTTGCATAGGTTTTTAAAGGTTCACGAACCCAGTTTCCATGCATTTCAGGTGTTTGAATCCAAATACGTGGGCTAGGTTTAAACTGGAAGTAAACCGTAACATCCTTAGCCCCAATCTCATTTGCCAGTTTTTGTTCGATTTGATTAGTAAAAAACTCAGCAATTACTTTATCGCGGACACTTGGATATTCTTTGGGATTGGTAATGTATTCAATTCCAACACGATTACGTAACCACTCATCAACATCGACTTCATTTTCACGATGAAAAATTCGTATATCCGGATTGTTGACGAGCTCGAGTTCAACTGCAAGATAACGCGCGTGTTGTTGAATTTCAGGTAAGTAAAGAGTGCGCCAAAAGAACCATAACGACATAAATAAGCTAAAAAACACCACCAGAAGTACCAGAATAGTGGTACGCATGGCAGCAGAGCGTGGCTTAATTTTGTCGAGAAAACGTTCCCACCGAGTTCGTTTCCGTTCTGAGTAGGTAGCGTAATCAGTAAAGTTTTGTGGCGCGATTGGATCTAAACTCACTCTATCTTATCTCAAACTTATTCCGCACCATCTGGAACAAATACATAACCCACGCCCCATACCGTTTGAATATAACGTGCACGTGCAGGATTATCTTCAATTAAACGACGTAGGCGAGAGACTTGAACGTCAATTGAACGTTCCATTGCACCCCATTCACGACCACGAGCTAAATTCATGAGTTTGTCGCGCGTTAATGGTTCACGTGGGTGTTGTACTAATGCTTTTAATACTGCAAATTCACCAGTCGTTAAGGTAACGATTTGCCCTTCGCGTGTCAGTGTGCGAGTAGACAAGTCTAGAGACCATGGACCAAAGCTTACAACTTCAACTTGTTGGCTTGGAGCACCAGGAACTTCACGAACTTGGCGGCGCAATACAGCACGGATACGGGCTAAAAGTTCATTTGGATTAAATGGCTTTGGCAAGTAATCGTCTGCACCAGCTTCAAGACCTGCAATACGATCTGAATCGCTACCGCGCGCTGTTAGCATGATGATTGGTGTATCAATATTTGATTGGCGTAAACGACGACAAATACTCAAACCATCTTCAACTGGCAACATAAAGTCGAGTACGATAAGTGAAAATAACTCACGTTGTAATAGACGGTCCATTTGCGAAGCATCGTGGGCAGTTTTTACAACAAAGCCTTTATCTTCCAAAAAACGTTGCAAGAGGGTACGTAAACGCACATCGTCATCGACCACTAAAATACGTTCGACACGATCCGTTTCGTTGTGTACGGTTTCAGGATGTTCAGCAGGTACAACTAAACTCATGATGTACTCCCTTTAAAGTCATAATTTATATATTATTGGGTCGGTGAGGCTTATTGCCAACAAGCCCTCAGTATAATGCTGATGTTCTTGTTAAGACTATGTATCAATTTGCTCAAAATTACAATTTTCAAGGTAGTTTGAAACCAAAAAACAACATCTTAAGCTCATAATTTAGCAAAGACTGATCTAAAAAAACAAATAGTTAAATCTTTGATAATTTTTTAATAATTAAATATTAATAACTAATTGTTTCAAATAAGTTATTTTAGATGAGCTGACTTATTCCTTTTGTTTTTTTAATTGTCGAAATAAGCAGATAGTTGGGTTCGATAAAAATTTAGACCAATAAAACCTTGTTGAATCTCTCTATTTTTATCTTTTGAAGAGTGTACCAATATGTTCATTTTCTCATAAATTATAATAAAATTTTGTCAGATTCATGACATAAGTCCTACGTTTATATTTTTTAAAGATTAAAAGACAGAGCTCAGTCTCAACTTTTTCATAGTTGAACTCCTGTTTTTATGTGCTCTAGTAGTCGTAAAAAGTATAAATATTCAGAGTCAATACAAAAAAACGTTTTGAATACGCAAACAAGTGTGGATTTTATGGGCTTGGTCTTTATAATCAGTGCTTTTAAACTTTATCCTTGTGGGATCAAACACGATGACTGACTTAGTTCAGCAGTTGGCAAGTGAGCTTGCCGTACGTCCAAACCAAGTAGAAGCTGCCATCCGCTTAATTGATGAAGGTGCCAGTGTTCCATTTATTGCCCGTTACCGTAAAGAAGTAACACAAGGTTTAGATGATACGCAGTTACGCCAATTAGATACTCGTTTAGCGTATTTACGTGATTTATATGAGCGCCGTGAAAAGGTTATTCAGTCATTGCAAGAACAGAATAAATTGAGTGATGACTTATTGGCGCGGGTGAATGCAGCCGAAACAAAAAATGCTTTAGAAGAAATTTATGCACCGTATCGCCCTAAGCGTACAAGTAAATCTTTTAAAGCAAAAGAAGCAGGTTTAGGACCAATTGCTGAAAAAATTATTGCAGAACAAGTTGACCCGACAGAAGCATTGGCTGGTTTTAGTCATGAAGACTACCCAGATGTTGAGAGTCAGTTAGATGCGATTCAGCATATTCTGATTGATGACTGGGCACAAAATATTTCACTTACTACAGAATTAAAAACAACTTTTGCAAAAACTGCGGTTTTAAAAAGTGCAGTTGCATCTGAAGAAAAGAAAGAAGTTGGTAAAAAATTCCGTGATTACTTTGAATTCTCTGAAGGTTTAAACAAATTACCTTCACATCGTTTATTAGCGATGTTACGTGGTCGTCAAGAAAACGTATTGGGTTTGAAAGTAGATGGTGAAGATGATGCGCCATTGGCACGTATTGAAACTGAATACAACCTTGAGCAAATTCAACCTCAAGCACGTCAGGATTTCTTAAAGCAAACTGCAAAATTATTCTGGTTAGGCAAGATTCGTCCTCAAATCGAGCATTCATTGCTAACTGAAAAACGTCTTACTGCTGAAGCAGAAGCAATGCAGGTATTTGCTGAAAATCTTCGTCATTTATTATTGTCAGCGCCAGCAGGCAGCCGTACGACTTTGGGTGTTGATCCTGGTATTCGTACTGGCGTTAAACTGGCAGTGATCAGCGATGCAGGTGATGTACTTGCTCACAGCACGATTTATCCATTTGCACCTAAAGAAGATAAAGAAGGCTCAATTGCTGAACTTGCACGACTATGCCGTGAATATAATGTAGAGCTCATTGCAATTGGTAATGGTACAGCTAGCCGTGAAACAGAAGCTGTTGTTGCTGAAATGATGGCTGCGAATACTGATCTGAATTTAACACGAATCACTGTAAGTGAAGCGGGTGCATCTGTTTACTCTGCAAGTGAACTTGCGTCGGCAGAACTTCCAGAGCTTGACGTTTCAATTCGTGGTGCAGTTTCTATTGCTCGCCGTTTACAAGATCCACTTGCTGAACTTGTTAAGATTGATCCGAAGTCAATTGGTGTGGGTCAATACCAACACGATGTGAACCAGACTGGTTTGGCAAAAACCCTTGATGCAGTGGTAGAAGACTGTGTGAATGCTGTAGGTGTTGATGTAAATACTGCTTCACCAGCAATCTTGGCTTATATTGCTGGTTTAAACAAAGCAATTGCTCAACAGATTGTTGAATACCGCAAAGAGCATGGCCGTTTTGACAACCGCCAAGCGTTGAAAAGCGTACCGCGTTTAGGTGAACGTACTTTTGAACAGGCAGCTGGTTTCTTACGTATTCAAAATGGTTCTGAACCGTTAGATGCTTCTTCAGTTCACCCTGAAAGTTATGGTCTTGTTGAGAAAATTGTTGCAGCAAAAGCAACAACTGTTAAAGACATCATCGGTAATACTGAAATCATTCGCCAAGTAAAAGCTGATGAATTTGTTGATGACAAATTTGGTTTACCAACAATTCAAGATGTTTTAGCTGAACTTGAAAAACCAGGTCGTGACCCACGTCCAGAGTTCCGTACTGCTAAATTCCGTGAAGATATTACTGAAGTTAGTCAATTGACAGAAGGTATGCAACTTGAAGGTGTGATTACGAATGTCACAAACTTTGGTGCCTTTGTTGATATTGGTGTGCATCAGGATGGTTTAGTTCATATTTCTGAACTTGCAAATGAATTTGTATCTGATCCACATAAAGTTGTAAAACCGGGCCAGATTGTACAAGTACGTGTTATGCAGGTTGATGTTGAACGTAACCGCGTGAACTTAAGTATGCGTGCTGAAGGTTCTGCACCTGTAAAAGCTCAACGTCCACCACGCCGTGAACAAAATACAGAACAACGTTTTGAACGTAAACCGCAAGGTAAACGTCCTCAACCACGTAAAGATCAAGCTGAACGTCCTCAGCGCGCCAAGCAAGAGAAACCTCAAGAACAAAAAATTGGTGGTTTAGGCGCGTTGTTGCTACAAGCAGGGATTAAAGGCTCTAAATAATCGTCTTTAATTAATAAAAAGGCCTCCACTTGGGGGCTTTTTTATTGGTGAAGCATTATTTTTTAATCGGTATTAAAGAGCGATAAAGGAAAAAATCGCAGTCCTAAAGATGAGGTGAATCTTAAGATCAACAAATCGTTGTTAAATACACAATTAAATACACAACGTTATAGCATAACTAAACTTTAATGAGATTCAGTTGTCCGACATCATCAACCCAGCCTTGAAGCATTTACTCACTTTCAGGCTGTAATAGTACAACTTTGCTTATTTCTTTTTATTATAAATGGTTGTTTTATGTCGGTTTTAAACCTGAAAAATAGATTTCATTTAAAAGACCTCTTATCTGGAGTCGTCGTATTCCTTGTGGCATTACCGCTGTGCTTGGGTATCGCTTTAGCCTCAGGTGCTCCCATCATCTCAGGTATTATTGCAGGTATTGTGGGCGGTATTATCGTAGGTTTGCTAAGTGGTTCCCACATTAGCGTTGCAGGCCCAGCGGCAGGGCTGACTGCCGTCATTCTTGTACAGTTAGAACAACTAGGCGGCAATTATGCCGCCTTTTTATTATGTATTATTTTTGCTGGTGTCCTGCAAATTCTATTTGGATTATTCAAGTTAGGTTTTTTTGCTAACTTTATTCCAAATAATGTCATTTTAGGATTATTGGCCGCTATTGGTGTCATCCTGATTGCGACACAATTGCCTTATCTGTTTGGACTTTCTGATTTTTCATTGAAACAGGTTTGGACTTCAACCCCAGATGCATTTCTACAGCGTTTTGATGGCGGAGCTGCACTTATTGGTTTGCTCAGTTTATTCTTAATTTTAGCGTGGGATAGTAGCCCACTCAAAAAACTAGCTTTACCTTCGGCATTGATTGCGGTTGTGCTCGCAGCAGTTTTAAATTTTGTTTTAGTGAGTATTGGCTCTGCATGGGCAGTGCAAATTGATAACCTCATTCAGTTACCGAATATCTTACAAGCACCTGAAGATGTCTTAATCTTTCCTGATTTTAGCTATTTAGCTGAGCCTATGATTTACACAGGGGCCATTACTCTGGCTGTCGTGGCATCTTTAGAAACATTATTGAATTTAGAAGCAGCAGACAAAATTGATCCTCAAAAACGCTCTTCTCCTCCTAACCGTGAACTCTGGGCACAAGGTACAGGTAACATCATTTCTGGCTTAATTGGTGGAATGCCTGTGACCTCAGTGATTGTACGTAGTTCGGTAAATGCAAATACAGGCGCGCGTAGTAAATGCTCTACCATTATTCATGGCGTATTGTTGCTGCTAGCGGTTTTGTTCTTTGTGCCATTAATGAACATGATTCCTCTGTCGGCATTGGCTGCAATCTTAATCGTGACAGGCTTTAAGCTTACCCACCCAAAACTCTTTAAACAGCTTTATCAAAAAGGTTGGAAACAGTTTTTACCTTTTATTATTACCTTGGTTGCAATTTTACTGACCGATCTTTTAATGGGAATTTTAATTGGTCTGTTCACCAGTAGTGCTTTTATTCTCTATGGTAATTTTAATAAAGGTATACGTGTTTATAGAGAGAAGCGCTTGCATGGCGTAGTGACTCGTATTGAACTTCCATCACAAGTGACCTTTCTTAATCGTTCTGCGCTTATTTCAGCATTGGAACATGTGCATAAACACCAACAACTCATTATTGATGCGACTCAATGTGATTCAATCGATCCTGATATCTATCAAGTTATTCAAGATTATCAAAGTGAAACGGCCATTAAACGTCAGGTAAATCTTAAACTGGTTGGGTTCAAACAGCACTATCAAGACGTTGATGATGCTGTACTTGATATTGATATTAGTACACATGACTTGCAACAAAAGCTGAGTCCGCAACAGGTCGTCAACTTACTTAAAGAAGGGAACGAACGTTTTGTAAAAAATGAACGTCTACAACGAGATATTTATCGACAAATTCGTGTGACTGCAGATGAAGGGCAGCATCCGATTGCAGCCGTGCTTGGTTGTATGGATTCACGTGCTCCTACCGAAATGATTTTTGATGTAGGTATTGGTGATCTGTTTAGCTTACGAATTGCAGGTAATATTGCGGGGCAAAAAGTACTGGGTTCTCTTGAGTTTGCTTGTCAGGCTAAAGGCTCTAAAGTCATTGTTGTTTTAGGACATACCGATTGCGGTGCTGTGACGAGTGCATGCCAATTACGTCTAGAACAAAAGCAAGTGTCTGATGTGAAGGAAATGCCACACATTCAATATGTGCTTGGGCCATTGATGCATTCGGTTGATAGCGTATATGACATTATGCAGCCCCGTGAATTAGGTAATGCTTTTATTAGCCAAGTGACCGCAATGAATGTTCACTACAACATCCAATACATTATTAATAACAGCAGTGTGCTTAAAGATATGGTTGAGCGAGGTGAGATTGTAGTTGTGGGTGCAATTTACGATGTAAAAACAGGGCATGTTCAATTTCTTGATTGATAACTTCTTTAATTAAAAAAGCGCCTTATTTAAGGCGCTTTTTTTCACTATGGCATCAACTCAAAATTACCAGTGTTCGCCTGGGAAGATCCGTGCATATGCTTTTTGTGCCCAGTTTAATTTCTCGGTTTTTTCACCTTTTGCTGCATCTGAACTTGGGAACAAACGGAAACCAATCGACATAAACATATTGTTGATGCCTGGTGCAACCGAATATGTCATTGAAGCTAAGCGGCCTAAGTTAGTTGCCATACGTTTCGGGCGTTTCACAATTGCATAAGCAATTAAGTCAGCAGCCTGATCAGGTGAAAGTGTTGGTACATATTTATAAATTTTAGTCGGTGCAATCATTGGGGTACGAACCAATGGCATATAAATTGAAGTAATCGCAATTTTGTGTGCATGAACTTCGGCCGATAGACAGCGGCTAAATGCATCAAGCGCTGCTTTAGACGCAACATAAGCAGAAAAGCGAGTCGCATTTGCTAACACACCAATCGAGCTAATATTAATGATTTGCCCATCTTTACGCTGAATCATATGCGGCAAAATATTAAGAACTAGGCGTACTGCGCCAAAATAATTTAATTGCATGGTGCGTTCAAAGTCATGAAAACGATCATAAGACTCATGTACGGCACGGCGAATAGAGCGACCTGCGTTATTAATTAAAATATCAATGTGATCAACAGTCGCTAAAATTTCTTTAGACACTTGATCAATCATGTCCATATCGTTGAGATCACACGGGAAAATTGATGCCTTACCGCCACGACTTTCAATGTCTGCTTTGACTTCTTCCAAAGTTTCTTGAGTACGGGCAACCAGTAAAACATGGGCACCAGCATCAGCAAGCTTATTTGAAATCGTTAATCCGATTCCACTCGAGGCGCCTGTCACTAAAATGACTTTATCTTGTACCTTTTCCTGGAACAGAGCTTCTAATTTTTTATTCACAGCATTTTACCTAAGTAGGGGCAGGGACTATTTATTCCGGTATGTAATTTTTATTTTTTACAACCGTAGGTTCATCCAAATGAACTCATAAATATGGCTATTATCTTAATAGATGTTTAAAAATTGTCTAGTCTGTAAATATATGAAATTTAACAATTTATTTAGAGTAAAAACTCTAAAATACGATCTTAATCTATTAATTATTTTAGTTGTATAATAAATGAAAAATAAAAAAAGCCTCTATTTCCAGAGGCTTGTTGAATAGTTTAAAAGTTATACAGCTGAAAGTGCTTGGTCTAAATCGGCAATTAAGTCATCAATATGCTCAATTCCAATTGAAAGACGTACCATATCTTCGCTTACACCAGCAGATTTAAGTTCTTGTTCATTAAGCTGGCGATGAGTCGTCGTTGCAGGATGACACGCCAAACTTTTTGCATCGCCAATATTTACGAGACGAGTAAATAATTGAAGAGCATCGATGAATCGAGTGCCGCCTTCAAGACCATCTTGTACGCCGAAAGATAAAATTGCAGACGGTTTACCTTTTACATATTTTTGAGCAAGTTGGTGTTGTGGATGATCTTTTAAACCTGCGTAGTTAACCCATTTTACTTTTGGATGAGTCTGTAAATATTCTGCAATTTTCTGAGCATTTTCAGTATGACGCTCGATGCGGAGGTTTAGAGTTTCGAGACCTTGTAAAATCAAGAAAACACTCAGTGGGCTAATTGCCGCGCCTGTATTGCGTAATGGCACTACACGAGCTCGTGCTATATAGGCAGCCTCGCCTAAAGCTTCGACATAATTAACCCCGTGATAACTTGGGTCAGGCGTGTTCAAAACTTTAAAACGTTCCGGATATTTACCCCAAGGGAATTTACCGCTATCTACAATCGCTCCACCAATGCTATTACCATGTCCACCGATATATTTAGTAAGCGAATGAATGACGATATCGGCACCATATTCAAATGGTTTTAATAAAGCAGGGGTGGCAACGGTGTTATCGACAATGACAGGTACACCATATTCATGTGCGATTTTCGAAATTTCTTCTAGATCGATGATATTTCCGAGTGGGTTACCAATTGACTCAACAAAAACAAGTTTAGTTTTATCATCAATTAAGTCACGTAAGCTTTCAGGTTTTTGATAATCAAAAAAGCGAACTTCAATGCCTTGTTTTGGTAAGGTATGGGCAAATAGATTATACGTTCCGCCATATAAGGTTGAGACTGAAGCAATATTGTCTCCAGCTTCGGTAATCGTCTGAATTGAGTAGGTAATTGCTGCCATTCCAGAAGCTAGAGCTAAAGCACCAATCCCGCCTTCGAGTGCAGCAAGGCGTTGCTCAAGTACAGCAGTGGTCGGGTTCATAATACGGGTATAAATATTACCCTGAACTTTTAAATCAAAAAGATCGGCACCGTGTTGTGTGTTATCAAATGCATAAGAAGTGGTTTGATAAATAGGGACCGCAACTGCTTTTGTGGTTGCTTCTGGTGAATAACCAGCATGGATTGCTAAGGTTTCATCTTTATAAGTCATGATTACTTCATCTTCGTGAGTTAAATATTGAGCGAGTCTAGCCTAAAATTCATATTGAAAATTGCAGAAATTCTGGTTTGTTTTCTAATTTTAGGAATAAAGATAGAAAAATATACGCTGAAACGCTGTATAAATCTTATACATAAACATTTTGCAACTTATTGAAAAAGAAAATTGTTTGATAAATCCGTACGATGGAAATCATAACTTCAAGTCAATGAGGTTTTCAGCGTATAATACGCGCGATTATTTATCGCTTATGCGATGTATTGGTTTTTCAATTGAGGAGTCCTGCGTGGCCCAATATATTTATACGATGAACCGAGTGTCTAAAATGGTTCCGCCAAAGCGCGAAATCCTAAAAGACATCTCTTTATCATTTTTCCCGGGTGCCAAAATTGGTGTGCTCGGTTTGAACGGTGCAGGTAAATCTACCCTGCTTCGTATTATGGCTGGCGTAGATAAAGATTTCTCTGGTGAAGCTCGTGCACAACCTGGAATTAAAATCGGCTATTTAGAGCAAGAACCACCGCTAGATCCGACAAAAGACGTTCGTGGTAACGTTGAAGATGGCGTGCGTGAAGCTTTAGATGCATTAGAGCGTCTTGATCAGGTTTTTGCAGAATATGCAGACCCAGATGCAGATTTTGATGCACTTGCAAAAGAGCAGGAAAAATTAGAATCAATTATCCATGCTTGGGATGCACATAACCTAAACAACCAGCTTGAAATTGCTGCGGATGCTTTGAATCTTCCAGCTTGGGATGCAGACGTAACATTACTTTCTGGTGGTGAGCGTCGTCGTGTTGCACTGTGCCGTTTATTACTTTCAAAACCAGATATGTTACTTCTGGACGAACCGACGAACCATTTAGATGCTGAATCTGTAACTTGGTTAGAACGTTTCTTGAAAGATTTTCCAGGTACTATCGTTGCGATTACGCATGACCGTTATTTCTTGGATAATGTGGCTGAGTGGATTCTTGAACTTGACCGTGGTATGGGTATTCCTTATCAAGGAAACTATTCTTCTTGGTTAGAACAAAAGAATGCGCGTTTAGAACAAGAGCAGAAACAAGAAGAATCTTTTGCTAAAGCATTGAAAAAAGAACTTGAATGGGTTCGTTCAAATGCGAAAGGTCAGCAAAAGAAAAACAAAGCACGTATGGAACGTTTTGAAGAGCTTAACTCTAAAGAATTCCAACAACGTAATGAAACGTCTGAAATCTATATTCCACCTGGCCCGCGTTTGGGTAATAAAGTTGTGGAAGTTGAAGGTATCAGTAAATCATTCGATGGCCGCTTGTTGTACGAAAACTTAACCTTTACCGTACCTCCAACAGCGATTGTTGGTATCGTTGGTCCAAACGGTGCGGGTAAAACGACTTTATTCCGTATGATGACTGGTGAACAGCAACCTGATACAGGTACTGTGACCTTGGGTGAGTCAGTTAAAGTGGCTTATGTTGGTCAGATTCGTGACACTCTAGATAATAATAAAACTGTTTGGGAAGAAGTCTCTGGCGGTTTAGATATCTTAAAAATCGGTGATTACGAAATCGCGTCACGTGCTTACATCGGCCGTTTTAACTTTAAAGGTCAAGATCAGCAAAAACGTGTAGGTGAATTGTCTGGTGGTGAACGTAACCGTTTACAACTTGCGAAGATCTTGCAGATGGGTGCAAACGTGATCTTACTGGATGAGCCATCGAACGACTTGGATATTGAAACTTTACGTGCGCTTGAGGATGCAATTCTTGTATTCCCAGGTACCGTAATGGTGGTATCGCATGACCGTTGGTTCCTTGACCGTATTGCGACACATATCTTGTCATTTGAAAATGAACAGCCAGAATTCTACGCAGGTAACTATGCAGAATACGAAGCGTATCGTCAGTCACGTTTAGGTGATGATGCTGTTCAAAAACGTACGAAATACAAAAAAATTAGCGGTTAATCTCTGCTAATTGAAAAAACCAGCCTAAGGGCTGGTTTTTTTATTTTAAGAGTGAAAGATCTTATTTATTAAAGTCACCATGTAAATCTGACCATATTAATGATGGAGCTACCGTAATCACATCAAAGGTCATTGCTAAAGGGTATAATGCCATGCGTGTTACACGTTTAAACGGATGTTTCTTGGTTATTTCATCTTTTTGCTGTAAAGCGACTGGATAGGGAACTGAGAGTTGCTGTTGAATTTTTTGATTCTCTGCTTTTTGGTAAATCTTTCCTTTAAAGCGGATGATGGTGAAAGGATAAAAAACTTGTTGTTGATTTTCCATTGCCATGAATTGATTCTTAAAACCTAAGGTCTTTAAAAGTTCCTTTTGCTTTTCATCCATTTTGGACGTAGGGATATTATAACGAATCGTTATTTCTCCATGGAAATGGGTGGAATCATCCATCTCAAGTACAAGAGGTGATGGTGTCTTTATTGTTCTCTGCTCTGCTGGAATACTTTTGATAATATTTAAAAGGTTTGAGCTACCGTCAGTCATTAAATAATTATAATCTTGACCGATAAATACAAAGCCTTGTTCTTGATCATTTTTAACTGCTTGACCTAAGGCAATAATTTGATCGGTTTTTAAAGTGGTTGTTTTAATTTCAGTTGTTTCATTTGGTAAAGCGGTGGACAACATATTGGTCGCGCAGCCTGTTAAGCCTAGACAAATGGTTAATATAGATACAGAAAAAAGCTTATACATAAAGGTTACTCAAAAGAAATTATTTTTGTCTCGTATAACGTGAGATAAGTTCTAAATTAAAAAACGGAGATTTATGAATCGAGGTTTTGTAATTTTATTACATGCCTAGGGCCTGTTATAGTGCCTTTGTTCAACTTTTTAGTTCAATGGTGTGCTTTTGCCACGTTCCGCAATTTTTATGTCCGTCTTGTTTAGTTTGCTCATATTTCAGAGTTTATGGAATGTGGCAGCTGCATTTTGCGCGCATGAAAATCAGGAAAAAGCATTGCATCATTTCGGGCATCACGCAGCTTTAGATGTATATCAATCTTCACATCAAGCTCATACTGAACAGAAAGATGCCGGAAACGCCTCTCATAAACCGCCTTTAAATTTGCAAGATCATCATGATCATTTGCCTTCATGTTTTCATGTGGTGATGACTGAAGTTGCAAAGCAAGCTGAAACACCTGTAGTGCATGTGCAGGAACTCTCACAAATTTATCACTGGTCTAATTCTTACCAGTCGCCCCATCTTACTGCTTTAAAACCTCCTCCTGTTTTATCCCCGCTATAGGTGGGGTAGCCAAAACGAGCCCACCGCATCTCTTATTTATTGCGGGGCAAAAACATGTCTTCTATTTTTTCAACTCGAGTGAGTTCTACTTCTCACTTAGAGAATAACGTTAAGATAACGTTAAAAAAAGTTTTAACAATCTCAAGCCTATCTGTTGCCATGCTATTGGCTGGACAAGTAGCGATGGCTCAGTCTGAGATTCAACAAGAACGTTATATTCAAAAAGCAGCGTTTACTTTTGACCAAGCCTTAGAGCAGGTACAAAAATATCAAAGTCAGCAAGGTGTTTGGCAAGCACAGCAGCAAATGGCTGAGGCCAATTTAAAGCAAAGTCGTTTATGGGCCAACCCAAGTCTTTCTATTGAACAAACTGGTTTCCAAAGTGATCAAGAAAAAGAACTTGCGATAGGCATTTCTCAGCCTTTAGATATTTTTGGACAACGTAAGGCTGCGCAAAACTTGGCAAAAGTGGAAATATCAAAAATTGATTTGGCCGAGCAGCGTTATCAAGCTGAACTTGGATTAATCGTTAAATATTTCTGGTCACAAGTGGCTTTGCTTGAGCTTGAAAAGTCTCTTATTGCAGAGCAGCTAGAAGTCAGCCAAGAAAATTTGTTGGCATCGGAAAAGCGTTATCAAGCAGGAAGTATTGCGCAAGTGGATGTAGATCGAGTGCGGATGTCTCACTTGGAAAATCAGCGTTTATACCAACAAGTTGATTTAAAACTTCAAGTTGCGAAACAGCAATTGGTGAACTTATGGGGAGGTGGTTCAAGTCAGTTTCAGCTATTCCAAAGTCCAAATCAGTTATGGGCATTGGCAGCGAATGTAGAACCAAGCCAAGATGCGCAAAATAATTTATTAGAGCGTTCTTTCCAGTTAGATGCTCTTGCGCAGCAAGCCAATATTCAGCAGCTTAAAGCAAAAGCAAGACCGCAGCCTACTGTAACTTTAGGTGTTAATAACACTCGTTCTCCAGAACAGAGTACGGATAACCAAATTCGTTTAGGTGTGGAAATTCCTTTAAATCTTTTTAATCGCCAGCAATACGGAATCAAGATTGCTCAGGCCAAACAAGAGTTATCTCAACGCCAGCAAAGCTTTTATCGACAGCAAAATCAGGTTGATATTGAAACCCTAATATCAGAGTTAAAAGGTTTACGCATCCAGTTTAAACAACTGAATGATCAGCAAGTTCCTCTTGCTATTCAAGTTCAGCAAAAAACATTGCAAGGTTTCCGTTTGGGTAAGTTCGCCGTTACCGATGTTCAACAAGCCACCATGCAATTGCAAGACGTGCGCTTACGTAAAGTCGAGCTATTAAAACAAGCTTGGCAAAATTCAATTGAAATTCAAAGTTTACGTCTTGGGTTAGAACCAGAGCAAATCATGGCGAAAGATGCCTTAATGCAACTCAATCAACGTGCTTGGCAACAAAGTCAAACATTCCCAACTCAGGCAGGAGAATAATAATGTCGACAAATTTAAAGAAAAATTCTCAATGGCTTTGGGTAGGGGTGATTGCTGCAATCACTGCACTATTAATTGGTTTACTGGTTTTAAATTCAAAAAATAAATCTAATTCTTCTGAAGCATCGGAAGGTCATGGGCATGCTGAAGAAGAGGGTGAAGAACACCATGAAGAAGGTGAAAAACCACTGTTACTCACTGCTCAGCAAATGCAGGAACAAAATTTAAAAATTGAACAAGCTGAACTAGGTGAAGTTCCTCAACTTCAAACTTATCCAGCAAAACTGGTTGTGAATACTGACCGACAAGCCCATGTCTCGCCAAGTTTTAGTGGTCGTGTCGAAGCGGTATATGTTGAATTGGGGCAACAGGTTAAAAAAGGGCAGGCTCTTGCAAGCTTATTGGTTCCAGATCTGGTCGATCAACAAGCAAATTTGCAAATTGCACAGTCTAATCTTGATTTAGCGCGTCAGGACTATGAACGCGAACGTAGCTTATGGTCTCAAGGAATTTCTGCCAAACAAGATTATCAACGAGCTTATAACGCTTACCAGCAGGCCCAAATTCAAGTGAAAGCAGCTCGCTCACGTCTAAGTGCATTCGGGGCGGGTTCCGGCTCAGGAGGGCGCTACACTTTAACGGCTCCAATTGCTGGGATGGTCAGTAATAAAGATATTGTGGTAGGTGAAAACGTACAGCTAGCAGACCAGCTTTTTATTATTAATCAGCTTGATCAATTGTGGCTGGAGTTTATTTTACCAAGCACCGCAAATCTGAATTTACAGCCAAATCAGCAGATTGAATTTAAATCTTTACAAACTGGGAATGCATTTAAAGCTCAAGTTCAAAGTTTAACAACTGAAGCCGATGCTCAAACGGGGCGTTTACAAGTGCGTGCCAAGGTCTTGGCAAATAGTAATGAATTGCGTCCAAACTTAATGGTTAATGTTGAGCTGAATTCTTCAGGCACAATGCAAAAAGTGACCCGTGTAAAAGCTCAGGCGATTCAACAAGTCGAAGGTAAAGACGTTATCTTTACCCCAAAAATGGTCAAAACAGGCTTTGAGTTTGAACCTGTCACAGTACAGTTGGGACAACGTTCTAAAGATGGTCAGTGGGTCGAAGTTGTAAAAGGTATTAATCCAAGCCAGCGCTATGTGGCAGAAGGTAGCTTCTTGCTGAAATCCGAACTGGAAAAAGGAGAGGCGGAGCATGGACATTAATAAACCAGAGCTACCCAAACCAGAAGGGTTGTTTGATAGAGTTATTCAGTTTGCTATTCAAAATGCTATTTGGGTCATGTTATTTGTACTGACTTGGATTGGAGTTGGGATCTGGAGTTATCAAAAGCTTCCTATTGATGCAGTTCCAGATATTACTAATACGCAAGTTCAGATTAATACTCAAGCCAATGGGTATACCGCTTTAGAGGTTGAACAGCGGATTACCTATCCTATTGAAAATGCGATGGCTGGTATTCCTAATCTAGAACAGACTCGTTCAATTTCACGTTATGGGCTTTCCCAAGTCACCATTATTTTTAAAGATGGAACAGATATTTATTGGGCAAGACAGCTGATTAACCAACGTTTACAAGAGGCAGACGGGCAACTGCCTGAATCAGTTGATCCAGTCATGTCTCCTGTTTCAACGGGGCTGGGTGAAATCTACCAATGGGTCGTGAAAGCAAAGTCTGGTGCTAAAAAAGCAGACGGCACGGCCTATACAGCCATGGATTTACGTGAAATTCAGGACTGGATTGTGCGTCCTCAGTTGCAGCGTGTGAAAGGCGTGGCCGAAATTAACAGTATTGGTGGCTACAATAAAACCTATCTTGTGTCACCTGATTTAAAACGTTTGCAGCAGCTTCAGATTTCAATCAATGAATTTCAAACAGCTCTACAAGAAAATAATGAAAATCGCGGTGCAGGTTTTATTGAAGAAAACGGAGAGCAACTCACCGTTCGTGTGCCAGGCATGCTAAGTAGTGTTCAAGATATTCAAAACATTACTGTGAGCACCAAAAATGGGTTACCAATTCGCGTGGCCGATGTAGCAAATGTCTCTATTGGACATGATTTAAGAACTGGTGCTGCAACTTACAACGGTGAGGAAACGGTTCTTGGTATTGCCATGATGATGATGGGAGAAAATAGCCGTACCGTTGCTCAGGCGGTTGATACCAAAATTAAGGAAATTCAGCCTACCTTACCTAAAGGTGTGGAAATCGAAACGGTTTATGACCGAACAAGTTTGGTAAACAAAGCAATTGCAACCGTACAGAAGAATCTTGTTGAAGGTGCAATTCTGGTTATTGTGATTTTGTTTATTTTTCTAGGCAATTTTAGAGCTGCTTTAATCACAGCCTGCGTTATTCCACTTTCGATGTTATTTACCCTAACAGGTATGGCTGAACAAAACATTAGTGCCAACCTAATGAGCTTAGGAGCGCTTGATTTCGGGATTATTGTAGATGGTGCAGTTGTTATTGTAGAGAACTGTATTCGACGTCTAGCAGAAGCACAGCATGCTTTACACCGACCTCTTACACGAGCTGAGCGATTTAAAGAAGTTTTCCTTGCAGCAAAACAGGCTCGTCGACCACTTATTTTTGGGCAAATGATTATTTTGGTGGTCTATTTACCTATTTTTGCTTTATCTGGTGTTGAAGCCAAAATGTTTCATCCAATGGCGATGACTGTAGTAATGGCATTATTGGGAGCCATGATTCTTTCTGTGACATTTGTACCTGCGGCAGTTGCTCTTTTTGTTACAGGTGAAGTGAAAGAAAAAGAAACGCGTTGGATGTTGCTTTTAAAGCAGAAATACCGAGATATCCTTGATCAGGCTTATCAACTTAAGATTGTGGTTGTTAGTTTTGCATTAAGTATTTTGGTACTCACAGGTGTGTTAGCGACCCAAATGGGAAGTGAATTTGCACCGCAACTTAGCGAAGGTGATTTTGCTTTGCAGCAAATGCGTTCACCGAGTACTGGGCTCGAGCAATCACTGCGAATGCAGGAAAATACTGAAAAACTCATTTTGAAAAACTTTCCCGAGGTAAAAGCTGTTTTTGCTCGAACAGGAACGGCTGAGGTTGCAACGGATGTGATGCCGCCTAATATCTCTGATGCGGTTATTTTGCTTAAACCACATGATCAATGGCCAAACTCTAAAGAGACGTTAGCTGAGCTGCGTTCACGTATGGAAGCTTTTTTAGCGACATTACCCGGTAATAACAGTGAGTTCTCTCAACCGATCGAGCTACGCTTTAATGAGCTAATTTCAGGGATTCGGAGTGATATTGGTGTCAAGATTTTTGGCGATGATATGCAAGTACTCAATGAGCAGGCTCAAGCACTCGCTCAGAAAGTACAAAAAATTTCAGGTGCCACAGCGGTTAAGGTAGAACAAACGAGCGGTTTACCGGTGCTGAGTGTTGAAATTAACCGACCTCTGGCTGCGCAATACGGATTATCTGCAAAAGCTATTCAAGATATTGTGGCAGCAAGTGTTGGTGGACAAAATGTTGGGCAGATTTTACAAGGGGATAGACGATTTGATTTTGAAATTCGCCTAGAAGACCAGCAGCGTACCATCCAAAACTTAGCTCAACTTCCGATTCAGCTACCAAATGGTGGACTGATCCAGCTTCAAGATATCGCTAAAGTTGAACGTACCTCAGGTTTAAATCAGGTGGGGCGTGAAAATGGTAAGCGTCGTGTCATTATTACTGCAAATGTAGAAGGCCGTGACTTAGGATCATTTGTTCAAGAATTAAGAGCGACACTCGCAAAAGAACAACTGCCAGCAGGTTATTGGTTGGAATATGGTGGTCAATTTGAAAATTTAGCCTCAGCTGCTGCCCGAATGAAAATTGTTGTTCCATTGGCGCTTGCTATGATTTTTATTTTACTCATGGCTGTATTTCATAATGTTAAAGAAAGCCTGTTGGTCTTTAGTGGCGTGCCGTTTGCTTTGTCAGGTGGTCTTATTGCCCTTTGGCTAAGAGATATTCCGCTGTCTATGTCGGCTGGTGTCGGGTTTATTGCTTTGTCGGGTGTCGCTGTTTTGAATGGTCTGGTGATGCTGAGCTTTATTAAAGAGCTTAGAGAAAAATTTGATATTCAAACTGCAACATGGAATGGAGCAATCTTACGTTTAAGACCTGTACTCATGACGGCTTGTGTCGCATCTCTTGGCTTTATTCCAATGGCTTTGGCAACTGGAACTGGTGCAGAAGTACAGCGACCTTTGGCAACTGTAGTAATCGGTGGCATTATTTCATCTACGATATTAACGCTGGTTTTATTACCGGTCATTTATCGATGGATGAATGAAGGCAAGACGAAAAGTGTTGAGCATTCATAATGTCATCGATTTGAGATATCTTTTTTGATGACAGAGTCAACTCAAAAAAGTGTTTGAAAGAGTTAAAGGTAATGGTGTCTTCATCGTTACTTTTAACTCACCATAAAGATAAATAAAAAGGAGTCCGCAAAATGGGTGGACATCATGGTCATGATCATAGTCATGCTGTAGTGACTGAAGGTAATGCTAAGAAATTAACGATTGCTTTAGCGCTTACGACAACGTTTTTAATTGTTGAGGTCATTGCAGGTTTAATCACACAAAGTTTGGCATTGCTTTCTGACGCTGCGCATATGTTTACAGATGCAGCTGCTTTGGCAATTGCTTTGGTCGCCATTCAAATTTCCAAACGTCCTGCCGATAATAAACGCACTTTCGGTTATCAGCGCTTTGAAATTCTGGCTGCTTTATTTAATGCACTCATGCTTTTTGTGGTGGCAATTTATATTTTATATGAGGCCTATATCCGCTTCTCTAAGCCACCTGAAATTCAAAGTATGGGAATGCTCATTGTGGCGACCATTGGTTTGGTGATTAATCTCATCTCAATGAAAATTCTCATGTCGAGTGCTAATAATAGCCTAAATGTTAAAGGTGCTTATCTAGAGGTATTGAGTGATGCGCTAGGCTCAGTCGGCGTTATTATTGGGGCACTCATCATTTACTTCACCAACTGGTACTGGGTCGATACAATTATTGCAGTATTGATTGGCTTTTGGGTATTACCAAGAACATGGGTTTTACTTAAACAAAGTATTAATATTTTGCTCGAAGGCGTGCCAGAAGAAGTGGATATTGAGAAGTTACGTACAGATCTGCTTTCTTTAAACGGTGTGGAGAGTATTCACCAACTTAAAGTATGGGCGATTACTTCTAAAAATATCCATTTAACGGTGCACTTATTTGCGCCTCAAGCGGACCGTACCAAGCTCTATCAAGATGCTGTTGAAATGCTTTCTCATGAACATGGTATTGGCGAAGTGACATTGCAAATTGAAGACGATGCTGAGATTAATTGTCAGCATATTGCTCAACATGCTTCACACGAGCATGATGACAATGACAAAGAACATTCACATCAGCATTAAGCTGATGTGAACACTTTTTTTAAATTTCCCATTCGTGATTGCAGTCACGGCATTTCCAATGTTTTTGTGACTGCATAAATGCTTGCATAGACAGTTTAAAGTCTGGCAAATCACGCCAAAACATAAAACCTGCTCCTACAGTCACAACAAAAACAACTACTGTTGCAATTTGAAGAGTGCTACCTGCACCATTGCCAAAAATCCACATAAAAATGCTAATCACAACCAAGAGCAAAAGTACAAAAAGTGCAGGAATCAAGATAGCAAGGCTTTTAGGAACTGCTGGTTTTACGCTGTTAATGCCTTGGCTTACAGGCATAATTTTAACACTCTGACATTGAGGGCAACGATATTGCATGAGAACTCCACATTTAGTTTGAATCTATTCTAACGGAAATGTCGGAAAAGAAAAAAATTTGTAAGATATCGATGAAGCGCTGTGAGTTAGCAAAAAATTACTTATGAATAAACAAAGAAATATAAAAAACTGATGATTTATCCGTACACATAAAAATTAAAATAATATTGTAGAGCATGCTAATCTACAGAAAAATGAAGTGTGATTAGCACTATAAATGAGCTTAAATACTCGTAAATAGGACGTGGAATAAATATAAAAAGGAGAGAGGGACTTGGGTCAACAAGATGACAATAAGTCGCAGCCTACAACGACAGCATCGGTTTTAGCTACCCCAGATACCGCAAAACCGTCATTATCTCGTCGATTACTGCATAAGACATTGCAACATGCCCAAGATGCAGTCGGGTTTGCTAGCGACACCACACGTAATATTGCAGAGGTTGCTGACGCGGCTTTAGACGCGCTCGATCAAGTGACTACCCACACCAGACGTGGAGTTGTTGGAATGACAAATCTGGCGGCCGGCACTGTAAGAGATATGGTGTCTGAAACCAGTGAAACCGCACGCCAAGTCGCATTGATAATGGCGCGTACATTTTTGGGGAAGAGTACCTTAACGTTGTACTTACCTGAAATGTTATTAAATAATCAAATTCGTAAGCGCATTGATCGCTCTGAAATTGATGATATTAAAATTAAATGTGGGAATGATAGTTTTCAAGTCGAAATTGATGGGCATTATCATCGGTTCATGTACCGTTTAAGTTTAGATTTTAAAGTATTGGAATGTCGTATTGGGCAGGAAAAATTTTTGCGCCTACGTCAAATGGATGAAAGTCTTGATGTCCAGATTCGTCATGGAGGAACACTGTCAAATTGGGCTGTGCGCCGTATTGGTCGGGTTGGTTTTGAAGTCGTAAATATGTTACCCATTCCCTCACTTATTAATCATTTGATTGGTGATATTCCGGGTATCCAACGTGATGGTCATCGTATGTGGTTTATTGACCTAGAGCAGGCAGGATTTATTGACTTTATTAATAACCGCTCTTGGATGGTTGAAAAGCTTTTGAGCTTGACTGATTTTAGCATTTTACCTGGTTTGAATATTTTGAGAGAAAGTCGAGAGTTGGTCCAGCAATTGGTAGATCAATTTGAAATTAGAGGACTACGGGTACAGTCGGGTCGCCTCGAAGTACAAGTGGGAATTGCAAGCTCATAGAGCGTAGGAAAAGCTGATCATTGATTGGCTTTTTATTTTTTAGGCAAGAAAAAAGCCACTGACGTTTGCAGTGGCTTTTTAGAATTTGGCGTCCCTACGGGGATTCGAACCCCGGTTACCGCCGTGAAAGGGCGATGTCCTAGGCCTCTAGACGATAGGGACAATATGTGAGGCATACATCTGAAAAATTATTGGCGTCCCTACGGGGATTCGAACCCCGGTTACCGCCGTGAAAGGGCGATGTCCTAGGCCTCTAGACGATAGGGACGTTTCAGAGGTGGGCGTATATTAGGTCGATTTAATAAAAGTGTCAAATAGTTTTCTGAAGAAATATTAAAAAAAAGAGTCAACCGATTAAAAATAACTCTAATTGTAGAAAATATATACATTTATCCTTCATTTTTCTGAAAAGGCTCAATAATTGCCTTTATAACGGACGGATGTTGTAGATACCCTAAAATCTCATGCGGCTGGTTGGCAAAAGTAAAAATCTCTTGATTAATGATGGGCGGAGTAAAATTAAAAGGTGCTTCACTTAACGGAAAAGCAGTTAAAAAATCATCTTTTGAGTAGAAATTATACCAATCACCATTGAGGCATTTTGGTCGTTCAATCGGAATAGGAAGTTTACTTTGAATCACCCGAAAAGAAAGTGGTGAAGCTAAGGTAACAAAGCGTTGTACTGCAAAATGATAAGAGGGATCTGATAGCAAGTGAAATGCGATCACAGAACCTAAAGAGTGTGCGACTACAATGCAATCTTCATCATCATGCATTTGTTTTAAAATTCTTTGGTGAACTTCGTACATAAAATCAGGATTAGATAAGTACATGTATGTTTCAATCAAGAATTGTTGAATTAAGCTCTCATGTAGTTTGGGAAAGTTATTTAAAAGCACAACCATTTCTTTAAGAACACGATCTTTTACTAACTGTGAAGTCAGATATAAGCGTTCTGATAAACTTTCTGCAGGTTGGTCAGGAGAAAGAGGAAGATGGGGTACAAAAGGAGTGTGTTCCTTAGGTGTAGAGGATTGCTGGTTTAAGTGGATAGGTAAGTGAAAGTTAAAAGATTTTGGAAGTAAGGTGTTGAGGTCTAATTGATTAGATAATTGATATTTCGTCATTAAATCGCCATAAAATGGCATATGTATATGTAGATCTCTTAAATTAACTCTACAATGTAATTGTTTTAAGCCCAGTTTAAATACTTTTAGCCAATGCTCCTTTAAACGATGTGCTGTGTAATTCTGTTGATTCATCCCATGGATAAATATAATTTTCATTGTAGGCAAAGAATTGTTTTTAATATAAATTTTAATCTACAACGGTAGATTCTATAAAGCCAGTATCTAGGTAAAAAAAAGTGTAGCTTTTTGCTACACTTTAAATCAATCAAAACGATTTAGACTTTATTGCGGTAAAAAATAAAATAGCTGACATAACATAAAGCTGTAAAAATCAGACAGCCCACAAAACCAGCACGCATTTCAGGGTCTGCAGCCATACTTAAGCAAGTAATAAAGCAGAAAATAAAACCTAAAATTGGAACGATAGGAAATAATGGAGCGGCATATTGCAAGTCTTTAACAGTATGACCAGATTTGTACCATTGGCGGCGGAAATTGAACTGACTTAAACAAATGCTCATCCAGACAATAACCATGGTAAAAGCAGCTACACCGAGTAGATTCTTAAAAATAGTCTCTGGTGCAAATTGCTCTGACAATAAACCCGGAATTGCACCGAACATCGTTACCACTAGAGCTACAATTGGTGTTCCACTTTTTGAGAGTGTAGCAAATACGCTGGGTAGTAATTTTTGTTCCGACAGTGACCACATCATACGTGAAGCGGCATAAAGTCCTGAGTTTGCTGCTGAAAGCAGAGCTGTAATAATTACAAATCGAATAATGTCATCCGCATATGGAATGCCAATATAATTAAATACAGTAACAAAAGGACTACTACTTACGCTTTCACCGCCTAAACCAGCAAGCTGAAAAGGAAGCAAAGCGCTAATAACAATAATGGTCCCGACAAAGAAAATAAGAAGACGCCAAATCGCAGCATTAATTGCTTTGGGTACATTCTGAGCTGGATCTTTGGTTTCACCTGCTGCTACGCCAATTAATTCTGTGCCTGAGAAAGCAAAGTTAACAATCAGCATGGTGGTGAAAATAGGAATTAAACCATGTGGGAACCAGCCTTGGGCTGTAAGATTACTAAATAGCGGTGCAGTTTGACTGCCATGAAAAGGAATTAAACCAAAAATTGCTAGCAGGCCGAGCACAATAAAAGCAATCACGGTAATGACTTTAACAAGAGCTAACCAGAACTCAGACTCAGCAAAAATGCGAGTTGAACTAATATTTAAGCCAAAAATAGTGATTGCAAAAACAATTGTCCAGATCCACATTGAAATATGTGGGAACCATTCCTGCATGAGTAAAGCCGCAGCTGTGAACTCAGTTCCAAGTGTTGCCGTCCAGGTAAGCCAGTACATCCAAGAAATCATATAGCCAGTACTAGGACTAATATATTTTTTGGCATAAGCACCAAAAGAGCCTGAAACAGGCATGTGTACAGCAAGCTCTCCTAGGCAAAGCATGACCATATAAGCGATCGCGCCACCAAGAATGTAGGCAATAATTGCGCCAATAGCTCCAGTTTGTGAAATGACTTCCCCTGAACCTAAAAAGAGACCAGTTCCGATAGCTCCGCCTAGTGATAACATCACAAGATGACGAGTACTCATGGCTCTTTTTAAAGGTGCAGTACTGTTCTGATGCTGATGAGCATCTAGTTGATTGTCAGATGGCTGCATATTACACATTGAGAGAATTAAGAAAGACGCTATTTTAGATAAAATAGACAAATGTGCAATCTAGAAAGAGATAAAGAATAATCAGTAAGGTGACGATAGAGTCTTTTTATAATTTTTAAAGCAGAATATGGCGTCCCTACGGGGATTCGAACCCCGGTTACCGCCGTGAAAGGGCGATGTCCTAGGCCTCTAGACGATAGGGACTTGATGAGGCAAACACAAAGGAGCGTGGTGGAGTCAAGCGGGATCGAACCGCTGACCTCTACAATGCCATTGTAGCGCTCTACCAACTGAGCTATGACCCCAGTTTGTGTGAGCGCAATATTAGGGGGGATGCGCTCACACGTCAACAAAAAAATGAATTAAGCTTCGCTAGTTGCTTCATTTTTAGGCAATTTTAAGCTCTCATTGAGTTTTTCCCAATTTTTAACTTCTTTCTTGCTTGGTCCACCCACAACTTCTAAGGCACGGCGTAAACGAGCAAAAGTTAAATCAGGCCCAAGGGTCACCATCGACTGCATTACAGGTGTTGAACTAGTTGAGCCTGCAATTGCGATAAAGAACGCTGGCATGAAATCGCGTAATTTAATCTCCATCTGGTTCGCAAGATCCATGAGGGTCTGGCTAACAGTGTCGTTATTCCAAGTAAACTGGCCTTCAAGACGCCAAATTGCAAATTGCAGACTTTGACGAACCTGTTCTTGAGTCAATTTTTTGCTTTCAAACATTTCAGCAGTAATTTGTGGCATATGGTTAAAATAGAAACCAGCCCAATTCACAGCTTCTGAAAGTAAATTAATACGTGGTTGAATGGCAGCTGCAATATCTTCTAAAGTGCTGCGATCACTTTTCCATGTTAATAAACGGTCTAATAATTGGCCAGGTGTTAAACCTTTGATCCATTGACCATTTAACCAATTCAGTTTTTCAACATCAAAAATTGGCCCACCTAGTGAAACACGTTGAATATCAAAGCTATCCATCATGTCTTGTAGCGTAAACACTTCACGCTCATCTGGCATTGACCAGCCCATACGGCCTAAATAGTTTAATAAGGCTTCTGGTAAAACGCCGATATCGCGATAGTAGTTAATTGATGTTGGATTCTTACGTTTAGATAATTTTGATTTATCTGGGTTACGCAGCAATGGCATGTGACAAAGTGTCGGCATTTCCCAACCAAAATATTGGTAAAGCAACTGATGCTTCGGTGCAGATGGAAGCCATTCTTCACCACGTAATACATGAGTGATTTCCATTAAATGGTCATCAACCACATTCGCTAAATGATAAGTCGGTAAGCCATCATTTTTAAGAAGAACTTGCATGTCGACTTGTGCCCAAGGAATTTCAACTTCCCCGCGTAATAAGTCATTAAATTTACAAATACCTTCTTCAGGTACTTTCATACGGATGACGTGGGGTTCGCCAGCTTCTAAGCGACGAGTTACTTCTTCTTGAGAAAGTTTTAACCCGCGACCGTCATATTTTGGTGTTTCACCGCGTGCTTGTTGTTCAGCACGCATCTGGTCTAGTTCTTCAGCAGTAGCGAAACAATAAAAAGCATGACCTTTTTCAACAAGTTCTAATGCGTATTGCTGATAAATTCCCATACGTTCAGATTGGCGATATGGTGCATGAGGACCACCTACATCTGGACCTTCAGACCAGTTTAAACCTAACCAACGCAATGAATCCAAAATCATTTTTTCAGATTCTGGTGTAGAGCGAAGTTGGTCAGTATCTTCAATTCTTAAAATAAATTCTCCACCATGTTGTTTCGCAAAACACATGTTAAATAAAGCAATGTAGGCAGTGCCGACATGAGGAAAACCGGTAGGAGAAGGTGCAATACGAGTACGAACTTTCATAGGTAATGGGTCAAAATAAAAATTGAAACTATTATAACGAAAAAGCCCAGTATTCTGACGTTTTATTTAACGTCAGTCTGGGCTAAAACTGAAACGAAGAGGGGGTGTTTCAGATTTTAAGAAGCATGCGGCTGAAAGATTGCCTGAACAAAACGTGAAAAACGTTCATGCTGAGCGGCAAGAAAATTTTGAGTCGGTGTAACGCGAATAGTGTTGAGTACTTTAAGCTCATCATCTGTAGAAGGTAATACAATAGGATTACGTTTCTGTTGATCTAAAGCTTTTTCAATAAGCGAAGTCTGCTTATCTGACCCGGTTTTATTTGGGGTATCTTTAAGTACTGCTGCTGCAGAAAACTGTGATGCTAAACCCAGCACCAAACTTAAGCTTAACGCTTTTCCATAATGAATTTTCATTATTAATCATCCCCTCTGTTCATTACATTTCATCTATTTTTTGAGTTTAACGAAATGTAAAATTACGGTAATGCTACGATTTAAACATAAATCTTAATAAAAAAGTGGAACTGTGTCACACTTTTTACAAAAATTATCTATATTTTGATCTACTCGACCCAAATGTAGGTCGTATGTATCCTTTACGCTTCATTATTTAACAAAATAATGTGTAGATAAAGTGAAGGTCCTCATTAAGTTGTAAGAATAATTACAAAAAATTTCAAAAATGAAATGAGTTAAACATCTTAATCTATATATTTTAAAGAGATTAATAAAAAATATATTAATATAAGTAATTGATTGTAAATTATAAAATTAAAAATATAGTAAAACTAAAACCAATGATGGATTTTGTAAATGAAAAAAATATCAATAATGGCTGTCGCGGTGTACTTGGGAATGGCAACAGCAGCTCAGGCCGCTACTTCTTTTTTAAACGTTTCTTATGATCCGACCCGAGAATTTTATCAAGAATATAATCAGGCTTTTGGGAAGTTCTGGAAACAGCGTACAGGTCAGGATGTTGAGTTTAAACAGTCGCATGGTGGGTCTGGTAAACAAGCTCGGGCAGTAGCTACGGGTCTTGAAGCCGATGTTGTAACGTTAGCATTAGCGAATGATATTGATGAGATTGTGAAAGCAGGTTTTATCCAACCAAATTGGCAAAAAGAATTTCCAAATAATTCTGCCCCTTATACGTCTACGGTTGTGTTTTTAGTACGAAAAGGTAATCCAAAAAATATACGTGACTGGAATGACTTAACAAAACCAGGTGTGGAAATTATCACCCCTAATCCTAAAACAGGAGGCGCACCGCGTTGGATCTATTTGTCGGCATGGGGGTATGCTTTAAAACAGCCGGGTGGAAATGATACTAAAGCTCGTGAGCTCGTTAAAAAGCTTTATCACAATGTGAAAGTGCTTGATTCAGGAGCACGTGGTTCACTTACAACATTTGCTGAACGTGGAATTGGTGACGTCTTATTATCATGGGAAAACGAAGCTTTATTGGCGACTAAAGGACCTGATAAAGATAAATATGAGATTGTTTACCCATCAATTTCAATTTTGGCAGAGCCTTCTGTCGCAATTGTAGATAAAACCGTAGATAAAGATGGCAATCGAACTTTAGCAAAAGGCTATTTGAACTTCTTATATTCACCGTTGGGGCAAGAGTTGGCGGCTAAACATTATTTCCGACCACGTAATGCACAAGTGGCTGCTAAATATGCAGCACAATTCCCAAAAATTAAATTATTTACTATTAATGATGTTTTTGGTGGCTGGGCTAAAGCTCAAAAAACTCATTTTGCAAATGGGGCCATTTTTGATCAAATTTACGATGGGAAGCAGTAAATAAAATGTTTTAAAAACAGTAACCAAATAGAAAACTTAAAAACTAAATAGTTATAGAGAAAGCAAGCAAACTTAAAAAAAGTGAGCTTGCTTTCTGTTTTTGCTTAAAAAATGCTAACAAAACGGTTTTATCTATGAAAAATTAATATTTTCCTACAAAAAGCCGTTTGGTGTTGATCATAAACAAGGTGATAATGTGCAGTTACATTTTTACGCAATGATTTAACACCTATGTCGCATATTTCTGTCTTACTTTTTGAGACCGTTGAGAGCTTATTGGCAGATCGCACAACAGGGGTGTATATCGATGCAACCTTCGGAAGAGGTGGGCATACACGTTTATTGCTCTCTAAACTTGATGAAAATGCACGAGTATATGCATTTGATAAAGACCCTCAAGCACTGGAAGTTGCTGCTGCTTTGGCACAAGAAGATCCAAGATTTACAATAATTCATGCGAGTTTTGCTGATATCAAAGAGAAGATGCAGGAAATTGGCGTGATGAGTGTTGATGGCATTATGGCTGATCTGGGAGTGTCATCTCCTCAACTTGATCAGGCAGAACGTGGTTTTAGTTTCATGCAAGATGGTCCGTTGGACATGCGAATGGATAATTCTAAGGGTTTAACTGCTGCTGAGTGGTTACTTGAAATTGAAGAAGAACAATTAGCAAATATTATTTATCAATATGGTGAAGAGCGTTATAGTCGACGTATTGCTAAAGCCATTAAAAATGCTGGAAAACTAGATACAACAGCTCAATTGGCGGAACTTGTAAAAACAGCTCATCCAAAATGGGAAAAACATAAACATCCAGCGACACGTACATTTCAGGCTATTCGTATTGCTATTAATAAAGAGCTCGAAGATATTGAAGTGTTTTTGCCGCAAGCTGTAGACTTACTCAAACCGGAAGGACGTTTGTCTGTTATTAGTTTCCATTCTCTTGAAGACCGACTAATTAAGCAGTTTATTCAAAAAGAATCTACGTTAGCAGAAGATTTCGGTTGGGGAATGCCAGAGCAGCGGGTAGATACAAGAAGATTAAAGAAAATTTCACGGGTTCGTGCGAGTGAAGAAGAAGTAAAAGCGAACCCTCGGTCACGTAGTGCATGGCTTCGGGTTGCTGAACGCTTGGAAGAAAAAGGCGCGTAATGAAAAGCAGTGATGAAATCGCAACCACAGAAAACAAAGTGGTGAAAAAAGTTGTGGTGTATACAGTCTTGGTGGCACTTGTTTTTATAAGTGCCATGATGGTGGTATTTCAAGTATTTGAATATCGTCATGATTATAGAGAGCTTAGCTCTTATATGCGTGAACGTGATGATCTCAATGCTGAATGGGGGCGTTTGCTCATTGAGCAACAAACCTTTGGTGCAACGGCACAGATTGGTACACGTGCTGTAACTCAGCTACGGATGTTTTCTCCACCGGCTGCAGAAACGGTGGTAATTTCTTTACCAATGACCTCAGAGCAAAATAAGTAAGGCCTTGCTGTATGGTAGATAAGCGAACAAAACAAACACGGAAAAAACAGCAGTCTATTTCGGAAAAACCAACTCTTGCCTTTGATATGTGGCGGTTTTATCTGCTCTGGGCAGTAGTGTTACTCTGTTTTGTTGTTTTAATTGCACGTGCATTTTATGTACAGGTAATTAATAAGGATTTTTTACAAAACAAGGCCAATGCCAATATTTTGCGTACTGAGCGTGTGGAAGCTATGCGTGGCGTGATTAGTGACCGCCATGGTGTGCCTTTGGCAATTAGTACACCGATCATGAAAATCGTAATGGATCCGCGTGATTATTTCGATACAAAGCATTTATATGACCAAATTACAGCGGAATTAAAGAAAGATCCGAACAATCGTAAATTAAAACGACAATTACCCGATAAAAACTTAAATCTTGATGAGTTGGCGGATGTCGTTGGTTTAGACCGTGCCGATCTTAAAAAGCAGATGAATGCACGACCTCGTTCTCGTTATCTGGTTCTGAAAAAAGAAATACCACCGCAACAGGCAGACCTTATTACGAAGGGTAACTTTCAAGGCGTCTATGCCGAGAAAACATATAAGCGCTATTATCCTCAACCACAGCCAAATGCCCAGATTATTGGTTTAACCAACAGTGAAGGCCAAGGGATTGAAGGCTTAGAAATGCAGCTCAATAAACAGCTGTCGGGTGTGGATGGTGAGCAAAAAATTATTCGTGATAAGCGCGGAAACCGCTTAAAAGTTTCAGAGGTTATCCGTGAGGGTGAGCCAGGCGAAAATATCACTTTAAGTATCGACTCTCGTTTGCAATACATTATGTATAGAGAGTTGACTGCAGCTGGTGTTGCAAATAATGCCCGTTCGGCAACGGCAATTGCTGTAGATGTCAAGACTGGTGAAATTCTGGCAATGACCAGCTGGCCATCATATAACCCGAATGATAAAAACGGTTTGTCTAATAAAGATGCCATGCGTAACCGTGGTGCGATTGATATGTTTGAACCAGGTTCAACCATGAAGCCATTTACAATTTCTTCTGCATTAGAAACTGGGCAATATACGCCTAACACGATTGTAAATACTTCTCCAGGTTCAATGCGTTTAGGTTGGCATACGATTCGTGATACCCACAACTATGGTGCTTTAACTGTTAGTGGCGTCATTATCAAATCTTCAAACGTGGGTTCTGCAAAAATTGCATTGTCACTTCCAAAAGAAACACTACCAAGCTTCTTTAATCGTGCCGGTTTTGGTAAACGCTCGGCTGTGAAGTTTCCGGGGGAAAGTTCAGGTTTAGTGCTTCCAGTAAGTAAATTGAACTCTTCTCAAATTGGTACCATGGCTTATGGTTATGGCCTAAACGCAACTATTCTTCAGTTGGCACAAGGCTATGCAATGCTTGCAAATCATGGTGTAAAAATGCCTCTAAGCTTGCATAAGCTCGATCAAGCACCTAAAGGTGAGCAAGTTCTTGCTCCAAAAATTGCTGATCAGGTTTTGCTTATGCTAGAGCAAGTTACGATGCCTGGTGGTACTGCAAAGCAAGCTAATATTCCGGGTTATCGCGTTGGTGGTAAAACAGGTACAGCTCACAAACTTCGTGCAGACGGTAAAGGTTATTCAAATAATGAATACCGTGCTTTATTTGCTGGTGTTGCGCCAATTAGTGACCCACGTTTAGCTGTTATTGTCGTTGTTGAAAACCCACAAGGCCGTTATTACGGTGGTTTAGTTGCGGCCCCTGTTTTTGCACGCATTATGCAAGAATCATTACGTTTAATGAATGTGCCGCTTGATAAACCCCTTGATACTTCAGTAAATCCTATTCGCAGGTAAGCTATGTCTGTTTCTTTTCAAGAAATTAATCCAGTCAAGATTAATGCACAGTGGTCTCAGCAGCCTTTTCATGGCTTTAGTCTAGACAGCCGTAAGGTTGAGTCAGGCCAAATTTTTATTGCTTTGACTAGTTATAGCCAACCTGAAAAAACGCGTGCTTTTGCTGAGTCCGCTTTAACTAATGGAGCACTGGCGATCATTAGCGAGACTGAGCTGGGTGTGGCAAATGAATGGGTATGTCCTGATGTACGTCAGCGCATGGGTGAGTGGCAAGAGCGTTATTTGCAATATATTGATCCTGTTAAACCAGCACGTATTGTTGCAGTAACAGGCACTAATGGTAAAACCACAATATCGCGTCTAGTAGCTGAATTAATTAGTTCACAACAACAGCGCTGTGCGGTGATGGGCACAACTGGTAATGGTATTTTGCCTGATCTGACACCATCAACTCATACTACGCTCGATGCTTTACAACTACAAAATGCATTACATGCTTATGCTAAGCAAGGTGCGACTTTCGCTTCTTTGGAAGCAAGCTCACATGGTTTAGAGCAAGGTCGTTTAAATGGTTGTGCGATTGAAATTGCTGTTTATAGTAATTTGAGTCGTGATCATCTGGATTATCATGGCACTTTAGAAGCCTATGCAGAAGCAAAGGCTCTCTTATTCCGTTTTAATTCTTTAAAAGTAGCTGTTATTAATCTTGATGATGAACATGCTGCTCTTATGATAAATGCGGCAAAACAAAATCCTGCACAGCCAAAGATTCTGACGTATTCACTTACCCAAAATACGGCTGATTATTATATTAGTGACTTAAGTTACTCTTTAGCTGGGGCGACTTTTAATTTAGTTAGCTCGCAAGGTTCTTTTGCTGTTCAAAGTCCATTATTAGGGCATTTCAATGTCGAAAACCTGATAGCAGCACTTATTGCTGCTGAACAAGCAGGTTTTGATTTAGACGCTTTAGTCGCTTTTGTTCCCAAACTCATTGGTGCGCCGGGACGAATGCAGGTCATTCGTGATGGCGAACGTTTATTTGTTGTGGATTATGCGCACACACCTGATGCTTTAATTCAGGTGCTTAAAACCTTAAAACGTCATGTATCTAATCAGCTTTGGGCAGTATTCGGATGTGGTGGGGATCGTGACCGTGGTAAACGTCCACTCATGACTCAAGCCGCTTTGGATGGGGCGAATCCGATTATTCTGACTTCGGATAATCCAAGAACTGAAGACCCTGAACAAATTTTTGCTGATATGAAGCAAGGAATTGATTTCTCTGGGCATCGCATGCAGGAAATTCATGATCGCCGTGAAGCAATTAAATTTGTTGCACAGCAAGCTCAAGCTGGTGATATTGTGGTTATTGCTGGTAAAGGTCATGAAAATTATCAAGAAATTAATGGTGTGCGCCACTGGTTTGATGATGTTGTCGAAGTACAATCAGCAATTGCTGCGCAACACCATACTGTAGACGCTGCTTACCCTGCACAATAGGATTATTTATGCATACTTCAACCACCAGTACCGTGCCTTTGGAACCGTGGACAGCTCAACAATTACAACAGGCAACGCAGGGTTATTGGCATAAAGACCAGATCCCTCAAACTGAAATTAAACGTATTTTGACTGACTCTCGTCATGCGGAAACTGGGGATGCCTTTTTAGCACTAAAAGGTGAGCGTTTTGATGCACACGACTTTGTAACTCAGGTTGCCGCGAATGGTTGTCAAATCGCCATTGTTGACCGCCCTTTAGATGTAGATATTGCACAGTTAGTTGTTGCCGATACTCGCTTGGCTTTGGGGCGACTCGGCGCTTATCGTCGTGAGCAAAATACCCAATTAAAAGTGATTGCTTTAACAGGCAGTAGCGGTAAAACCACCACTAAAGAAATGTTGGGAAGTATATTATCGCGCTTAGCTCCGACATTAATCACCCGTGGTAATTTAAATAATGACCTTGGTGTACCCATGATGCTGCTAGAGCTTCGTAAGGAACATCAATATGCGGTGATGGAGTTGGGTGCAAGCCATCAAGGTGAAATTGACTATACTTCTAAATTAGTTCAGCCCCATGTTGCAGGCATTTTAAATATTGGTACAGCTCATCTGGGCGAATTTGGTGGGCGTGAAGGTATTTGCCGAGCTAAATCGGAAATTTATCGTCATATTTTGCCAAATGGCGTTGCAATCGTGCCGCAACAAGATGATTTCACTGCTGAGATTCTTGACGCCGCAAAAGCACATCGTATTTCCACATTTGGTGTAGGTGGAGATGTGTATGCAACAGATATTGAATTATTGCCTCAATCAACAAATTTTACGTTACACACACCGCAAGGCGTCAGTGCCGTTAAACTCCCTTTTGCAGGTGAGCATAATGTTCAAAATGCGACTGCGGCTGTAGCTTTTGCTTTAGCAATTGGTATTGGACTAGAAGATATTGTCCAAGGCTTAGAACAAGCTCAGGGGGCCAAAGGTCGTCTTAACTTTATTCAAAAGTCACCTTACTTATTTATTGATGATACTTACAATGCCAATCCGACTTCAATGCGCGCTGCTGCACAAGTGTTGTTGCAACAACAAGGCGTAAAAGTGATGGTCATGGGGGATATTGGTGAGTTAGGTGATAGCAGTTGGCAAGAACACTACGATTTAGGTCGTGATCTTGCTGAGCTTCATTTAGATCATATTATTGCAGTTGGGCAGTTTGCTCCAGCCGCTCTCGAGGGTGCAGACTCTCATTCCAATAAAGTGAAAGCATTTCAGACACAAGCTGAGGCGCTTCCATTTCTAATCAATCTAATCCAAACACATCAACCACAGTCCATGAGTTTCCTGTTTAAAGGTTCTCGCTTTACTCATATGGAAACGTTGATGGCTGATTTGATGGAGAAACTTTAAATGCTGTTATGGTTGTTTGAACAACTTGCGGGCTATCACAGTTCGTTTCAGGTCGTTCGTTATTTAACATTACGTTCTTTACTCAGTGTATTAACTTCACTGACCATTGGTTTGGTCCTCGGACCGATCATGATTCGTAAATTACAAGCGTTAAAATACGGTCAGGCAGTAAGTTCATTTGCTCCTGAAAATCATGCTAAAAAGATGGGTACACCAACCATGGGTGGGATTTTAATTCTGCTTTCAATTGGTATTAGTACTTTACTCTGGGCTGATTTATCTAACCCTTATGTGTGGATTGTGCTTGGTGTAATGGTTGTATTCGGTGCTGTTGGCTGGGCAGATGATTGGATTAAAATCCGCTATAAAGATAATGCAGGTTTACCTGCTCGTAAGAAGTTTTTCTGGACTTCTGTTGCATCGCTTGGGGCGGGTATTGCTTTATATTTAATTGCAACCCAACAGTCGAATGCTGAACATACTGCAAACATGCTGGATTTATTGATTCCATTCTTTAAGAATCTTTCAATTCCACTCTCTATGGTTCCTTTAGGCTTGGCATTTATTGTATTTACCTATCTAGTTATTAATGGTGCCTCTAACGCCGTTAACTTAACTGATGGTTTAGATGGTTTGGCAATCATGCCTGTTGTCATGGTAGCTACGGGCTTAGGTGTATTTGCTTACTTGTCAGGTGACATTCGTTTTGCTAACTATTTGCATATTCCATATGTGAAATATACCTCTGAGCTTGTTGTAATCTGCTCTGCGATGATTGGTGCGGGTTTGGCATTTCTTTGGTATAACGCACACCCAGCTCAAATCTTTATGGGTGATGTTGGCGCATTAGCTTTAGGCGCGATGCTTGGAACAATTGCTGTTATGGTACGCCAAGAAATCGTATTTGCGATTATGGGTGGTGTGTTTGTAATGGAGGCTGTATCTGTATTCTTGCAAATTGGGTCGCTGCGGATGCGTAATAAACGCGTGTTCTTAATGGCGCCGCTACATCATCATTATGAAAAGCAGGGCTGGAAAGAAACCCAAGTTGTGATTCGTTTTTGGATTATTACAATTATATTAGTAGTTTTAGGTCTAATGACTTTAAAATTGCGATAGATCTTATTTTAGTGTCAATATAAAGCCAGTTCTACTGGCTTTTTTTATTGGAGAGATGAATGACAAAAGTTGCTGGTCTAGACCAATTATCTGTAATTAATCAGAAAGTAGTTGGAGAGGGCGAAGTATTACCTCAAGTTGTGCTTAAAGATGGAAGTCAGGTGCAAACAGGAACTGTCGCTACAATGCTGCATAATATTGAATTATATAATGCAGGCCAAAGAGGCCAGATTGAGGAAGAATTAAAGATTGCTATTCCAACTTTAGTCAAAGTGGGGCTATTTGATTTATTTCATGTAGATGAATGGATTAAGGGAACAAATGCAGGGCGTACATTTGTGGGAATGCATGCAAAATCTTATTTACAACATAAAGAACAAGAGAATAATTAAAAGTGACTAAGCAAATTTTAATGTGTCCTGTGTGTCGTCAGTCTCTCGATTTAAATGAAAAAACTTGGCGATGTGGACAAGGGCATAGTTATGATGTCGCTAAACAAGGTTATGTGAACTTACATGTTGTGCAACATAAACATAGTAAAAACCCTGGAGATACCCCAGAGTCTGTCGATGCACGAAGAGCTTTTTTACAAGGTGGTTATTATCAGCCTTTACAACATGCTGTAGTCGCTTTATTAAAACAATTAGATGTAAAAACCGTACTTGATATTGGGTGTGGTGAAGGCTATTACACCAGTGCTATGCAGCAAGTCGTTGAGCAATGTGTTGGTGTTGATATTGCAAAAAATGCGGTACAGCGCGCAGCAAAGCTTAATGCTGAGGTGACTTGGGTTGTGGGAACTGGTGCGACTTTGCCTGTGCTTGATCACAGCATGGATGCATGTACCAGTTTGTTTAGCCCAATTCCACAAGCAGAAATTGCTCGAGTTTTAAAAGATGATGGATATTTAATTGTTGTCACTCCTGCATCTGAGCATTTATATGCAATGCGTGAAGCTTTATTTGAACAGGTTAACCCTCATACACCAGAAAAGTTTGTAGAGCAGTTGCAAGATTTGTTTGAGCTCAAACAAGAGCAAATTATTAATGCTCCTTTTGTGCTTGACCAACAGGCTTTAAAAAATCTGATTGCTATGACACCTTATGCTTATAAAGCATCTCCTGAGCGTCGTTTGCAGTTAGAGCAGCAGTCGCAATTGGAGGTAACGGCATCTTTTCAAATCTATGTTTTTCAGAAACGTAATAAAACAGCTAGCTAACCGTACATTTTTAAAAGCGTAAAAAAAGTCATCATACGATCTATTTTTAAGAGCGCAAAAAAAGAAGCCATCTGATGATTTATTTTTAAGAGCGCACAAAAAGAAGCCATCTGATGATGGCTTCTTTTTGTGCTATTCAATCTGATTAATCAGATTTTCTAGTTCATCTTTCTCACGCTTCGGCGCTGCTCCCTGTGAAGGTTTCATGGCAGGAGGTGCAGCTTTTGATGGAATAACAATTTCCTCACCTGGTAAATCGGAAAAGTCATTGTCATTGCTTAGTTTTGGTTGGGGCGGTGCTGGGCGATATAGCGGGCGTGCTAATGGTGGAGCTGCACGATAAGTTTTCTTATCGCCTACCTCAGTCTCAGTAGTAATTTGTTGTTTGTCACGTGAAATAGGACCTTGAGCATCTTTATCTAAACGAACCCAAGATGCTGGCGTACCTTGCAATGCTTGACCCATAAAGTTAATCCAGATTGGTAATGCAGCAATACCACCATACTCACGTCGACCTAATGTTGTCGGTTGGTCGAATCCAACCCATGTTACAGTCACTAATTTGCCGTTAAAGCCTGCAAACCATGCGTCTTTTGCATCGTTGGTTGTACCTGTTTTACCGCCTAAATCACTACGGCCAATTTTAAGTGCGGCACGGCCTGTACCATGCTCAATTACATCACGTAAAATGTTCGCCATATCGTAAGCAGAGCTTGATTTTAAAATACGTTGAGCTTGGCGATATTCGCTATTCGCTTTATCAGTTTGTTTAAGATTAAGTTGCTTAGCTACCTTTTCTTTCTGCTCTACGTCTTTGTTAGTAACCTCAATTACTTCATCATCTGTTGTCGTAGTCTTCTGCTCGTCATCAGTTGTGTCTGGCGCATTAATACATGGAATACATGCATATTCTGGCTTAGCTTGATAAATCACTTTACCGTATGCATCTTCAATACGCTGAATAAAGTGTGGTTGAACGCGATAACCACCATTTGCAAAAGTTGCGTATCCAGTTGCCATTTGAATTGGTAAAACTTGAGGTGTACCTAGAGCAATGGTGTAGTTACGTGGAATTTGATCTTCTTGTAAACCAAAATCCATGAATAATTGGCGAGTACGTTCAATTCCCACAGTTTGTAAAAGGCGTACTGATACAGTATTACGAGACAAATACAAAGCACGGCGTAGAGGGATCATCCCTAAATAACGACCGTCTGAGTTTCTCGGTGTCCACTTACCAATTGTGATAGGACTATCATTCACCATGCTGTACGGTGTCATACCGCGTTCAAGTGCCAATGCATAGACAAATGGTTTGATCGTTGAACCAGGTTGGCGCCAGCCTTGTAAGGCACGGTTAAATTTCGATTGATAGAAGTTATAACCACCTACAATTGCTTCAATTGAACCATCATTCGGGTTAATCGCAATAAGTTGACCTTGAACTTTTGGAACCTGAACTAAAGACCATGCTGTTTTTGCATCATTTGGACGTAAGCGAACAATATCTTTAACTTGAACAATTTGAGATGCACGTGAAGGAGCACCACCTACACTATTCGCATTGCGATAGGGACGAGCCCATGACATGCCTGACCACTGTACAGTAACGGTGGTACCATCTTGCATTAGTGCTTCAAAAGAGCTGCTATTTACCTTGGTAACTTGTGCCGGGTAGGTATTGGCATATGCTCTAAATTCATTTAATGGTTTATCGTGTGCTTCCGCACCGCGCCAGCCATGACGACGATCGTAAGCTTCAAGACCATCTTGTACAGATTTCTCTGCAATCGCTTGGCGTTTAGCGTTGATGGTTGTATAGACTTTATAGCCAGAATCAATAGCTTGCTCACCAAAATGCTTTACAAGCTCTGAACGAACCATTTCGCCCGCATACGGGTGAATATTGTTTAAATCCCGATTGGGCATGTTTAGATTAATCGGTTCAGCTACAGCTTTTTGATATTCTCCTTGAGAGATATAACCCAGCTGTAACATACGGCCTAAAATCCAGTTGCGACGTTCAAGTGCGCGTTCAGGATTAACCACAGGATTGTATTTAGAAGGTGCTTTTGGCAAACCTGCAATCATTGCCATTTGAGCAATGCTGAGCTCATTAATACTTTTGTTGTAATAAATTTTGGCTGCTGCCGCGATACCGTAGGCATTTTTTCCTAGGAAGATTTTATTCACATAAAGACTGAGAATTTCTTCTTTAGATAAATTTTGCTCAATCTTTCGAGCTAAAAAGATCTCGGTTATTTTGCGTTTTAAGGTTCTTTCTGGACTTAAATAATAGTTCTTTGCAACCTGCATGGTAATGGTTGAACCACCAGTTTGCACATCAGAACCAGTCACACTTTCACTTAAAGCACGCCCTAAACCTTTAAAACTGATCCCGCTATGTTCAAAGAAAGAAGAATCTTCTGCTGCTAAAAATGCATGAATAAAAGCAGGAGGAATTTGTTTGTATTCAACTGGAATAGAAAGCTTACCACCATACTCAGCAATCAGTTGATTATCCGAGGTATAGACCTGTAGAGGTTTTAAAAGCGGAGCTTTTTTTAGTGAACTCATTTCAGGGAGTGATGGGGCGATATAGAGATACATGCCATAAAAGCCCATCGGAAGTGAGACTAAGATAATAATAATGATCAAAAAAATTGGACGCACGAAGCCCAAACTGGATAGCTTTTTCATGATAAGTAAGCTTTAATAAGATCGAATACAAACTAATTGTGGTCAGTATAGCCTTTAGACATGCGGATTGTTAGATGAGATATTGTATCCGTGTAAAAATAAAGACCTAGATTATTGGTTTGTAATTTTTTTTGGGGATAAAAAAATAATAGGACAATAGTGTGCTCAGGTTATATCGTAAACCGAATAAGGGGTTAATGGGTGTCGATATTAGTTCGACTTCTGTTAAGTTGTTAGAGCTCTCTGTTAAGAACGGTAAATATTGGGTGGAAAGCTATGCTTTGATGCCTTTACCCGAGAGCAGTGTAGTTGAAAAAAATATCTTGAATCCAGAGGCAGTAGCAGAAGCTTTGGAACGGGCGATGAATTTAGCAAATCCCCAAACCAGTAACGCTGCAATTGCTGTTCCAACATCGACGGTTATTCATAAAACCATCGAAATGGATGCAGATATGAATGATGATGAACGAGAAGTTCAGATTCGTTTAGATGCGGAGCAGTATATACCGTTCCCTTTGGATGAAGTGAGTCTTGATTTTGAGGTTTTACCAGATCGACTGCCTAATCCAAACCGTGTAAATGTACTTCTAGTTGCAACAAGAACAGAAAATGTTGAAACACGAGTAGAAGTGCTGGAACTGGTTGATCTAACGCCTAAGCTTGCTGATGTCGAAAGTTATGCTGTCGAACGTGCTTTTAGTGTATTTGCTGATAGCTTACCCATGGGTGCAAATACCATTGGTATTTTAGATATCGGCCATACCATGACTACATTATCGGTTATGCAAAGTGGCAAAATCATTTATACCCGTGAACAAGTCTTCGGCGGCAAGCAGCTTACTCTGGAAATTCAAAGCCGTTATGGTTTGTCATTGGAAGAAGCGGGACGAGCTAAAAAAGAACGCTCTTTACCCGATGACTATGACATCGAAGTCTTAGAGCCATTTTTAGATGCCGTTGTGCAGCAAGCTGCCAGATCTCTACAATTTTTCTTTTCTTCATCACAGTTCAATGAAATAGACCATATTTTACTAGCAGGTGGGAACGCCAATATTCCTGGGCTTGCCAAATTGTTGCAGCAAAAACTTGGTTACCGTGTGACCATTGCTAATCCGTTTTTACAAATGGGTTTTTCTCCTCAAGTCAACGTTCAAAAACTTGAAAATGATGCCTCATCGTTAATGGTGGCATGTGGTTTGGCTTTAAGGAGTTTTGATTAATGGCAACAATTAATTTACTCCCTTGGCGTGATGGGCTTAGGGAACAGCGCAAAAAACAATTTATTATTTTCTGTTTTGGGGTCGTTGTGCTGGGGATTACCACTGTATCTTCTGGGTGGTTTTATTTAAATCAAAAATTAGATGATCAAGAACAAGCTAATCAACTCATCACCAGTACAAACCAGAGTCTAGATCAACAGCTTAAAACCTTAAATGGCTTACAAGAACAGCGCGATGCCATTATCGAACGTATGAAACTTATTCAGGGGTTACAAAGTCAACGTCCTGTTGTTGTGCGTTTGGTGGATGAATTGGTGCGGGTGACTCCGGCAGCGATGTATTTGACTAAATTTAGCAGAACTGGAGATAAATTTACCATTGAAGGTAAAGCAGAAAGTCCAAATACGGTCGCGGAGTTATTACGTAATCTCGAGGCATCACCATGGTATCGCAATGCTTTTATGAACTCTTTCTTGGCGACCGAAGAGAAAAAAGATAAGACGGCAAGTTCGCTGCTTCCTAGAGTAGAAGATAGTTATGGCAGTTTTGTTGTGACTGTTGATTTAGGAGAAATGGGGGTGACTACAACAGATGATACCGCCAATACGTCTGTAAGTGCGGATAAGGGGGCGGTTAAATGAGTCCGGATGAACTTCATGAGTTGTCGTTAGAACAAGCTCCATCTAAGAAAAAACAGATTACTTTAGAAAAATTTCTTCAGCAATTTAACACCCTAGATATGAACAGTTATGGTAGCTGGCCATTATCTGTGAAAATTACGTGCTGGGTTTTTATTTTCTTTGCTGTATTGGCTTTAGGATACTTTGTTGTTATTCAGCCAAAGTTACAAGCAATTGATAATGCACAGGCGCAAGAAAGTAGTTTGTTGAATGAGTTTCGCGAAAAGGATTCAAAATTACGTAACTTGCAGCAATATCAACTTCAACTTCAAGAGATGCAAGCAAACTTTAATCAGCAGTTAGAACAACTCCCAAAAGAAACCGAGATTCCAAGCTTGGTTGAGGATATTAACTTAACTGGTGTGAGCTCTGGTCTGAAGTTTAAAAATATCCGTTTAGAAGATGAAGTGAAGCAGGAAATCTTTATTGAGCAGCCTATTACGATGGAAGCAACTGGCGATTATCACGCTTTTGGTGCTTTTGTTAGTAGTATTGCGGCATTACCACGTATTGTGACGATGCATGACTTTGTTGTAGAAGCTGCACCTGTTAAAGATAGTAAGTCAGATATTCCTGTACTTAATTATTCTATTAAAGCAAAAACTTATCGCTATATGGGCGCCGTAGAAAATGCTGAACATCCGGAAAACAACGCTTCGGCTTCTGTAGCACCTGTTTCCTCTACTGCTAATAAACAGTCGAAATAGGAGCATTACAATGAAACTTAAGCAAATTTCTTTTTCTATTTTGGCATGTTTAGTTTTAGTTGGATGTGACTCGAGAATTGATGCTGTAAATCAGCAAATGGCAAATATACGTAATCAGCCACCACAGCCGATAGATCCAGCACCTGTTTTCACGCCTGTGCCACAATTTAACTATGCGGCTCATCAGCTAAAGAGTCCATTTTTACCAAGCTCACTTGCTGCTGAGCTCAAAATTATGGCAGGAAAACGGGTATATCCAAATTTCTCACGTGCACCTCAGCCTCTAGAAAGTTATGCATTAGAATCCTTAAACATGAAAGGAAGCATGCGTAATAACCGTGGGCAAGTATTGGCTCTTATCCAATCACCCGATCAGCAAATTGAACGGGTACAGGTGGGGAACTATATCGGGATGAACCAAGGGCGTATTACCCATATTGGTCCAACCCAGATTGATCTGGTGGAGATTGTCCCTGATGGGCGCGAAGGCTATGTGGAGAGACCAAGAACCTTAGTGTTAATTGGACCCGCACCCTAAAATTTAGGGAATAACAAAGAAAAAGTATTTTTAAAGATTATTTAATTGGGGATGGTCAGACAATGAATCACGTATTCCGTCAGTTTTCTATGGGGGCTGTAGCCATTGCACTTATGCAGGTTGCCTCTGCACAGGTCAGCATGACCAATATTGTACCAACGCAAATTGCAGGTCAGGGTACAGAAATTCGAGTTATGTTTAATGGTTTGCCACCACAACCACAGGCATATCAACTTGAAAATCCTTCACGTTTGATTTTAGATTTTAATAAAGCTCAGCAGACTTTAACACAGTCAAAAGTGGCAATTGGTACAAATGAAGCAAGCTCAGTTGATGTAAGTTCTGATGATCAGCGCTCACGTTTAACTGTAAATTTAAAAGAGGCAGGTGCGTTTACAACGCGTATTGAAGGCAATACTTTTATTCTAAAGATTAATTCAGCTCAAGCTGTAACCAAACCCGTACCAACAAGTGTCGTGCAACCCCAAGGTGTTTCAAATATTGGTTTCCAGCGCGGTAGTCAAGGTGAAGGTCTTATTGTTATTGACTTGCTGGGAAGTAATACCCCTGTTGATGTTCAACAACAAGGCAGCAAGGTCGTGGTGAGAACGTTAGGCTCTAAAATTCCTACACACTTAGCTAAACGCTTAAATGTAAATGATTTTGCTACGCCTGTTTCGACAATTGAATCTTATAATGAAAAAGGCAATGGCGTTATTACGATTCAATCTACTGGTAGTTATGAATATATGGCTTATCAGGCCGAAAATAAACTCACTATTAGCTTAAAGCGTCCGCAGGATAAAAACGTAACTTCTTTATATAAGACACCTAATTACTCTGGTAATAAGCTTTCTCTTGATTTCCAAGATATTGAAGTCCGTCGCGTTTTACAGTTACTTGCCGATTTTACTGGCCTTAATATGGTAGCTGCCGATAGTGTTCAGGGTAATATCACTTTGCGCTTAAAAGATGTTCCGTGGGATCAGGCCCTTGATATTATTTTAAAAACCAAAAATCTGGATAAACGTAGAAATGGTAATGTTATTTGGATTGCTCCTGTTACAGAATTGATTAAGGCTGAAGAAGAAGAAGCAAAAGCTGTCGCACAAAGTGTCAAACTTGCTCCATTACAAACCGAATATATTCAACTTAAATACGCTAAAGCTGGCGATATTATGGGTTTAATTACTCAAGGTTCAAATAATAGCAATGGTTTGCAGCATACTTCAGGTGGCGGTACTTCAACCTCTACTAACTTAAATACGGGTGTCGATAGTTTAGGAAATAACGTAGGAAGTTTATTGAGTCCACGTGGAACAATTACTCAAGATGATCGTACCAATACTTTAATTGTTAATGATACGGCTCAGTCGATTGATCAAATTCGTAAAATGATTGATTTACTGGATGTGCAAGTTAAGCAAGTGATGGTTGAGGCACGTATTGTTAGAGCATCTACTTCTTTTACCAAAGAGCTTGGCGTTAAGTGGGGAATACTATCTCAAGGAATTACCAATAATAATAACTTGCTGGTTGGTGGTAGTGAAACAACTTTATGGAATTTACGAGAACCCAAAAAAGATGAGACTACGGGAGGATATAAATACACGATTGAACGTCCAGATAACTTAAACGTCGATTTAGGGGTAACCAACCCAGCTGGAAGTATTGCTTTTGGTTTGATTAGCATGTCTGATTTTATGCTTGATCTTGAACTTTCAGCGTTACAAGCCGATGGTTACGGTGAGGTTATTTCTACACCTAAAGTGATGACAGCAGATAAACAACCAGCGAAAGTTGCAACAGGTCAGCAGGTCCCTTATCAGACCACGACTAATTCCGCTGCGGGTGCTACAGCAAGTACATCATTTAAAGATGCGCTGCTAAGCCTAAACGTAACACCAAGTATTACGCCTGACGGTAAGATTCAAATGAAATTAGATATTTCGAAAGATTCCGTTGCTGGTGCTGCTCCTAATGGAGAGTTAATTTTAAATAAAAATCAGATTAACACCAATGTATTGGTTAATAACGGTGAAACAGTCATTTTAGGAGGGGTATTTGAGCAGACGACAATTAACTCACAAACCAAGGTTCCTTTCTTTGGTGATATTCCCGTACTTGGACATTTATTTAGAAAAGATGTGAAATCTGATGATAAACAAGAATTACTGATTTTCGTTACGCCACGAATTGTTAATGACACTTTGGTGAGAAATCATTAATATATTTTTTAATGAAAGCAATTGAAATAGGTGGCGCCTTGCCAAGCAAAGCGTTTGAAACCCTGCCAAATATTTATTTGGTGGGGCCCATGGGGGCAGGAAAAACAACCGTTGGACGTCATTTAGCCGAAATATTAGGGCGTGAATTTTTAGATAGTGATCATGAAATTGAACGCAAAACAGGGGCTACTATTCCTTGGATTTTTGAAAAAGAAGGGGAATTCGGATTTCGTGCTCGTGAAACTATAGTGTTGAATGAGTTAACTTCCCGTAAGGCTTTGGTTTTAGCAACAGGCGGTGGTGCGATTACTCAAGCACCCAATCGTGAGTTTCTAAAGCAACGTGGTATTGTCGTTTATCTTTACACTCCTGTGGAATTACAATTACAACGAACTTATCGCGATAAAAACAGACCTCTATTACAAGTTGAAAACCCTGAACAAAAATTGCGAGATTTGTTAAAAATACGCGATCCTTTATATCGTGAAGTTGCTCATTACACGATTGAAACCAATCAGGGTGCTGCACGCGATCTTGCTCAAAAGATTCTGCAACTTATTTTGTCTAACACGCTAAAATAGCCAAACTTACTCGTGGTTTAATAAACTCATGCAAACTTTACATGTTGAATTAGGCGAACGCCGTTATCCTATTTTTATTGGCAGTCAACTTGATCCTAAACAGTTGCTTGAACCTTATATTCATGGTCAACAGGTCATGATTGTGAGTAACGAAACGGTCGCACCTTTATATTTATCTAACTATCAAGAAGCATTAAAAAGTTTGGGTAAAACTGTAGCGACTTGTATTTTGCCCGATGGTGAAAAATATAAAGATATTCAACATTTAAATTTAATTTTTGATGCACTCCTTGAAGCTGGTTTTAACCGAGATTGTACGGTTTTAGCTTTAGGTGGCGGTGTTATTGGTGATATGGCTGGCTTTGCATCAGCATGTTTTCAGCGTGGTGTTTATTTTGTTCAGGTTCCAACTACGCTTCTTTCACAAGTAGATTCAAGTGTAGGCGGTAAAACTGGTATTAATCACCCACTGGGTAAAAACATGCTTGGTGCATTTCAGCAACCTCAAGTTGTTTTGGCTGATATGGCTCAACTCAATACTTTGCCGGATCGAGAGTTGTCTGCTGGATTATCAGAAGTCATTAAATATGCCTTGTTAGGTGATGCTGACTTTCTTGTTTGGTTAGAGCAAAATATGGATGGGTTAATTGGACGAGATGCTGACCTTTTAGCAGAAGCTGTTTACCGTTCATGTGCTCATAAAGCCCGTATTGTTGCAAACGATGAAAAAGAGCAAGGCGAAAGAGCCTTACTCAACTTAGGTCATACTTTTGGTCATGCGATTGAATCTTACTTAGGTTATGGAAATTGGTTGCATGGTGAAGCAGTAGCTACAGGCATGGTCATGGCAGCGGATTTATCACAACGTTTAGGTTGGATTTCAAGCGATGATGTAGAGCGTACAAAAAAAATTATTCAACGCGCTAATTTGCCGATATCATGTCCGAAAATTCCATTGGATGAATTCCTTGGATATATGGCTCATGATAAAAAAGTCCTCAATGGTCAATTACGCTTAGTGTTGTTAAAGCAACTTGGACGAGCAGTAATTACTAAAGACTTTGATGTTGAACTCATGAAACAAGCTATTTTGGCAAATCAACACGGATAATAAATTAAGGTAACACATGACTGTATCACGTACACTTTGGCAGAATGTTCAACAATATATCTGGTTGGTGGGTGGTATCGTCTGCTTGTTTCTCGCTTTTCTTTTCTGGGTCATGACCGATAGTAAGAAGCTGGTTGAAGTTGAAAAATCGGCTGATTCAGATACGCCAGTGCAAATTCAACCAGAAAAAGTAGCAACAACTGCTAATTTAGGGGCTTTAGCTGATGAAGTTAGGCCTCTTGATTTAACGACTCGTACGGTTGCTTCAGGTCAGCATGAGGCAGAGTTCCGCGGTACAAAATTTATTAACGAAAACAAGAAACAGTGGACGCTTGAGCTATTTCGTGCATCTGACGAAGATATTATTAAAAACTTTTTAAAAAATCGTACTGATCGTAATAAATTTATCTATTTCCGTTTAAGCGGAGATAAGCAATCTGAACAATATGTATTGAGCTATGGTGTATTTAAACGTTCTGAAGATGCGATTCAAGAATTAACTCAACTGAATCTTGATTTGCCTGAGTCAATCAAACCTCAACCACAACAATTTTCAACCTATGCATCATTAGTAAATGATTTAGGGGCGGACGAAATGAAAGGTGGGATGAGTCAAACTTATGAAGTGCGATTACGTCCAGCCGCATTGCCTAAAATTGATGAGTCTTTGCTCATGGGTGCAGGTGTAAACGGTGCGATAAGTACGCAGCCGAAAGTGACTGCTCCAACAACGAATTCTACAACTCGGACAACTATTATTCGTCGGGATGCTGAGGGTAATGTTGTGGATGTACACCAGTCCAATTCTACAGATGCCTCTAAAAAGGTTCAACAAAATCGTGAAACTGAAGCCCCTTCTAAAAATGCAACAAATGAGGGCACAAGAGGGAACTAAGGATAAGAATAATGTGCACAAATATAGTGCAATAACAAAAGATATATATAATTTTTGATCAAGTGTGGTGCATATTTGGTCATTTATTAAAATGATAGCCTGAATAAAACTGATCTATTTTTAAGAAATATAAACACTTAAGCTAAGAAAATTATATTGGCATAGTTTTTGCTTTATTCTTGTGCTTATTAATGTACTGCTAACTATTTTGGCGCTCTAAAGAGTGAAGTCTATGCAGAGTCGTGGGGTCGAGCTGCTTTAAAAGAGTGCGAAATAAGTCAAAACATTTTTCTAGCAAAAACCAGTGTACGTAAAAATGGAACAGCGTATATTGGCTTATCAGCCCAAAATTTTTTTTTGCGAAACATTGAGCTAACTATCGTCCGTAGGCAATATCGCAGAAATAAGTTGTTTGTTTGACGCTCGAAAGAGCCTTATTGAAAGAAGGGTACGCTATGCACATGCCATCGCCTAATACTGTAGCTCCCGCTCAAGGTTTATATCAACCTGATGAGTTTAAGGATAACTGTGGTTTTGGACTGATTGCCCATATGAAGGGTGAATCAAGTCATCATCTTGTAGAAACCGCGATTCACAGTTTAAGTTGCATGACGCACCGTGGTGGTATTGCCGCAGATGGCAAGACGGGAGATGGTTGCGGCTTATTATTGGCGATGCCAAAGCAATTTTTCCGTGATGAAGCAAAAAAACTAAGCGATATTACACTTAGCGAAGTTTTTGCTGTAGGAACGGTATTTTTAAATGTCGATCCGGCATTAGCACAGCACTCTAAAAATATTTTAACTAAAGAAATTGAGGCTGATGGCTTACGCGTATTGGCTTGGCGTGTTGTCCCTACAAATAACGATGCACTAGGTGAAATTGCACTTCAATCTTTACCTGCTTTTGAACAGGTCATTGTGAACTGTCCAATGGGTGTAACTGAAGTTGAGTTTAACCGTAAACTATTTTTGGCACGTCGTCGTGCAGAACAACAATTACAAAATGATCCGTCATTCTATGTGACTACACTTTGTTCGACAGTGATCAGCTATAAAGGCTTAATGATGCCGGCTGCAATTGCTGAGTTCTATACAGATTTGGCAGACGAACGTTTAAAATCACATATCGTGGTGTTCCACCAACGTTTCTCGACCAACACTTTACCGCGTTGGCCTTTGGCTCAACCATTCCGTTACCTTGCGCATAATGGTGAAATCAACACTATTACAGCAAACCGTAACTGGGCATTGGCACGTACGCCTAAATTTGAAAATCCATTGTTACCAGGCCTAACTGAGCTTAACCCAATTGTGAACCGTACTGGTTCAGATTCTTCAAGCTTAGATAACATGCTTGAAATCTTGGTTGGTGGCGGTATGGATTTATTCCGTGCATTGCGTATGCTTGTGCCACCAGCTTGGCAAAACGTTGAAACTTTGGATGCAGACTTACGTGCATTCTATGAGTTCAACTCTAAGCATATGGAAGCTTGGGATGGTCCAGCAGGCTTAGTAATTCAAGATGGTCGTCATGCCATTTGTATGCTTGACCGTAATGGTTTACGTCCTGCACGTTGGGTCATTACCAAAAATGATTACATTACCTTGGCATCTGAAATTGGTGTGTGGGGTTATGAACCTGAAGATGTTATTTCTAAAGGTCGCGTAGGCCCTGGCCAAATTTTAGTAGTTGATACTTTAACTGGCAAAGTACTTGATACAAAAGATGTAAATACACATCTTAAAAACATGCGTCCGTACCGTGAATGGTTGCGTGATCATGCAATTCGCTTAAATGCTAATCCTGAACTTGAAGAACAATTAGTTGATCAAGGCTTAACTGGTGATGCTTTAAAAGCAGCTCAAAAAATGTTTATGGTGACATTTGAAGAGCGCGACCAGTTGTTGCGTCCGATTGCTGAAAGTGGTCAGGAAGCTGTAGGTTCAATGGGTGATGATACGCCAATGGCTGTATTGTCTCGTCAAGTACGCCATGTGACTGATTATTTCCGTCAACAATTTGCGCAAGTAACAAACCCGCCAATTGACCCGTTACGTGAATCGATTGTAATGTCGCTCGAAACCTGTTTAGGCCGTGAGCAGAATGTATTTGAGCAGGGGCCAGAGCACGCAGATCGACTCATTATTTCGAGTCCTGTTCTGTCTAACTCAAAAATACAGCAAATTCGTACTATTGATCGTGCAGGCTATGAGTCTGTTGACATCAATTTAAACTATGCTGAAGAAGAAGGTTTGCAAGCTGCGATTACACGCATTTGTGAAGAAGCAGCACAAGCTGTTCGTGATGGTAAAACCTTAATTATTTTAACTGACAAAAATATTCGCCAAGGTTTCTTACCTGCAAATGCAGCACTTGCAACAGGTGCGGTACACCATTACCTCATTAAGACTGGTTTGCGTACTGATGCAAACATCTTGGTTGAAACTGGTTTTGCACGTGATCCGCACCAATTTGCGGTATTACTTGGTTTTGGTGCTACAGCAGTTTATCCATACCTTGCATATGACGTAATTAATGATTTGATTGCGAAAGGTGAGCTTTTAGGTGATCCAATCCATGCTCAAGCGAACTTCCGTAAAGGTATTGAGAAAGGCTTATTAAAAGTTCTTTCAAAAATGGGTATCTCTACAGTTGCTTCGTATCGTGGTGGTCAGCTTTTTGAAGCAGTGGGTTTATCATCTGAAGTTGTAGATCAGTGCTTCTTGGGTGTTCCAAGTCGTATTCAGGGTGCAACATTTGCTGATCTTGAAAAAGACCAGAAAAAATTAGCTGCTACAGCATGGTCAAATCGTAAACCAATTGATCAAGGTGGTCTGCTTAAATTTGTGTTTGATAAAGAGTATCACGCGTTTAACCCAGATGTGATTAACTCATTACACAAAGCGGTTCGCTCTGGTAAATACGAACACTTTAAAGAATATGCGGAGCTGGTGAATAATCGTCCAGTAGCGACTATTCGTGACTTATTCAAGTTAAAAACAACGAATTCGATTCCAGTTGAGCAAGTTGAATCAGTTGAAGAGATCTTGCCTCGTTTTGACTCGGCAGGGATGTCTTTAGGTGCTCTTTCTCCAGAAGCGCATGAAGCGATTGCAATTGCGATGAACACGATTGGCGGTCGTTCAAACTCTGGTGAGGGTGGTGAGGATCCAGTTCGCTACGGCACAATTCGTAACTCGAAAATCAAACAGATCGCATCTGGTCGTTTTGGTGTAACGCCTGCATATCTAACTTCTGCTGAAGTATTGCAAATTAAAGTTGCTCAAGGTGCAAAACCAGGTGAAGGCGGTCAGTTACCGGGCGGTAAAGTAAATGGTTTAATTGCACGTTTACGTTACTCAGTGCCGGGTGTAACACTGATTTCACCTCCACCACACCACGATATTTACTCAATTGAAGATTTGTCTCAGTTAATTTTTGACTTGAAACAAGTTAACCCGCAAGCAATGGTTTCAGTAAAACTGGTATCTGAACCAGGTGTAGGTACGATTGCAGCTGGTGTTGCGAAGGCATATGCAGACTTTATTACTATTTCTGGTTATGACGGTGGTACAGCTGCATCTCCACTTTCATCAATTCACCATGCGGGCTCTCCATGGGAGTTAGGTTTAAGTGAGGCGCATCAAGCACTTCGTGTAAATGACTTACGTGGCAAAGTACGTGTACAAACAGATGGTGGCTTAAAAACTGGTCTTGATGTGATCAAGGCAGCAATTTTAGGTGCTGAGAGCTTTGGTTTCGGTTCAACACCAATGATTGCACTAGGTTGTAAATATCTACGTATTTGCCACCTAAACAACTGTGCGACTGGTGTTGCAACACAACAAGATCACTTACGTCAAGAGCACTACATTGGCGAGCCAGAAATGCTCATCAATTTCTTCCACTTCATTGCGGAAGAAACACGTGAATGGTTGGCAGCATTAGGTGTGTCTTCATTGAAAGACTTAATCGGTCGTGTTGATTTACTCGAAGTATTGCCGGGTGAAACTGAAAAACATGCTCATCTTGATTTAAGTGCATTGTTAACTTCTCATCCATCTGCTGACGGTAAAGCACAGTATTGTGAAGTACAAGGGAACGCACCATTTGATAAAGGTGTGTTAGCTGAGAAAATGGTTGCTGAAATGCTTCCTGCAATTGAATCAAGTGCAGGTGGTCAGTTCAACTTCAATGTTGTGAACTGTGATCGTTCAATCGGTGCTCGTGTGTCAGGTGAAATTGCTCGTCGCTATGGCAATTTAGGCATGGAAGTACACCCAGTTGTGATGAACTTAACTGGTACAGCTGGTCAGTCACTTGGTGTATGGAACGCGGGTGGTTTACACATCCGTCTTGAAGGTGATGCAAACGACTATGTGGGTAAAGGTATGGCAGGTGGTCGTATCTCAATCTTCCCACCAAAAGGTTCACCTTTCCAAACTCAAAACACAGCAATTATTGGTAATACCTGTTTGTATGGCGCAACTGGCGGTAAGCTTTTTGCAGCGGGTACAGCGGGTGAGCGTTTTGCAGTTCGTAACTCTGGTGCATTTGCTGTAATTGAAGGTGCTGGCGATCACTGCTGTGAATATATGACAGGTGGTGTTGTGACTGTACTTGGTAAAGTAGGCCATAACTTTGGCGCAGGCATGACCGGTGGTTTTGCTTATGTACTTGACCTTGACAATGACTTCGTAGATTACTACAACCACGAATTGATTGATTTAAATCGTATTTCAACAGAATCTATGGAAGATCATAAAGAGTTCTTGTTGCGTATTATCGATGAGCATATTAAAGAAACAGGTAGTGCCTGGGCTTATAAGATCCGCAATGAGTTCGATTTCTACAGCCGTAAATTCTGGCTTGTGAAACCAAAGGCTGCTAATTTACAAACGCTTTTGAAAACAACACAAGCTGATCCACAATAATTCCACGACTGCAACGACATAGGCAGGTGCGGACAACAGTGAAAACCGCGCCTACCCACGGAGAGAGACATGGCAGAACGCCTAAATAATGACTTTCAATTTCTGGATGTAGCACGCCAAGATCCAGAGAAAAAAGATATTACTGTCCGCAAAGCAGAATTTGTGGAAATTTATAAGCCTTTTACATCGGAAACTGTCACTAATCAGACTCACCGTTGTTTAGGTTGTGGTAACCCATATTGCGAATGGAAATGTCCTGTACATAACTACATTCCAAACTGGTTAAAACTTATTGCTGAAGGCCAAATTTTCCAAGCTGCTGAGCTTTGTCATCAAACGAATACACTACCTGAGGTATGTGGTCGCGTATGTCCACAAGACCGTTTGTGTGAAGGTGCTTGTACCTTAAACGATGGTTTTGGTGCAGTAACAATTGGTAATGCTGAAAAATATATCAACGATACAGCCTTTGCTTTGGGCTGGCGTCCAGATATGTCAGGCGTGAAATGGACTGACAAAAAAGTTGCCATTATTGGTGCTGGCCCTGCTGGTTTAGGCTGTGCAGATATTCTAGCTCGAGGTGGTGTTAAACCAGTTGTATTCGATAAGCGTCCTGAAATTGGTGGCTTACTTACATTTGGTATTCCAGAATTTAAAATGGAAAAAGATGTGATGAAACGCCGCCGTGAAATTTTCACAGGTATGGGCATCGAATTCCGTTTGAATACTGAAATTGGTACAGATGTAACCATTGATGAATTACTTGCAGAATATGATGCGGTGTTCATGGGTATGGGAACTTATACCTACATGAAGGGTGGTTTCCCAGGTGAAGATCTTAATGGCGTTTATGATGCTCTTGATTTCCTAATCTCTAACGTGAACCGCTGCCAAGGTTGGGAAAAAGATCCAAGTGAGTACATCAGCTTAGATGGTAAAAAGGTGATTGTACTTGGTGGTGGTGATACAGCGATGGACTGTAACCGTACTTCATTACGTCAAGGCGCTCATGATGTAACGTGTGCATATCGTCGTGATGAAAGCAACATGCCGGGTTCTGCACGTGAAGTAAAAAATGCCTATGAAGAGGGTGTAAAATTCCTATTCAATCGTCAACCGATCGAAATCGTTGGTGAAAATGGCAAAGTGACAGGCGTAAAAGTGGTAACGACACAAATGGGTGAACCAGATAGTCGTGGCCGTCGTAGTCCTGAACCAGTTCCAGGTTCTGAAGAAGTATTACCAGCCGATGCTGTTTTACTTGCATTCGGTTTCCGCCCAAGCCCAGCGGATTGGTTTGGTAACGCGAATATTAATCTTGATGGTTCAGGTCGTGTTGTCGCAGCTGAAAAACAAGAATTCAAATTCCAGACATCAAACCCGAAAATCTTTGCTGGTGGTGATATGGTGCGTGGCTCAGACCTAGTCGTGACTGCGATTTGGGAAGGCCGTCAAGCTGCTGAAGGCATTTTGGATTACCTAGGTGTTTAATAAATTAATGTGTTAAAACACTCAAAAAGCCTACTTCAAGTAGGCTTTTTTATTGTCTACCATTAGTCACTTTGATGTTTTTGGCAAATATAATAAGCTTTTTTGCCCTTTTTAGCTTTTTAAGCTCACGACATACTCAAAACTTCCTTCTTCAATACAATAGGTGTTGAGTATGAACATCGCAGGTATGACGGCAGAAAAATCATATTTAAATCGTCGAAAAGCGTTGGGTATTACAGTGCGTCGTCTTGAATTTAATCCAAAGGCGATCAAGCGTCACTATTTTGCAAATTCACCCCTCATGTCTCATTTTTTAACTGCACTTTCATCGACGTTTCCAGTAGGTGAGCAATTTTTTGTAAATAGCGTACGTAATGTGCGTGATAAAGTTTCAGACCCTCAATTACAAGCGCAAATTGCTGCTTTCATTGGACAAGAGGCTATGCATTCCAAAGCGCATGGCGAGTTTAATGAAGCTTGGCGCCGTGATGATTATAATCTGGATAGTTTTCAAAACTGGTTAAATGAGCGCGATAAATACTTAAGAACGATTCCACCTAAGCTGCAATTAGCTCTTACCTGTGCTTTTGAACATTTTACAGCTCTCCTTGGAGCATATGTTTTACAACATCCAGAGTTGTTAAAAACGTTAGATCAAGATGCGCTAAAACTTTGGGTATGGCATGCGATTGAAGAAATTGAGCATCGTTCAGTCGCATTCGATGTCTATCAACATGTATATGGAGATGACCGTATTCGTCGTTTACTCATGCGTAGCGTCACGACTGGGTTTGCGAGTCTGGCTTTTTATGGGACAACGCGTTTATTTTGGCAAGATAAGTGGAATAGCTTACCTAAAATCGGAGGTAATTTATTTGGGTCATATTTGCTGATAAAGATGCTTGTCCAATTAATGCCTGAATACTTTGCATATTACAAAAAAGATTTTCATCCTAGTCAAAAAGATTACGACAAGATGGTCGATTACTGGAAAAGTTCTTTAGCAGAAGAATATCAAATGACAAGTTTTCAACAAGAAAAAGATCAAAGATTAAATTAATAGAAAACCGGATTTAAAAATCCGGTTTTTAAAAATCAATAAAATAAAAGCAACACAATAATGCCAAATTCATCATACAATCGGGTAAAGAGGTCAAAAATATAAAGAAAAACTTGAGGATAATGTGACGATGAAAACGTTGAAACAATTAGCGATCGCAACAACACTTGCCAGCACCTTACTGTTTTCGGGATGTGGCTATAATACTCTACAAGTAAAAGATGAGGCTGTGACAGCAGCGTGGTCTGAAGTACAAAACCAATACCAACGTCGTTCAGATTTGGTGCCAAACCTTGTCAATGTGGTAAAAGGTTATGCTAAACATGAAGAGCAAGTATTAACCGAAGTAACACAGGCACGCTCGAATGTTGCAGGTTTAAAAGTTGATAAAGAAGTTCTAGAAGATCCAGCTTTGCTTGAAAAATATCAACAGGCTCAAAGTCAATTAACAGGGGCATTATCTCGACTTATTGCTGTGTCTGAAAACTACCCAGATTTGAAAGCCAATACTCAATTCCAAGAATTACAAGTTCAGCTTGAGGGTACAGAAAATCGTATCGCAGTTGCACGTAATCGTTATATTACAACAGTGCAAGATTACAACGGATATGTACGCCAGTTCCCGCAAGCAGTGACCGCAAAAGTAATTGGTATGCATCCAAAAGCCAATTTCTCTGCAGAAGCTTCTGCACAACAGGCTCCAAAAGTTTCTTTTGATTAATTTTATAAATCAAAGGGAGTGCCGTATGAGAAATACTATATTGCTTCAGTCTAAGCAAATTAAGGTCTTTATTGCGACCTTAATTTTGCTCTGTTGTGGTGTTCTTTTTCAGAATACGGCATGGAGTGAAAGTAATATTGCAACTGCTACTGATGAAACCGACACAATAGTAGCGGGCAAAATCATTCAAAAACAGCAAAATCAAGCTGCTGCAACTAAACTAGAGGGGCAAGCTGCTTCAAGTGTTGCTGCTTCGCCTAAAGTCGCTAACGATATGGTAGACGGTGAATCAATTCGTGGTTTGCCAACTTTAAATCAGCCTGTTATTGATCAAGCTAACATTTTAAGTGAGGCTGAGAAACAGCAGCTCGACCAAAAAATTCTAAGTTTATACCAACAAGGTAAAGCGCAAATTGGTGTCGTTATTGTCCCAACTACGGGCCAAGAAGATATATTTGATTATGCATTACGAGTGGGTGAGCAGTGGCAATTAGGTTCAGCTAAACGTGACAATGGATTACTCATTGCAGTTGCGGTAAATGATCGTCGCATACAAATTTTAACGGGATATGGTTTAGAAGGTGTGTTGCCTGATATTGTGGCAAGTCGAATTATTAGAAACCAAATTACACCTTATTTTAAACAAGCCCAATATGCACAAGGTTTAAATGCAGGACTTGATGAAATTGGAAGAATTTTAAATTTAGATCCAGAAGTAGCACAGCAAGCTGCCCAAGATTTAAAAGAACGTCAGCATCAAGCTGCAGAAGAACAGCAAGCCAAGCAGACAACGCTGACAATCGCTTTATTTATTCTTGTTGCTGGAATTGTGGGTTCGTTTATTGTTGGTCGTCCGCTTAGTGCATCTACAGCAGGAGTTGCTGCTGCGGTAGCAGGATTTGTAAATGGGGCGGGGCTAGTCACTAGCTTACTACTTGGTTTTGGTATTTTCTTTTTACTTATTACATCAATTGCCCAACTTATTTTACAGGCCATTTTAAGTGGTTCTGGTGGCGGTGGACGTGGAGGAGGCTTCGGCGGAGGTGGCGGAGGCTATGGTGGCGGCGGAGGTCGTTTTGGCGGTGGAGGTGCTTCAGGCTCATGGTAACAACATCAGAAACAACACAAATTATTACTCAACCAAAAATTGAGGAATCTGTAGAGCCAAGTCTAAAACGTTGGTTTAAACATTTATGTTATTTTCCGGCCAGTAGCCGTTATTTTTCAAAACAAGATAAGCAAGCTATCGCAGATGCTGTACAGCGAGCAGAACATGGACATGTTGGTGAGATACAGGTGGTAATTGAAGGCCATATTCCATGTTCACAAGCCTATAGACAAAACACGCGTTTAAGAGCACAGCAGCTATTTGCAGAGTTGGGCGTTTGGGATACTGCATTAAATAGCGGCGTATTGTTATACCTAAATTTATGTGAACGTACTGTAGAAGTTATATTTGACCGTGGTATTAGAAATGCGACTAACGATCAGGTCTGGCAGCAGATTTGTGAGTCTATCGTTCAAAAACTTAAACAAAAACAATATCAACAAGCTGTCGTGATGGGTGTGCAGCAAATTGGAGAGGTATTGTCACATTTTTATGATGAAAATATGCCAGATCAATCCAATGAATTGGGAAATGCTCCAATTATTATTAATTAAGTTATTTTCTAAAAGTTCTATATCTCATAATTTTAAAATTTTATTTCTTAAGGTGGCTGACAAAAAATGTCACCTATTTATTTATTTTTTAAAGAGAATTTGCTCACAAAAAAAATATAAAGTTTGATAAGTTTTGTTTACTTTTTTTGATATGTGATCTGTGATAACCAAAAGTTATGTGACGATTTTTGTCAGTTATTTACAGTGACTTTAGATTAAGTAAATTTTAAAATTAATATAAGTTTTTGTTTTATAAGTAAAATAAAAGTTGGCATGGTTGCTGCTATATAGTTGATAGCTGAAAAGGCTTATATAAAAACATACATACAATCTTTGGGGAAAAGGCTATGAATGCACAAAAAGGTTTTACATTAATTGAACTCATGATCGTGGTTGCGATTATCGGTATTTTGGCGGCAATTGCGATTCCTTCTTATCAAAATTATATTGCACGTTCACAAGTAACACGTGTTATGGGTGAAGCAGGTAACATGAAAACAGCAGTTGATAACTGTTTGTTGAATGGCAAGTTAACACTTGGTCAGGCTGGTAATGAGTGCCAATTAGATGCAACTGGTTCTAACCTTCAGACCGGAGCTAAACAGGATGGTTCTACAGCAGTTGCTGCAGGTACAGGTGTAGCGCAGGTTACTTCACCATTAGTTACGGCTGCAGCTAACACAATTGTTGCTACATTTGGTAACGGTGCAGCGGGTGATTTACAGACAGCGAACCAAAACACTTTAACTTGGACGCGTGCGGTTGATGGTACATGGTCTTGTTCTACAACTGTTTTATCAAAATATCGTCCAGCATCTTGTCCATAATTTGGAACTAGAAATAAACAAAACCAGCTATTAAGCTGGTTTTGTTTTTATAGCGTCAATTTTAAATTATGAAATATTTAAGGTTTATATGTCTAGTCGATTAAAATTTTTTTTGGTTCATTTTTCTTGTTCTTTGGTTAGTGCTCTATTATTACTTTTTTTGGTTTTTAAGATATGGTATCCATATCCATTAGCTCAGGCTTTAGGTGTTACTAATATTGTAATAATGATAGTGATAATAGATTTAATTATTGGGCCAATCTTATGTTTTATTATTTATAAGGTTGAAAAAAAAACATTGAGATTTGATTTGTCAGTGATAATTTTTTTCCAAATTGTCGCATTTTTATTTGGATTTTATAACTTATCACAAGGTAGACCTGTTTGGCTTGTATATAATCAAGGTAATATTGATTTGGTTCAAAGAGTTGAAATTATTAAGGATGATATGGGGAAGGCTCTACCTAAGTTTCAAAAAATACCTATGTTTGGACCTGAAATTGCTGCGGTCAAAACAATGAATCTTAATGAAATGAATTTACATAAAGAAAAGGCTAAAGCTATTTCATTTATTCAACAACCTGAAAAATATATTTTACTTAAAGATGAACATGTAAATATTAAAAAAAATATTCATAATATTAATGAATTATATAAAAAAAACCAAAAGAAAGAAATTGATGATTTACTTGCAAAATACCCCAACGTTCAAGGATGGCTTCCTTTACGGGCTACAACACAGAATATGGTGGTATTAATGAATATTGATAAGGCTCAGATTATGGTGATAGTCGATTTAAAATTTTAGAAATGGATCTAGATAATAATTAAATTTTAGTTAATTATTTTAAATTTTAGATTGGTTAATCATAACCAATCTAAAATTATATTCTTATGTGAAAACTGAATTTTTGTATTTTAAAGTTCTTTGGAAAATTCGGATGGAGAACATTTAAGGCTTACTGCAATGTGACACTGGTAAATCAGGGATCAAAGGTAAAAAAGTTCAATTAAACCATGCAGAAGATGGTAGACTTGTGAAACAACTGTCGATGGAAAATATGCTGCGAAGTCATGTAGTGTTTTTATAGCATTAAATGCTGCGTCATAAGTTGCTGTTCAAGAAAAAATGCACTCAATTGAGTTCATCTTTATTGATTATTAGATATTTTCTTTTGTATCTTTTAGAACATAGGTGCTACTCTAAATTGTATGTATCGAAGTTTTATAAAATAAATCCAATGATAAAAAACATTTAAGTTTATTGTGATATGAACAAGTTTCTAAACGGAACGGAAAGATATAAATGGAAGCGAATTCTTCCTACTCTCTTCCATGTATAATTCTTTCAAGTTTTAACCTCTAACCTTTTACTATGCAAGTATTCTTCCTATTCCTCGCTGCAATCCTGTTAGGTTTTGCATGGTTGTCTCCATTTCACTACAGCCCTTGGGTCATGTTTTCGAGTGAAGTGAGTACTTTTGGGGCTGGATTATGTGTATTAGCCGCTCTAATTCAGCAAAATATTAAAATTCCTAGAGCACAGTTATTATTGCTGCCATTTACTTTGATTCCAATAGTGCAGTGGGGTTTTGGTTTAGTTTTTGATCTGAGCACAGCCTTATTGAGTTTATTTTACCTGTTAGGTTTTTGGTTTATGGTTTTGGCTGGTTATAACCTGTCTTTAGATCAACAAAAGCGAGATCAAATCTTTTCTGGTTTTAGCCTACTTGTAATTATTGTATCGCTTGTCACTAGCTTTATTGCAATTTGCCAATGGTTGAATATCGAGTCTCATATTCCTTATGTGCTTAAGTTGCTGGGTAATCGCCCTTACGGTAATTTTGGCCAACCTAATAATATGGCAACCTTTTTAATCATTGGATTATTAGGATGTTTGTATTTATATGAAAAGAATAAAGTAACAATCTGGTTGTTACTACCTTCAACACTCATTATTTTATTTACAGTTGCATTGAGTCAATCCAGAACCTCATGGATAGTTTTTCCATTTTTACTTATGTATTGGGTGATCAAGCAGTTTAGAAAGCAAAAAAGATTTGGATTTGCTCAAGGTTTCTTGTGGTGCTTAATATTTTTCTTAATTGCTGGATTCATCTTACCTTATATTACTCAATTCATTGAGTTCTCTACAAATACACAGATTACCGAAACAAGTACATTTGTTGCTCGTGCAGGTTCGGGGCATGAGCGTGTAGGCATGTGGATACAAATATTACATGCCATAGCACAGCAGCCATGGGCAGGGTATGGATGGAGTCAGACAAGTGTCGCTGTAGTCGATAGTATTCAATATGGAACCGTACATGTATGGTTTAATAGTGCCCATAATGTACTGCTTGATTTAATTGTTTGGAATGGTATTCCATTAGCAGCTGTAATTATTGCTTACTTTGCGTGTTGGTTCCTTTGGTTAAATCAACAGGCTAAAGAAACCATCTCAATTATAGCGATTATGATGGTATGTGCGGTGTTTATTCATGCCATGTTTGAGTTCCCACAGCGCTATGCTTATTTCTTACTTACCTCTGGTTTCTTGCTCGGTATCGTTCAGGCGCAGACTCCAGTACTCAAGGGAGTTATACTTAATAAGCAACTTTTTCGCTTAATATGTGTAGCTAGTTTACTGCTTATTATTGCGATTTTACGTGATTACAATGTGTATGTTCTGAATAGTAATTTACTTTATAAGAATAAAAAACCAAATGCAGAGTTCATGGGAAGCAGTAAAATTTTTGTTTTAACGCAGTTTCAAGAGCGTTTAAAATGGATTGAACTTGATCCAAAAACTAAATTATCTGAAGCTGAGCTAGTCCAGTGGGGTAACTCAGTAAAGAATAAAGCAACTCCATATAATTTACGTAAAAATGCAAAATTGCTGGCTTATAATGGAAAACCAGAGCAAGCAGAGCAGCAATTATTAATTTTAAAGCATCTCTATAAGCAAAAAATAACGCTACCAGAGTTATTAAAAGAAAAGTAATAAAAAAATCCCCTTGCATGCAAGGGGATTTTTTTATGAGAAATTACATCTGACTCTGGATGTAATTTTCAATGCCAACGCTAACGATAAGGTCAATTTGGGTATCTAACCAGTCCCAATATTCTTCTTCTTTTTCTAAAATTTCTTGAACAAGATCACGCGTCACATAGTCTTGTTCTGTTTCAGCGAGTGCAACTGCTTTTTGAATCGCTTCTATATTTTCTTTCACTTTACGAATGTCACATTGCAGAACTTCTTCTGTATGTTGACCAATATAAAGTTTGCCTAAGTGCTGAAGATTAGGTAAACCTTCCAAGAATAAAATACGTTCAATAATTTTGTCTGCATGCTTCATTTGACGAATGGATTCTTTGTATTCAGCAGAGCCAAGCTGCTCAATTCCCCAATCATTAAACATGCGTGAATGTAAAAAATATTGATTAATTGCAGTTAGATGATGATACAGCACTTGGTTGAGCTGATTAATGACATCACGATTGCCTTTCATTGTAGCTACTCCAAAACAATTTCTGCCTTAATTCAATTAAGGCAATCTATAAAACCATTCTAGTGAACAAACAGTGATATGGCGAGTAATTTATAGAACAGCAAATGAAAATCGCAATCAAAAACAACACAATATTAGGAAAGGAGAGTTTCCAACCAAAAAAAACCGCTTGAATGAGGAACTATTAACGTTCCGCAAAAAGCGGTGGAGGAGCTAATAAATACTATTAAATTTTTATAAATCTTTTACGCAGCTACAGAAATACGAGCAGCGATTTCTGCTAATTCTTCATTAATAATAGCACGTGCTTCTGGTGCACAGCGTCCACAGCAAGTACCAAGATCAAGCAAATCACGAATTTCGCGATAGCTTTCTGCGCCATTTTCAACAGCGTCTTTAATATCTTGATCGGTAATGCCACGACACAAGCAAACGTACATGGGAGTGATCCCCAAATATAAATGCGATAATTGATATTATTGATAATTATTATCGTTTGTCAATGAAATTCATTTAAAATCTCATTTATTATTATTGGGAATTTGGATAAAAAAATACCACCTGAGCGGAAATCTGAGTTATGTTCAGATTTTATACAAAGGTGGTTCATGATTTAGAGTTAATAATTTAACAAAAAATATTCAATATATTTTTATATCTTATTGATTAATAACTACAATACCATCCATTTCAACTAAAGCACCTTTTGGTAAACTTGCTACACCAAGTGCTGCACGTGCAGGATACGGTTGCGCAAAATATTCACCCATAATTTGGTTTACAAGTTGGAAGTTTGATAAATCAGTTAGAAAAATATTGAGCTTGGCAATGTCTGCTAGAGAACCGCCGGCAGCTTCACAAACTGCTTTTAAATTATCAAATACACGGCGAATTTGAGCTTCAATACCTTCTACAAGTTCCATACTGTATGGGTCTAAACCAATTTGCCCTGAAAGATATAATGTATTATCTACTAAAATGGCTTGAGAGTATGTGCCGATAGCAGCAGGGGCATTTTCAGTATGAATTACTTGGCGGGACATTTGGTTCTCCTTGATTAAATCTCATTTCATCATAATCGATGATCGCTTTGGACAAAAGTATCATCGATTTAATTGATTAAGCGGATTTGGAAAGTTTGATTTTGTTAAAGAAACATAAATCTGACCAATAGCCCTTGTAAAGACTTAGCTTACTTTTGAAATTTCCATCTGTGGATTAGGCGCATCCAAACGCTCAATACGTGGAAAACCATAATGCATGCGTAAGTCACGGATGACTTTTGCAATGTGCTTACGGTTATTCACTACAATATTAACGAAAGTTCTTTGCTCATTTGAGTGAACCATTTCTACCCCTGCATTATTTTTACGACATTGATAGATCAGGTCTGATACCTGCTCATCATTCATTGCCATTTCTATAGCGAGGTAGGCTGTAAAACGAACATCGTCTACGTCATCTGCTTTCCATTGAAGCGGCATAATATTTTCAGGATGTAGATGTTGTTCATGTAGCAAGTTATGGCAACGGATACGATGCACAATTAACCCACGACGTGTTAAATGTCCTTGAATTGGGTCGCCCAAAACTGGATTACAGCAATGCGCATATTTAACATCGATACCTTCGGTGCTTTGAATGAGTCGATCTGAATTTTCCACTTGTGGATGCTTGTCATGAGCAAATAAGTGATTAGCTACAAGTTGAGGTAGTAGGTCGCCAACTGCAATTTGTTCAAACAATGTATTTTTATTATCAATGTGGCGCCATTGAAGTAAATCTAACCAGTCGGATTCAGAGAGATCGTTAATCGAACGGTTAAAGAGTTTCAGTGCTCGAGAAAGTGCTTGCGCACCGACTAAACGTTGTTCTTCAATATCTTGATCTTTAAGGACATGCTGTAAAGCACGGCGAGCTTTTTGCGTATTAATGAAACTTAACCAGTCTGGATTTGGTGTTGCTAAAACATCCGTAATCACTTCAATAACCTGACCGCTGATTAATGGTGTCGACAGTGGTTTAATCTCGCCATCTACTTTTGCACCAACGGCATGGTTTCCTAAAAATAAACTGGCTGAATAAGCAAAATCAACTACGGTAGCACCTTGTGGTAACTCATGGAGCTGGCCATGTGGAGTGTAAACCCAAATTTTTTCTTGATGTAAGTAATCTAATAAATCATTGAAGGTCGTTTTTGCACATTCTCCATCGATCAGCGTATTCAGATTTTGCATTGAAGCTTGAATGGCTGAACGACAAGTTTGCGGTGCATTTTCACCAAGCACTACTCCAAAACGAGCAGCTTTACGCATAAGCTCAGTTTGAATGGTAAGAGATAGTGTAGTTTTTTCGCCTTTGAGCTTAATTAATAAAGACTGGTTGCCACCCGGTAGCGGACGACGGATATGGTCCTGATATTGAATGACCTGAAAGTTTTCTCTTAAAGCATCAACTAGGCGGTCACAGTCGGCAATTGATTGTAAAACGATTTCAAAAGCATGGCTATGGGTAAGCTCTTGTAAATCCATCTCATTTTTAACGAAATGGCGTAATAATTCGATATTGTTATTTTTCTTTTTAATGCGGCCTTGAATATGATAATTATGAAGAAGTTCAGCAAGGTTTTGTTCCCAGATACTTTGATATTTACATCGCTCTGGTTTGGTTTGACGTAGTGCATTTTGCACGTTATCAAACATATCAAGATCAAGATTTTGATAACAAAGATTTTCTAGATTATCACCCATTTCATTCATGCCGACTAATCTTGCCATTGGCACAAAGATATCAAGAGTTTCTTGAGCAATACGGGCACGTTTATCTGGACGCAAAGCACCTAAAGTTGTCATATTATGATAGCGGTCAGCTAATTTAATAATAATGACACGTGGGTCCTGTAGGGTCGCTTGCAAGATTTTTCGGAATGAGGCGGCTTTGTTATATTCTTTATCACTTGATTGGCTAAGTTTGGTTACGCCGTCAACCAGCTCGGCAACTGTCAGGCCAAACTTTTCAGTAATATCTTCTTTTGTATATTGAGTATCTTCAATAACATCATGCAAAAGGGCTGCCATTAAGGTTTCAACATCTAAACGCATGTTCGCAAGAATACAGCTGACAGCAATTGGATGCAGAATGTAGGGTTCACCACTTTTACGTGTAATGCCAGTATGCGCTAGATCGGCAAAATCACAGGCAGCAAGCACTTTCTCGACTTCACTTACCGATAAGTAAGGGTCGATAATCAATTTAAGCTGTTGCTTGGCTTGGCTGACCTCTTCGCCTGGCATAAATCACCCTTTTTCCTAATACTGAAAAACTAAATCTATCTACTTCTTAATGAAAAGCATATTGCGGAACTTGTCAATTTTTTCATTTGAAAAAGTGTATTTTTTTTTCAATGAAAATAATTGCTTTTTTCAATATCTTTAAATTCAAGACAAAGCCAAATAAAAAACCACCGCAGAAAAACGATGGTTTTTTTATGAAACAGAATTAATTAGAAAGAAAAACCTTCTAAATTCAAGCTGTTTGTAGAAAGAGCAAGATCAAGACTAGAAGTTTGATAATCTTGTTCACGTTGCTTAAGAATTTCTTTCGTAACGTGCCCTGCCGCGATTTCGCGCAAAGAAACTACAGTCGGTTTGTCGTTATCCCATTCTACAGTTGGCTCCATGCCTTGACGTGCCAATTGACGAGCACGTTTACTTGCAACGAGCACAAGCTCAAAACGGTTGTCTACATGATCTAAACAATCTTCAACGGTGACGCGTGCCATAAAAGTTCTCGTTTTGGAATGGTGAATTTGAACAGACTAAACAGTATAAAAGGCTTTCGATCTAGACTCAAGTTATTCCTGTTTTGGTTGAGGAGTAATCAAGTCTTGAATTAATGTTTGATAACGTTTCGCTTGCTGAGAGAGCACTAGACGGTTTGCTGTAATTACAGCTTCAATCTCATGTAAGGCTTTATTAAAGTCATCATTAATAATGATGTAATCAAAGTTCGTGTAATGCTGCATATCTTCAACTGCACAGCTTAAACGATGTTCAATGACTTCAACTGAGTCTGTGCCGCGGTTAGATAAACGCTGACGAAGGTCAAACTGTGTTGGCGGTAAAATAAATATTTGCTTGGATTCAGGAAAAAGTTTGCGTACTTGCTCTGCACCTTGCCAATCAATTTCAAGTAGAACATCGTGTCCTTGAGCTAACTGTTGTTTTACAGTTGCTTGAGAAGTGCCATAGTAATTACCAAATACTTCAGCGTATTCAATAAAACCGTCATGGTTGACTTGGTCTAGAAATTCATCTTTTGTAGTGAAGTGATAGTGAACACCATCTAATTCACCGGGACGTTGACCTCGGGTAGTATGTGAGACTGAAACATGTAAATTGCTCACACGGTCAAGCAGGGCTTTCACCAAAGATGTTTTGCCCGTTCCTGATGCAGCAGAAACGACAAACAATAGACCCGACATGATATTTTTCCTGATATGATAAAATATCTTCGCTATTGTAGTGTACCGTGCGTTTAAACTGAATAGTTTTAATTGCAAATATTCAAGAGAAATTCCCCTGTTTTATTAATTTTGAGGCTGTTATGGAAATTGTGTTAGCTAATCCGCGTGGTTTTTGTGCCGGTGTTGATCGAGCCATAGCAATCGTCAATCGGGCTTTAGAATGTTTTAACCCTCCTATTTATGTACGTCATGAAGTTGTACACAATAAATTTGTTGTTGATGACTTACGTCAAAGAGGGGCGGTTTTTGTTGATGAACTAGATCAGGTTCCGGATGACTCAATTGTAATTTTCAGTGCTCATGGTGTTTCAAAAGCTGTTCAGCAAGAAGCGGAGCGCCGAGGTTTAAAAGTATTTGATGCAACTTGTCCTTTAGTTACTAAAGTTCATATTGAAGTGACTAAATATGCACGAGAAGGTACTGAAGCCATTTTAATTGGTCATGAAGGGCACCCTGAAGTTGAAGGAACAATGGGGCAATATGACAAATTGAAAGGTGGTGACATTTATCTAGTTGAAGATGAAGCTGATGTTGCTGCGCTTGCAGTAAGACATCCTGAAAAACTTGCATTTGTAACTCAAACAACTTTATCTATTGATGATACTGCTAAAGTTATTGATGCTTTGCGTGCAAAATTTCCTCATATTCAAGGTCCGCGTAAAGATGATATTTGCTACGCCACTCAAAACAGACAAGATGCTGTACGTGACTTAGCAGAACAGTGTGATGTGGTATTGGTTGTAGGCTCACCTAACTCATCAAATTCAAATCGTTTACGCGAGCTTGCCGAGCGTATGGGCAAGGCAGCTTACCTTGTAGATAATGCTGATCAGTTAGAACAGTCATGGTTCAATGATACGTGCAAAATTGGTGTGACAGCGGGTGCTTCAGCACCAGAAATTCTAATTAAGCAAGTAATTCAACGTTTACAAGACTGGGGCGCGCAAGCACCTAAAGAATTAGATGGGCGTGAAGAGAATATAACTTTTAGTCTTCCTAAAGAATTACGTATTCATGTGACTCAAGCATAAAGTGTGACTTATTTAACATACTGATTTTAAAATAGTAAACAGATAATTGTTGATATGACAGTTATCTGTTTTTTTATACCCTTCATCTGCTTTGTATTTGTTTTGTAAATCTAAACCGTAAAATTTAAATAATAAATAAAAAATTCTTAAGTTTATTTGGGGTTCTGGGGATGAGGGGAATTATTCCGCAAGACGGGTTCACCTTGGTTGAGCTTATGGTGACGATTATAGTAATGGCCATCATCGCGATGATGGCTGCACCGTCTATGTCGAATTTATTAGAAAGTAAACGACTAGATGAAAATCAAAGAGACCTAATCAATACTTTGTCAGAATCAAAGAGCCAAGCAATACTTGGTCGACAAGATGTATCCATTAATCTGAATTCAACAGCCTCAAATACACCGACTTCTTTTAATTGGAAAGCTGCTTCCAATAGCACTCTTGAGCTTAAAAGTATCGCTGCTAATGGTACACAGAGCTCATCAACAGCGACGACTTTAACTTTTAATGCAAATGGAGTAGTAACTAATATTACTCAAGATGCGCTTTTATCTATTTGTAATTCAAAAATAAATAAAAAGAAAATTATTATTTTAACGAAGCTTGGCACATTAATTTTTAAAGCTGAGGAGACATGTTAATGCGGGGCTCTAAGCAAAAAACTCAAGCTGGGGTTGGTTTATTAGAAGTATTGGTCGCCTTAATTTTACTTGCGATAGGAATTTTAGGATATGTCGCTTTGCAAATTCGGGCTATGGATGCTTCTTCAGAAGCATTAAGTAAATCTCAAGCCATTATGATTATGAGAGGATTAGCAGAAAATATTCGCGTAAATAGTTCTCAAGCTAGTCAATATCCTGCATTTGTTCGTAGTTATAGCAATTATTCATCTACTACTGCAGCCCCTTCGTTGTGTTTCAATGCCGCTTGTACGCCTTCTCAACTTGCTCAATTTGATGCGTATCAAGCAGCGAGAAATGCTGATCAACTTGGCATGAAAATCACAATGACAAATTGCCCTGGGGTTACAAGCACAATGACCCAGCAGAGGCAATGTCTGTTCGTTTTTTGGGGAAAAACCTCTCCAGTAATTACAACAAATGGGGGAGTCACTACCGCGGATGTGTCGAGCTGTATGAGTACAGATGGTGTTTATGCCAATAATTCAAATTGTTTGATGATGGAGGCATATTAATGGCTCACTCATTTGTATCCTGGAAACAACGAGGCTTTACATTAATTGAGCTTATGGTTGCATTGGCTTTAGGCCTAATTTTAGTAGCTGCAGCAACTCAATTATTTATTGGTGGACTTTTATCAAGTCACCTACAAAAAGCAAATGCTGAAATACAAGATAGTGGTATTTTTGGTTTGGAATATATTGCCCGTGATATACGCCTTCTAAATTATGGAAATGTAACCAACCCAATATTAACCGATACGACGCCTTGGGGCGGGGTTGTGCTAACTGGCTCAACAGCAACTAATAATAACACTGTTAATTTTGTCCCTAATGTTGGAACAAATACTTATATTGCTGACACATTACTAAGTCGTGGTGCAAGCGATACGGTAAGTACTGTGAGTAATCACTGGAAAGGTCTTTCAAATATACAGAATAGTTCAAATGCTGCTGTGCAAAGTGATCAACTGACTATCCAATTTATTGCGCCTACGAATATGACTAATTGTGAAGGTGTGAATGTCCTTGCAGGAGATTTAATTGTAGAGCGTTATTTCTTACGTCTTGATAGTAATGGTACCTCCCAGCAAGATTATGCACTTGCATGTGATGCAAATACTCCCTCTGCTGTAGCCGCCGCAGCTCAACCTACCACTATTACTGGCTTGGGTGACGCCGGCCAAATCGTATTGCCGCGTATTGACCATTTTCATGTGTTATTCGGTGCAAAAAATGCGGCTGGCAATTTTGCTTACTATACGATTCCCCAGTATCGAGCTGCTGCACAGGCTGCCAGAGATGCCACACCATCTGTAATGGCACCGCGAATTCTTTCAATACAAATATCTGTACTAGCCCGTTCCACGAATAATGCCCAAAACAGAGCAATAGATCCTGCCCAGTCTTTTTTTATGTTAGATCAAACTGTACATGCTTCTGATAATACAACTCGATTCTTACGTCGCACTTATAACGTAACAATTGCTCTACGCAATGCGATGGGGGAAAGTCTATGACCCATTTAATTCAGAAAAGTAGATCTAAGGAAAAAGGGGCAACTCTTATTGTTGTACTTATTACTTTATTAGTTGTTATTTCTGTAGGTGTTTTAGCAATAAGAGTGGCTATTGTATCTTTAAAAGTTGCTACCAATAGCCAAGTTAGCCAATTAAATTTTCAGTCATCTGACACGCCTTTAGAGCTCATTGTACAGATGAATCCTACTACCCTAACTAATATTACTAATGTGATTGGGGCGGCGCTCAAAGAACACGAAAGTAACCCTGGTGCAGAATACAACTTTTGTTATAAGCCTGTTTCTACAGCAACAAATTTTGCTCAGACCAGAGGTGCAAGTTTACTTCGTGCAGGAAGTGCCAATAATGCGGTAGTCGAAGATGGCGGAGTCGCAGGTTTCTGTGATTTAACAAGTGACTATGGAAGTAATCGTCAAGCGGTCGTTACGCAAGTTGCTGTAAGTATTCCAACAGACGCTACAAACGATATTCCTGGTTCAAATTTACCTCGAGGAACAAATACTTCCGAAGGTACTCAACTACCTAAAAGTATGCTGTCTACTCAACGTATTCGAGTGATTACAACAGCTTTTTTGCCAGCATACACCTCTAGTTCTATTGAAACTTTACAAGCTGACTGCTTAAGCACGAGTTCGGCAAAAATTAGCGACAATTTTGATACCGCCTTAGCGACTAAACAAACATTGGCGGAATGTTTGGCAAATCATAACGTGCCTTTTAGCACCCAAGTTCAAGAATTTAACTATACCAATAAATTAACTCAAATTACGGCACCAGGTTCATAACGGGGAATATCGTGAAACTAAAATTGAAGAATTTTAAGCCAAATAATTTATGGTATGCCATCTGTTCAAGCTCGGTCACTTTTACATGGTTGGTGGCAAGCTCTGTCGTGCAGGCGAGTGATTTACAAATTTATGCTTCACCTACAGCGGGTAAAAAAACCATTGTGATGATGTTAGATACATCAGGAAGTATGACCAACAATAGTTATGGTGAAAACCGGTTGGCCATGCTTAAAAATGGTATGAATGCTTTTTTAGCCAGCAATAACCCTATTTTAAATGATACTCGTGTGGGCTTGGGAAATTTCTCTGCAAATGGTGATAGCCGAAGTGGGCAAGTTTTAGTGGCTGCTGCTCCTTTAGGAGATGCAAGTACTTTAAATACAGTGGGTTCTCAGCGTTATAAATTAAAACAGGCCGTTGCAAATTTAACTGCTGGCGGGTCAACACCTTCGGCACATGCTTATGCAGAAGCTGCTGCTTATTTGATGGGTACAACAACCTATTCAGAGGCGAATTATGCTATCCGAAAAGATAGTTATATAAAGCGTGTGCGAAAATCTGATAATAGAACGGAATACTCATATTGCACTAGTTATCGTGACTCACAAATTGATACAGCAAATCTATGGCAGCCTTGTCGCTCTACAAATTATTGGAGTAGTTGGTCAACCTCTAATCCAGGTGTAGATACAGCAACAGCCTATGATACTTCATCGGACTGGACCTATTCTTATACTTATTACTACACCACTTTTAATTATGCGATAGCAAATGCAGACAGCGGTATCCCAAAATCAAAATCAAACGATACAGCCAGCAATCCGAATATTGTTGTAGATAGAAATGCCTCTAACTTAAATGCTATTTACCAATCTCCTTTGCCTGCGGTGGCCAATCGCCAGAGTTGTGATGGGCAAGGTATTTACTTTTTATCAGATGGTGAGCCGAACAATACAACAAATACGCGTTCTGCAACTGTAATGTCGACGGCCTTAGGCAGTACTTTTGGAACTGATTTTAATTGTTCTGGAGGTTTATCTAACACGACAGCAGACTCTGGTTGGGCCTGTATGGGGGAGTTTGCAAAACGACTATTTGATAAAACAAAAAACCCAGCTGGAGTTTCTATTCAAACAGCATTTGTGGGTTTTGGTAGTGACTTTTCTAGTTTAAGTTCTTCTGATGTAAAAAATGCCTGTCGTTTGAGTTCGAGAACCCAATCTGACCGTAGAAGTGATGATAATTGTTCGCCGAATCAGACCACAAATGCGGTCACTGCACCTGGTTATGGAAATGGAGGTTTTTTCCCTACCCAAAGTGCGCAAGGTGTAACAGACAGCGTTATCGCATTTATTACTAACATCGGAAAAGTTCCTTTAGAACCCTTAACCACAGGAGCTATCTCTGTTCCTTATGATGCACTAAATCCTAAAAATTTACAGGAATATGGTTACTTACGTGCTTTTGAGCCAAATCCAGCAAATGCTTATTTAACTTGGCGAGGCAACCTAAAAAAATACCATGTTGTTTTATCGGGAACAAATGCGGGCGCTTTTGAAGCTAATGCTGGTGGGCTGGTTTACAACGCAAGTGGGGCTTTTAGAACTGGAACAAAAGATTATTGGAATAGCTCTACTTATAATGATGGAGGTAAAGTCTTTTTTGGCGGTTCATATGCAAAAGTTCCTTTACCAATTGCTGGACAAAATGAAACACGTGATGAAGAAGGAAATATCACAAAATATTATTACGCAGTACAAACTAAAATCCGCAATTTATTTACCGATGTTTCCGCCGTCGCATCGGATGGTAGCTTAACGAAAATATCGACTTCTGGAACTAATTTGCTAAAAATTCCAGCTGCTCCCCCAGAAGGAACTAATCCTTTTGATAGTGTGGCTAATACAGCAAGTTATGTTTTAGGAAAATTTAATGCATCAACTGGACAAGATATTTTAAAAGCTTTCCCGATTGGCTTGAAATTAAAAATATTAAATTATCTAGGTTACTCAACTGATATTAGCGCTACGACTTTACCTTCGTCATTAGTTACATCGAATGAACCCTATTTATCGATGGGCGGTAGTATTCATTCTTTACCGGTACAGCTTACCTATAATGGAACATTAGATGAAAATGGGAATTTAACATCTGCGCGTGAACAATCCATTCTCTATGGAACGATGGAAGGTGGTTTACATATTGTGGATGCCTCAACTGGTGTAGAACAAATGGCTTTCGTTCCGGCTGATATATTAAATGATCCAATTGCATCAAAAGCTTTAGTGGTTGGCCAAAGTGATGCCTCAGCTCCTGCTCACGGTATGGATGGGGCTTGGGTATCTGACCCTGCATATAGTATTACTACAACGGGAAGCGGTAGCTCAGCAGTATCAAAAGTAACTGCAAAGCAAATGAATATTTATGGTGGCATGCGAATGGGGGGCAGCAGCTATTATGGCTTAAATGTCTTAAATCCTGTCTCACCTCAGCTCCTGTTTAGAGTAGGAGCAGATCAAACTGATTATAGTCGCATGGGGCAGAGTTGGTCTAAACCTGTACTTGCAAATATACGTTATAACGGAGTTATTAAACGCGTTATGATTGTTGGTGGTGGCTACGACCAATGTTATGAAAACCCGAATATTACCTTGAGCAATTCTTGCTTTACGAATGGAAAAGCAAAAGGGAATGCTGTTTATATTATTGATGCTAAAACTGGGGAGCGCTTATGGTGGACGAGTGACACAGGCTCTAATATAGATAACTCTAATATGAAGCACAGTATTGTTAGTCGCATTAGTACCTTAGATCGAGATGCTGATGGTTTAGTCGACCATTTATATTTTGGTGATTTAGGCGGGCAAATTTTCCGTATCGATCTTAATAATAACCAGACAAAAACAAATTCAACTTATAGCAGTTTCGGTATTCGAGTTGTTCGATTAGCCAATTTGGCAACAAATGACTCAACTTATGATGCTTCGAATGATTATACCGCTGGGAATGCGCCGCGTTTTTATGAACCGCCAACAGTGACAATTCACGATTATGGTATCCACACTTTTATTACTGTAGGCATTGCTTCAGGGGACCGCAGTACACCGTTAGATGTTTACCCCCTTACAGGCCGTGAGGGAATGTCACCGAGCACCGCATTAAGCGGAAGACCTGTAAACAATGTCTATGGGATTATCGATAAAGACTTTATCAAAAAGAATCTGATGTCTTTAACTGATAACCAACTTGAAACAAAAGATATTACTCGATCGACGCTTCGAAAAAATCCACAAATTTTACGGTCTGGGGAAACACGAGTAGCACAGATTTTCTTTCCAAACACTGGGGTGGGGCAAAGTGGTTGGTATCGCTCACTTTCTAGTATGAGCGATGGCACAGAGAAAGCTAATAATAGTTTCCGTATTAAAGGAGGGCTAAAAGCTTTTGAAGAACCTATGGCCGTTACGGGGACTTTAATTGTGCCTGTTTATGACCCGCAGGGAACAGGCATTGTAGCGGCAGACCCATGTTTACCACGTGTAGTAGGTGAAACTGACCAGCAGACGTTCTGTTTACCATTTGGCGCCTGCCTTAATTCTGATGGGTCAATCGATCAAAATAAAGAGAATCACAGTGGGTTTGAAACACAAACGGGGAATACCTGTCCAGTAGGAGTTTCTGAATGTAATGAAAATGTTATTGGCTCCGGTATTCGTGGCGTAACATTTGTGCCAACGGAGGATAACCCACCTGCGACTAATAGTTGTGGGAAATTAAAGCTGTCTGGTAATGAGCAAGGGACTGGACAGTGGCAATGTACGAGTCATTTAGTTCCTACGCGTTGGTATGAGCGTTATCGTTAAGGGATGACTGATGAATAAATATTATATTCTGCGGTTTAATCAGGGTGTTACCTTGATTGAGCTCATGGTTGTCATCGTGATTGTCGCTATTTTTGCTTCGATTGCTATCCCTTCATATCAAAGTTATAGCCGTAGAGCGACGGCTTCTGCTGCTAAAGGTGAAATTCTAAAATTGGCAGAACAATTGGAACGGCATAAATCCAAGAACTTTACCTATAGAGGATTTACCACCACATCTGTAACGTTGCCACGGGGCGGTTATACGATTGAAATTAGTGATGATACGACGACAGGAAATTTATTGACGAATGGTGCGGCGAATGGGCAAACATGGGTCATTAAAGCGACAACTACAGATCCAAGAAATATTAACTTTATTGCTAAGAATTCAGGTTTGCGTTGCCAAAGTTTAACAGCTGCGGCTGTTGATAATGACTGTGGTGGGACAGTCACTTGCAATGTATGTGAAACAAATAGTGAGAATTGGCAATGAAGAATGGTTTTACTTTAATAGAAATCATGATTGTGGTAGCGATAATTGCAATTTTAGCAGCTATAGCGACACCTCCATATTTGCAATATTTACGTAAAGGGCATCGTACAGCTGTTCAATCTGAAATGATGAATATTGCCCAAAAATTAGAATCAGAAAAAATGGTTCACAATCGTTACCCATCAAATGCGACTATTAATTCGATTTATGGCTCTAATGTAAGTCCTCAACAAGGCCAAGCCTTATATAACTTAGCTTTTGTCAGCATAACTGATTCAAGCTGGGTGTTAACTGCTACCCCTATTGCCACTACTTCTCAAGCTGATGATGGGATCATTTGTCTTAATGATCAAGGACAAAAATTTTGGGCAAAAGGTGCAACTGATTGTTCATTATCTGCCGCATCAAATTGGCTACAGTAATTTTAAATTCAAAACTGCGGATAACTCAAAAAATAATCTTTCTTTCAGGGCGAAAATCACGTAGAATGTCGCCCTCTATGAAAGGGGTTTGAAGTGTTGCCGATGGTCGGCGCAGGGATAATCCGTAAGAATTATAAGGCTTTTATCATGGTTGTTATTCGTTTAGCACGTGGCGGCGCAAAAAAACGTCCATTCTATCAAATCGTTGTGACTGACAGCCGCAATGCACGTGATGGTCGTTTCATCGAGCGTATCGGTTTCTTTAACCCGACTGCACAAGGTCAAGCAGAAAAACTTCGTTTAGACGCAGACCGTTTTGCTCACTGGGTTTCTCAAGGTGCTCAACCTTCTGAACGTGTTGCTTCTTTAGCTGCTCAAGCTAAAAAAGCTACTGCATAATTTTTTTGTAGTAGGTAGCCCATGACATCAACACAGAATGTTCCCGAAGATCGTATTCAGATTGGACAGTTACGTTCAGCTTATGGATTGAATGGGTGGCTCTGGGTGTATTCAAATACAGAACCTATGAGCAACATGTTTGACTACCTGCCTTGGTACATTGAGACCAAGGCAGGTTGGCAAACAATAGATGTAAAACGTTGGAAACCACATGGCAAAGGTCTAGTTGTTGCTTTGAAAGGTGTGAGTGATCGCACTGGAGCAGAAAACTTGGTTGGCGCTAATATCTGGATTGCTAAGTCTCAACTGCCAAAAGCAGATGTAGATGAGTACTACTGGTCAGATTTAAAAGGCTTAACAGTGTTTGGCCTTGATGATGAAGAGCAGGAAGTAAACTTAGGTAAAATTCATGAATTGTTTGAAACTGGAGCCAATGATGTGATGGTGGTACATGCTACCCCAGACAGCGTTGATTCAGAAGAACGCATGATTCCTTGGCATAAAGATGTAGTACAACGTGTTGATCTTGAAGCTGGTCGTATTTACGTCAATTGGGGCGTAGATTATTAATCCTTTTAGGATTAATACAGCAGGAAAATAGAGGAGTCTGTGATGTTTTTTGCAGTCATTACGCTTTTTCCTGAAATGTTTGAAGCGATTACAGCCTACGGCATCAGCGGACGTGCGGCAAAACGAGATATCGTACAAGTTACTTGTATTAACCCTCGTGATTTTGCTGAGGGAAACTACAGAAGAGTGGATGAACGTCCATTTGGTGGTGGCCCTGGGATGGTAATGATGGCTGAGCCTTTGGCGAAAGCAATTGCGCATGCCAAACAGCTTGCCTCACAAGCAGGACATGTTCATGTTCCTGTGGTGTACATGTCTCCACAAGGCAAAACTTTAAATGAACAAGCAGTACAGCAGTTTGTTGATTACGACGGCTTAATTGTACTGTGTGGACGTTATGAGGGAGTGGATGAGCGTTTGATCCAGCATTATGTTGATCAGGAATGGTCAATTGGTGATTACGTTTTATCAGGTGGTGAACTGCCCGCTATGGTGTTACTTGACAGTATTATTCGCCGTTTGCCGAATGTAATGTCAGATGAACAGTCAGCAGTACAAGATTCTTTTGTTGATGGTCTTTTAGATTGTCCACAATATACAAAGCCAGACCATTTTGAAGGGTTGGATGTACCAGAAGTTTTAAAATCTGGACATCACGGCAATATCGAAAAATGGCGCTTTTTGCAGCGTTATCAACGAACTTTAGAACGTCGACCAGAGTTGACCGAGAAAGTAGAGTTGAATAAGCAGCAGAAAAAATGGCTAAAAGATGCGCAAGAGAGCAATGGTAATTTTTAACCACTATTCTCAGGAACGGAAGTTCTGCAAAAATACGAGAAGCAATGCTTCGAGTTAAAGCATGATTCTATTTAATGAATAGTTTTGTGTATATTCTAAGGCTCTTTATAGACATTTTGTCGTAAAGGGAAAGATAAACGGGTTGATATGCGCTTTAGCCTCTATCCCCAGCGGAATTTCAGACCTCTTCTGACTCCGCACATATTGGAGATTCCCACAATGAGTGGTAAACATCCTTTAGTTCAAGCTGTTGAAAATGCACAGTTAAAATCTGATATCCCTGCTTTTGCTCCTGGTGACACTGTTATTGTCCAAGTTAAAGTAAAAGAAGGTGAGCGTGAACGTCTTCAGGCATTTGAAGGTGTTGTAATTGCTAAGAAAAACCGTGGTTTGAACTCTGCGTTCACAGTACGTAAAATTTCTAGCGGTGTTGGTGTTGAGCGTGTATTCCAAACTCACTCACCAGTTGTTGCTAAAATCGAAGTGAAACGTCGTGGTGACGTTCGTCGTGCTAAACTTTACTACCTCCGTGACTTGTCTGGTAAAGCTGCACGTATTCGTGAAAAATTACCAGCTCGTAAAGCGTAAGCTTATAGCGAGTAAAAAAAATGCGCCTTTTGGCGCATTTTTTGTTTTAAAAAATTACAGTCCTTGAAGTTTCAAACGGTTTGCATGTTGACGGTAAACCGAGACCGGATCTGAAGCAAAAATAGAACGTATCCCCAGCACTTGATTCACTTCATCTAAATGATTCCAGTTGTAATCATCACGAATTGTTTTACCAAATTTGGCACTGCATCGGGAAACTAGTCCATCATTATCACCAAATGGATCGACCACTAAGCTACTGCCTGTAAGTGCAATATCAAATGGATCTAATGGATTGGTTAAGGCTTTATTTCCAGAGAAAGAATACATATAAATGCCTTTCTCTTGATATGCTCCCTCACCACAAGAAGTGATTGGTACACCCATAGGGAATTGAGCATTAAACTGAGCTGAACCTTGAGTTGATAAACTATGCGCACCTGCTAAAGAGTCATGCGGATAGCTAGTCGGATCTAGACCTCCTGCCCAAGTAATTGCTGCTGAAAACCAGTTTACTAACGTTGCCAGTCCAGAAAGAGGAGTACCCTCAACGTTCAGGATGACATCTGCCATTGGTGATCCCTTATGAGGCGCACCAATCGTGGTAAGTGAGGCAACTTTTTCTGGCATGATACCGGCCACATAGCGAATTGTTGGACCCCCATGGCTATGACCGATTAAGTTGACTTTAGGCTTGCCGGTAATAGCAATAATCTCTTCTACTTGCTGGGCAAGTTGTTCTCCACGCACTTCTGTTGAGTTAAATGGCGAGACCCTTGTAGCCCAGACATTTCCTCCATTGCGGGCAAGATCAGGCAGAATTTGGTACCAGTAATCGAGACCAAGCGTATCTGTTCCGATTCTATTAAAACCCGCCATACCATGATTAAAAACCATTGGATATTTTGTTTGTGCGTAAGATGAATAAACGAACGAGCTTTTAACTTGTTCAGCATTTGTTGCATGGGCCGCCGAAATACTCAGTCCTGAGAGCATTGCAGCGCAGAAAAACATTAACTTCCTTTTCATTTTTTACTCACTATTTTTATTTTGTATGAAAAGCAGCTTCTTACTGCTAGTGAATGTTTAGCCAGTTTCCAAAAAAGGAAAGGCTTAGTAATTAAATGGCAGCTCACCTCCCTGATCATGGACCGTTTCAAAAGTTCGAAGTCTTAGTTGTTCTTGTGATGAATTGAATTGTTGTTGACGTAACTCTTGAATAGCTTGATTTTTGGCGCTATCACTCATGTTACTTTTAATAATTTCATCTCGACCATCGAGATAACTTGTGACCTTTTGTTGCCAAGCATTCCGCTCTGTATCTAAAGTTTCTAATCGTTGAGTCGCCTCGACTCCAACAAGTGCTGTACGCATCTGTCGAAGTTCTTCTGCTGAACCCTTACGAGCTTTAATTTGTTTGGTCAGGGTATGTAAATCATCAAGTTTAGAAAGTTCTTGCAGGTTTTGCTGCCAGTCTTCTGGAAGTTCCTCAAAACGTTCTTTAAGTTTTCGTGCTTTTTCAATTTCGCTTAGAGAAGAGTCTTCAAGTATCTGCATTCGATCTAGCGTATAGTTCTGATAGACATCTTCGCTCGAGAAAAGACCTTCAATTTCAGAAGTCGAAAAGAAACGTTTTCTTATATCTTGAATTGAATCAAAGATCTTTTGAAAATAATTTTTATCTTGTTGTTTTGCTGAAGGCGTTTGGATTTGAGCAAGTTGTTCACGATATTTTAAATAGCGGGCCCATAAATCCATAATCTGTGAGCGTGCTGGTTCTAAATATTGTCCTTGAATAAATTTCCCAAAGTGATTTTTGATCTGTTCTAAATCGTTTTCGCCATATTGAGTGATAAAATATTCAAAGCAGTCGCGTGTTTGACTGTTAACGACTAAATGCTGGGAACTATCAATTTTTAACTGGCAGTTAACTTCAGTGTCTTGCTGACTTTTACTATGATAAGCATCTTCATTTAACGATGAATGATCTGTGGATGGGGCTGATGCTAAGTTTTGAGCTGTATTTTCACTGACTTGAGCTGATGTGTTTTTTGAGTCAGGACTTAACCAATAGACACATGCAATAAGGCTCAAAATAAAAAATCCGAGCACGCACCACAATACCTTCTTCTGCATTCCGTGCATAAAGATATCTTCCTTAAGTTTTAATTTGTTGTTTTTTTACTCGATCATTAATGTGCCATAAAATAAGTGAAAAGGCACCTAAATATTGTGAAAATATCTTGTCGAATTTGCTAACATGTCGGCACTTTTTTCTAGCTTTGTGTTCCAGTAAAAATGACGACAAAAAATCAAAAAATTTCTCGTCGCCATATCAGTGGTGTATTTCTATTAAATAAACCATTAGGGCTCAGCTCAAATGCGGCTTTGCAAAAAGTGCGTTGGTTATATCGCGCCCAAAAAGCAGGTCATACAGGAGCTTTAGACCCATTGGCGACAGGTTTGCTCCCGATTTGTTTGGGAGAGGCTACCAAGTTCTCACATTATTTGCTGGACTCAACAAAGCGCTACCAAACCACTGTTCGATTGGGGCAAACCACAACGACAGGTGATGTGGAAGGGGAGATTCTACAAGAACGCTCCGTTCCTGTTCTTAACCCAGAGCTTATTGAACAAACTTTAGAGAAATTTAGAGGTGATATTCAACAAGTTCCGCCGATGTACTCGGCTTTGAAAAAAGAAGGCAGACCATTATATGAGCTTGCCCGAAAAGGTATTGAAATTGAGCGTGAAGCACGTCCAGTCACAATTTATGCTTTAGAGCTCATTGAATTTACCGAAAATACGATCACTCTGGATGTAACCTGCTCTAAAGGGACATACATCCGTGTACTCGGTGAAGATATTGGTGAGGCTCTTGGCTGTGGTGGGCATTTAACGATGCTAAACCGGACTCAAACAGGACATTTTGAGCTTATTCCGAGTTATACCATTGAATATCTGGAAAGCTTAACAGAAGAGCAAAGAGAAGCTTTGCTACTTCCAGTTTATGCTCCAGTTGACCATTTCCTAAAAATTCAAGTTCCAGAAGGACGTGAAAAATATTTTTGCAACGGTTTAGAAAGCAATATTGAACATTCTGCAGAAGCAGAAGTTTTGGTGTTTTCGGGTGAGCGCTGTTTAGGCTTAGCTGAGATTACTGATAAAAAACGGTTGGTACCTAAGCGTATCTTAAATTTGTAGTAGATGTAGAGTATAGAGCATGGGTATGGAATGGGATGTTATCCTTAGTTTGATCTTTTTTGCGTTTACTGCGGGAGCAATTGATGCTGCTGTAGGCGGCGGTGGACTCATCCAGATTCCCGGTATCATGAGTACTTTTCCGAACATGCAGACTGCAACGGTTATTGGTACAAATAAATTATCTTCAATCTTTGGTACTGCATCTGCTGCTTATACTTTTGCAAAAAGAGTAAAGTTGCAATGGAAGCTTTTAGCCGTTATTGCTATTTGTGCACTGATTAGTTCTTTTGCCGGTGCGGCTTGTTTATCGTTAATTCCCCAATCGGTATTACGTCCTTTTGTGTTTGTAATGTTGATTGTAATAGCCATCTATACCTTAATTAAAAAGAACTTTGGTCAAGTCCATACAGAGCAAAAAATTACCAACAAAATGTTAATTTTGGCTGCTATCGGTAGTTTGGCGATTGGTTTTTATGACGGTATTTTTGGTCCGGGTACTGGTAGCTTCTTTATCTTTTTCTTTATCCGTTTTCTACAAGTTGATTTTTTACATGCCTCAGCTTTGTCAAAAATTGGTAATTTTATGACGAACTTGGCTGCACTGAGTTTCTTCATTCCAACAGGTCACGCTATTTTGCATATTGGTTTGATGATGGCGGTAGCTAACGTGCTTGGCTCTATTGTTGGGGTGCGTACCGCGCTTAAATATGGTAGTGGTTTTGTCCGTATTATCTTTTTAATTTTAGTCAGTATTCTAATTTGCCGTTTGGGCTATCAAATGTTTGTTACAGGTTAAATAAGATAAAAAAGTATGAACTGATCTTAAAGAGCAGTTCATACTTTTTATGTATCCTTCATAATTTAAAATATAAAAATCATTACAGAAACTTACTAGAAAGAAAACTGTGTAAAAAATAGTCTCATTTTAAGCTACTTAAACATTATAAATTTCAACGTATGATAAACCTTGAAATAAAAAAGATTTTTTAGCTAAAAATGAGGAAGAGAATGAATATTTTCGAAGCATTAAGAGAAAGCCATGAAAATCAACGCAACCTTTCTGTGCAATTAATCCAGACACATGGTTTAACCGAAGAACGAAAAGAATTATTTGATGCATTAAAAAATGAACTTTATGCCCATTCAGTTGCTGAAGACCGTTATTTATATATTCCTTTAATGTTTGATGATGTCGGTTTAGATATTACGAGACATGCTTTATCCGAACATCATGAAATGGATGAGTTGGTCGAGCAGCTCGAAAAAACCGATATGAGTAGCCCAAGTTGGTTAGCAACTGCCAAACAGTTGAGTGAAAAAGTTCATCATCATTTAAAAGAAGAAGAGCATAAATTTTTTCAACAGGCGGGAAAAATTCTCAAAGATAGTGAAAAAGAAACACTCGGTAATAAATATTTAAAGGAATATAAAAAGTATAAAAAGCAGCAATAGTATTTAACTAGGCTACTTTTTTAGTACTTCTTAAAGTAACGCCAATTGATGCCAACATTACACAACCTAAAGCCACCCATTGCAGCATGCTGATTTCTTCGTGAAGTAATAAGAAACCCGTTAATGCTGCCAATGCTGGTGCTAAACTCGTTAGGGTGCCATAAGTTAATTTAGTAAGTTGTTTGAGTGCCATTAAGTCGAGTGCATATGGAATAGCCGTCGCTAAAACTGCAATAAGTAATGCTTTACCCCAGTACTGCGTCTCAAGTAATGCAGGAGCATTATGCCAGATGCTAATCGGTAGTAAGGTTAGGGCAGATAATCCAATTCCAATGGTTAAAGCATGCATCCCTATATTTTGGGTCACAACTTTCTGACCAAAATAAATATAGAAGGCCCAGCAAAATCCAGCACCTAGCGCGCAGGCAGCACCGACGTAGGAAAAGTGGTGTTGCGTTGGGTCTTGCCAAGGCACCATCAGTGCAATACCTAACATCGCGAATGCCACCCAAATGTAGTCACTCTTTTGTTTAATAGAAAGTAGAGCTAGACCTAATGGACCAATGAACTCTAGGCCCACAGCAATTCCTTGAGGTAATTTTCCAAGCGACGTATAGAATAAAATATTCATGAGGCCCAAAGACGCGCAGTACATCAATAAATCACGCCATTTTAAATAGGGTAAGCGTGACCAGATTTTCCATGAGCGGAACATTATAGCGACAATGACCGTTGCAAAGCTCAGCCTTAAAACTGTAACGGTGAGAGGGTCTAATATCGCGATGAGTTGCTTAGCAAATGAAGCGCTGATTTGATATGAGACCATCGACAGAATCATATATAGCACAGCAATAATGGGAAGATTCTGCATGGAAATACTCTAGGGACTCATCTAATATTATTTAAAACTAACGAGGGTTAATTATAGCGAATGCCATGTTTAAACTCGTGGTTTTAGTCGATTTAACTTACAGTTTTTTCACGTTCCTGACGTGCTTTTTGGGTAGTTATGGTACAACCGACCGAAGCTGCAATAATTGTTGCAAGTGCCAACCATTGATTCCATAACAAATACTCACCTAAAAAGATAAAACCAGAAAGTGCAGCAACTGCGGGCTCTAGGCTCATCAATGTTCCGAAACTTAAGGGCGTTAAATTACGTAGAGCTAGCATTTCTAAAGAAAACGGTAATGCGCTGGCTAAAATTGCCAAACCAATAAAATAAACAAGATAGGGGAGCTCTATAACTTGCCCTATTGAGCCTGAGAAAAAAGTAATGGGTAATAAGATGCATGCGCCCACACTCATTCCTAAACACACAGTGTGATTGCCTGATATACCTGACGGTTTCTGTCCAGCAATAATATAAAGTGCCCAACATGCGCCCGCACTAACTGCAAATAATACTCCGATCCAATCCAGACTATGAGCCTGATTGAAAGGGAATAGTAAAATGAGGCCAACAATCGCTAAACTGACCCAAACAAAATCATATTTTTGGCGTGCATGATATAAGGCCACACTTAAGGGACCAATAAATTCAAAAGCAACTGCAATACCAATGGGTAACCGTTCAATTGACAGATAAAAAAGCGCGTTCATTCCTGCAAGAGCAAAGCCATACGCTAAAATAGCTTTCCAGCGGACCCGACTAAAGTTAATTCGCCAAATTCTAAAAATAAAAGCAAGAATAATTGCACCTAAGCATAAGCGCATTGCTGAAACGGTAAGGGTAGGAAAGCTCTGGAACAGAAATTTAGCTAAAGATGCGCTGCTTTGAACGCTTAACATGGCAAGAATAAGAAAACCCAACGCATGTAGCTGAGATTTCTGGTTCGAACTGGACATTTTATTATTTGATCGATTGGTATACTTTTCACATGATAATGTAAATGTCCATAAAAAAGCCACAGACAATGCTGTGGCTTTTAAATTTACAGTTCGTATTAGAACAATACGCGCACGCGAATTGTACCTTCAACTTCATGCAACATATCTAAAGCTTCGTGAGAAGCAGAAGCGTCAACGTCCATTACGAGGTAACCGATGTCACCTTTAGTCATGAGTGATTGACCAGAAATGTTGATGCCTTGCTCAGCAAACAAGTTGTTGATTTTAGACAATACGCCCGGTACGTTTTTGTGGATGTGCAATAAACGGTGTTGGCCAGCAGTTAATGGTAACGCGATTTCTGGGAAGTTTACCGCAGAAAGCGTCATACCCTTGTCAGAGTAAGCAACAAATTTCTCTGCAACTTCTAAACCGATGTTTGCTTGCGCTTCCATGGTTGAACCACCAACGTGAGGAGTCAAAATCACATTGTCTAAGCCACGAAGTGGAGAAACAAACTCTTCACCATTTGCTTTTGGTTCTTTAGGGAATACGTCAACCGCTGCACCAGCAATATGACCAGATTTGATTGCATCTGCTAAATCTTCAATCACTACACATGTACCACGTGCAGCATTTAGGAAGATTGCGCCTTCTTTCATTTTTGCAAACTGTGCTTTAGTGAAGAAGTTGCGTGTAGATGGAACATCAGGCACATGTAATGTAACTACATCAGCAGTCGCTAAAAGTTCGTCTAACGAACCAACTTGGCGAGCATTACCCATTGGTAATTTAGTTACTGCATCGTAATAAATCACATGCATACCTAAGCTTTCAGCAAGAACAGAAAGCTGAGAACCGATGGAACCGTAACCTACAATACCTAAAGTTTTGCCACGAGTTTCGAAAGAACCGACAGCAGACTTGTCCCAACCACCACGATGACAAGCCGCCGATTTTTCAGGAACACGGCGAAGAAGAAGAATTGTTTCAGCAAGTACAAGCTCTGCAACCGAACGCGTATTTGAATACGGTGCGTTAAATACAGGAATACCACGTGCCATAGCTGCTTTAAGATCAACTTGGTTTGTTCCGATACAGAAACAGCCCACTGCGATCAATTTATTTGCAGCTTCGAAAACTTCTTCAGTCAATTGGGTACGCGAACGAATACCAATAAAGTGAGCATCTTTAACAGCTTCTTTTAGTGCTTCGCCTTCAAGAGCAGTTTTGCGATAGTCAATATTGGTGTAACCCGCAGCGTTTAGAGTATCGACTGCGTTTTGGTGAACGCCTTCTAACAAAAGGAAACGGATTTTATCTTTAGGTAGTGAAAGATGTTGGCTCATTACGGCTCCGCTACAAAGGCCAAATTTGGTGGCGCTATCATAACATAATGGTCGGTACTATAGATATTTCGTTTGCGCCATCGTCTTATGGCAATTTTATCTATGTCTAATCACTTCTATTTATGGCTTGTCGCGCATTTTAAATATACTTGGTATGAGATTTTTCTCTGAAAGTCCCATAGAAAAGCATTTATTTACGTTAAACATGTTTTGTAGTGACAGTATCTCTATTCTGAACTTTATCGCTTGAGCTGTTGCATGTAGAATATAGGAGTTCCTTGAACATTATGGCTTTGCTCAGGTGAGAACCCTGAAAATATGAAGTCATAGTCCCACCATAGTTTACTTCTTGCTAGGTCTGCAAACGATGAATGCTCCAGTCGCTTTAACACCTGAGTTACTCACCCAATTAACAGCAATCGTCGGTGAAAACCGTATTAAAACCGATGCTGATAGTCTCGAAAACTGGGGTAAAGATCATACCAAGCATTTTAATCCGAACCCATCGGTCATCGTTTTTCCATCGACCACTGAACAAGTTCAGGCAGTTGTAAAGCTTGCGAACCAGTTTAATATTGCGATTACACCATCAGGCGGTCGTACTGGCCTCTCTGCGGGTGCCGTAGCAACTAATGGTGAAATTGTCATTAGCATGGACAAAATGAACCAGATTCTTGAGTTCTTCCCAGCAGATCGTATGGTACGAGTGCAAGCTGGTGTTGTAACTGAACAATTGCAAAACTATGCTGAAGAGCAAGGGATGTATTATCCGGTTGACTTCGCATCAGCGGGTTCTAGCCAGATTGGCGGTAATATCGGTACCAATGCCGGTGGTATTAAAGTTATTAAATACGGCATGACACGTAATTGGGTGCTTGGTTTAACTGTTGTTACTGGTAAGGGTGATATTTTACGTTTAAACAAAGGCATGGTTAAAAATGCAACTGGTTATGCATTGCAGCATTTGTTTATTGGTGGTGAGGGTACATTAGGTTTAGTGACTGAAGCAGAAATTAAACTAGAGCGCCAACCACAAAACTTACAAGTTTTAGTTTTAGGTGTTCCTGATTTTGACGCAGTAATGCCTGTATTACATGCGTTCCAAAAAGATATCGATTTAACTGCATTTGAGTTCTTTGGTGAACTTGCAATGCAAAAAGTTTTAGATCATGGGCATGTACAACGCCCATTTGAAACTGAATGTCCGTTCTACGTATTGCTTGAGTTTGAAGCACCATATGAGCCGATTCTCGATAAAGCAATGGAAATCTTCGAGCATTGTATGGAGCAGGGTTGGGTACTTGATGGTGTGATGAGCCAGAGCCTTGACCAAGTAGAAAGTTTATGGCGTTTACGTGAAGATATCTCTGAATCAATCGCGCCGTTTATTCCATACAAAAATGATATTTCAGTATTAATTACTCACGTGCCTGCGTTTATTCGTGAGATTGATGCAATTGTTCAAGAGAACTATCCTGATTTTGAAATTTGCTGGTTCGGTCATATCGGTGACGGTAACTTGCACTTAAATATTTTGAAACCTGAAAACTTAACCAAAGATGAGTTTTTTGCGAAGTGTCAGGTTGTGAATAAATATGTGTTTGATACCGTGAAAAAATATGATGGTTCAATCTCTGCCGAACATGGCGTAGGTATGACGAAAAAGCCGTATTTGGAATATTCACGTTCGCCTGAAGAAATTGAATATATGAAAGCTTTGAAGAAAGTATTTGATCCGAATGGTTTGATGAACCCAGGTAAATTGTTTGATCTTTAATACTTGATCGAATAAAAGAATTTCTGTTAAAAGCGTATCGTAAGATGCGCTTTTTTATTAAAAGTTCTATTTCTTGTACGCTTTCCAACCCGTCAGAATATGATAAATCAACGGTAAAAGACTAAGAGCAAAAAAGCTACAAAGCGCAATAGCCCACAGAGGTAAATTCCTTGGATTACCTAAAAAGAAATAGGCAAAAATAGAATAAGACAACATCGAAAACATCGCCATTGTTCCAAGTGGAAGTGTGACTTTAAAAATTAACATGCTAGCAAATGTTTTGTAGGCTTCCATGTCGCACTTTAGACTATAGGCAATAATCATGAGCAACACATAACCTAAAATAAACAGCATAAATAAGGCGGCTGCAAACAATAGAATTGTTCGCCAGCTCTTTTCTTGTGCGGTGTGATCACCAGATTCATAAACAACAGTAATATGTTCACCAACTATAGGTACATCACCAGAGCGAACTGAATTATCTAAAGTTAGAGTTCTGTTTTGATTATCTTTAAATTGAACCTGAGCAGTATGCATGAGTGTTTTAGTTTTATATTTACGCCCATTTGAGTCGGTACGTTCCGTATCTACCCATTCAGAAGTATAACTCACTACAGTTGCATCGTAAGTCGGTTTAGTTGCTAAGCCGTAGACTGCTTGAGAAACCCAATAAGTAAATGGGAAAAATAAAGCACTAATACTAAAAACCACGGCAAATAAATAAGCGAATTCAAACTTACTACTTTTACGATTTTTAGCTAAACGCTTGACCCAAAACTTGGTGAGTACAAATGACCAAATCATCAAAACTGCAACGACTACTAAGAAAACTTGTCCCGCATAAGTCAGTTGCATAATGATCCTATTTGTTATGTGTAGTAGAAATTAATTTTATCAAACGATTGTCATTAAAGCTGATTGAGCAAGAACAATTATTCGGTCTGTAAAAGAGTAGCCATCCTTAGAACTACATAGTTTCTACAGAGTAACCGAGCAAGGCATAGCATCATAAAGCCATGCCTTTTGTTTTTGGTGATAAAAATGCAACGTTTATTTTTAATTTCGGCGCTCTGTGCTGGACTTTTCACTGGGTGTGCGACGACCAGTAAATTAATTCCTTTTGTGGGCTCAGAAACCCCAATGCAACAAGTACTGAAAGCTCAACCTGAGATTGTAAAAGAGCATAACAATACCTCAGTTCAGCAAGTTTTTAATCGAGTAGAATCTCCAACTGTTTCTCGTATTACTGTTATACAAACCGGTTTAATGGATGACTCTGTCTCTGCCATTCGAACAGAATATGCATTTAAATTAGTCGATGAAAAGTGGCAATTGCAGAATAAGCAAAAAAGTTATCAGTGTGCGAGAGGGAAAGGCTCTAGAGGGTTCCAAACACAGCTTTGTTCTTAAAATATAAAAAAAGACAATAAATATATCGTCTTTTTTTATGGGCTAAATTATACGCCGCTTTCTAAAATTTTAATTTTGACATCAATGACATCATCTTTAACTGCTGCGTGATGTGCTTGCATATGAGGTGTAGCCAAATGTGCTTCAAGATGAGCAACACTTTCCCATTTTTCTAACATCACAATTGTGTCAGGCTCTTTAGTTTGAAAGCTGGCATCCGATATATGATCAATTAAAGGTTCATAACCATGACAACCATCTTCGGCTAAAACAGTTGGAATAATTTTTTGAAAAGCATCCAACACGTTTTGACGATGCTGCCCAGCTGATTTGGTGCGAATTTCTGCAATAATGGTTAGCATGGATTTCTCCTTATTAAGCTGCTGCAAATACACTATTTAAGTGTGCTTTATATTCTTCAACATAACGATCAACGTTAGGCATTTTAATTACGTCGTTTACAATAAAAGTCGGTAATGTGCTCATGCCTAAGAACTGATTAGCTTTATGAAATGGTAAATAAACACCATCTACGCCTACGCCGTGGAAGAACTGATCTGCATCATCAAATGCTTCCATTGGCGCATTCCAAGTCAATGACAGCATATATTTTTTGTCATGAATTAAACCACCTGAACCATATTTTTTTGAAGCATCAGAACGACTACGACCATCATTTGCGTAAAGTGAACCATGACCTACAGTAAATACATCATCGATATATTTTTTAACTGTCCAAGGCGCACCCATCCACCAACCTGGCATTTGGTAAATAACGACATCTGCCCATAAGAATTTTTCAACTTCATTTTCGGCATCATAATCGCTATCGGCACGGGTCATTTGAACTTCATGGCCAAGTTCCGTGAGATGGGTCGTTGCGAGTGTGGTTAATGTGTCATTTAATTCACCATTTGAATGGGCAAATTGTTTGGCACCATTAATCACTAAAATCTTACTCATGAGAGTCACTCTAATTAAATTCCTAAATTTGATGTGTACTTTACGGAATTTACTCTTGTTGAAAAATGCATGAATAGGAAAAATATTATTGATTAAAAGTCACTAATATTGATTTGATGCATCATTTTATTTTCCACATTAAAGATGCACACTTTACAAAGTAGAACGGAAAAAATTATTTGTAGTCTTTAGCATTAAGTTTGGGTAAATCTAAGAGATCACGTATGAGAAAAATGAGTTTGCTGATTGCTTTTAGCCTTGTAACACTAACGGCTTGTGCCCCAGCAAAAAATTCTTCTGCTCAACTTGCTGATAGCCCGATACAAGCGGTATTACTTGATCAGCCTGATCTTTTAAATGATGCAAACAATTTGGATATTTCACAGCAAATGAATGCTGCCGATGATCCCTCTAATGCTCAAGTCACTATTTTACAGACAGATCCGAGCGAAGATGCGATAACAAAAGTCCGTACAGAATATTTATTAAAACGAGACCAGCAAGTCTGGAAAATTGTGAATAAAAAGCAAAGCTATCAATGTACACAAGGGCAAGATGCCCCAGACTTTCAAGTTAATCCTTGTCCTTAGTGCTTAATTTTTTATCGAATATGTGGATAACTTTGAGTTTGTGCACAACAATAATTTGCGGGTCTTTTAGTGCAAAAAACTGAAATTTAAGCTTCTTGAAATTGCATGATTGCTGATCAATTTAAAAAGTGCTATTGTTGCGCTCGGCAATTGTGCCAATTGGTAAAAATTACCGAATCTCACGTCATACATTTTTTCTCATTTTAGACACCTTGTGAATACGGTGTTTCACATTCTAAACATGCACTCTCACGGCATATAAAAACTTAACTAAAGATTGATTGACCATACTGTCATCGTCATGACTACATTATTTATTTCAATATGTAGTTACTGAGACATTTTGGCCGCTATTTTGAAGTGTACAAATCATGAAAAATATTCAAACGACAACGTTGAACCGTACAACGTTGATGTTTCCTTTGGCTTTAGTGCTATTTGAATTTGCGGTTTATATTGGTAATGACTTGATTCAGCCAGCCATGTTGGCAATTACTCAAGATTTTGGTGTAAGTGCAACTTGGGCACCATCTTCAATGTCATTCTATTTATTAGGTGGTGCTACGGTTGCGTGGTTACTTGGGCCATTATCAGATCGTCTCGGACGTAAAAAAGTACTGCTAGCAGGGGTTTTGTTCTTTGCTCTATGCTGCTTCTTAATTTTACTAACGCGGCAAATAGAACAGTTTCTAGCATTAAGATTCTTGCAGGGAATTGGCTTAACTGTAATCTCCGCAGTCGGTTATGCCGCTATTCAAGAGAGTTTTGCTGAGCGTGATGCAATTAAAGTTATGGCACTCATGGCAAATATCTCGTTGCTTGCACCATTGTTGGGGCCTGTACTTGGAGCCTTTTTAATTGATTATGTGTCCTGGCATTGGGGTTTTGTCGCCATTGCTGTATTGGCATTACTCAGTTGGGTCGGTTTAAAAAAACAGATGCCAAGTCAGCAGGCCAGTGTAACTCGACAACCTTTTAGTTATCTTTTTGATGATTTTAAAAAGGTGTTTACTAACCGCCGTTTTTTAGGCTTAAGTCTGGCCCTACCGTTGGTCGGCATGCCTTTAATGCTTTGGATCGCTTTATCTCCAATCATTTTGGTAGATGAGTTAAAGCTCACAAGTGTGCAATATGGCTTGGCTCAATTCCCAGTATTTGTTGGTCTCATTGTAGGTAACATTGTTTTAATTAAAATTATTGATCGTCTCGCTTTAGGTAAAACTATTCTAATTGGCTTACCGATTATGCTGATTGGGACACTCATTTTAATATTAGGTGTGGTGTGGCAAACCTATTTAATTCCTTGTCTACTTACAGGCATGACGCTCATCTGTTTTGGTGAGGGAGTTAGCTTTTCAGTCTTATATCGCTTTGCACTCATGTCATCCGAAGTTTCAAAAGGAACTGTTGCAGCGGCAGTTTCGATGCTATTGATGATGAGCTTCTTTGCAATGATTGAACTGGTACGTTACCTCTATACACAATTTCATTTATGGGCCTTTGTATTATCTGCATTTGCTTTTATTGCTCTTTGGTTTACTCAACCACGAAGTGCTTTAAAGCAGGAAATGCAAGAGCGACAACAACAAGGCAACAACTAAAAAATACCGGAATTTATATTCCGGTATTTTTTTATATCAGGTAATTTCTTGCTCTAACAGCTTGTCTTTAAGCATCAGCAATTCTGGTAATGTTTCTAACAATAAACTGATTTGTTTCAAGACTAAGGTGTATTTCTCAGATAGCTGTTCTTGAGCTGTTAAGTCCTGAATTTCTATTAATACTTGAGAAATGAGCGTGTGGTTGGGTAGGGTTTGCTCAAGAACACTCTGGCTCAAAATTTCTTGGCAGCGTAGTAATAATTGTAAAATCTGCTCTTCATCAATTTTCTGTCGTTGGCTACCTAACGCTGCCACATAACTCAGCTGGCTATGGCTGTAAACCAAATAGCGAAAAGCGTAATGAATGAGCTGAGGATTTGGATTCGGTTCAGCACTTAAACTCGAGATCATGTTCGATAGCTCGATTTGAGCATTATGGGCAGCACGACGAATTCGACGGTATTCTATATCCTGATTTTTGCCATACTGATATTGCTCAACAATCACATTGAAATAATCTAATGTCGCTTTGCTACTTTTCTTAATATTGTTAGGAATATTGCGGAAGTTCCAATCAGGCCAAATAAAGTTTACGGCAAGCCATGCAATAAAACAGCCTAATAGCGTATCTATCAGACGAGGCAAAATAATGCTGTAGCCTGCACCTTTTAAGTTAAAAATTAACAGCACCATCAGGGTGGCCATAAGCGTCGCCAATGCATATTTCTTTTGGCGTAAGTAGAAAAAGCAGACTCCGCAAATAATCGTAATGATGAGCTGACCTTCAATACTCGGTACAAAATATAGAATAGGTATTCCTAATAAAACACCGAGTAAGGTGCCAATCGTTCTTAGTTTAAGGCGGCTTTTAGTCGCAAAATAAGTGATCTGGCAGACAAATAAACTAGTCAGTAAAATCCAATAGCCATGCTGAGCAAAGGGTAATAATGAAATGGCATAACCTGCGGCGAAAACAACTGCAATTCGTATGGCATGTCTAAACAATGCTGATTGTGGTGTAAGCTGTTGCCTGAGTTTTAAGATCAGATCTGAAAAACCTTGAATATCATCATCAAGTAAATTTAAGTGTTCTTGTCTTGTTTGGGTGTTATTTTCAGGGAAGGGCTGTGCATATTGTAGTTGTTCAAACTGTTCATGCATCCCTTTTAAATTATCAAAAATAAGTCTTAAATTTTTAACTTCAAAGTTTTGTGGATGCTGCTGTATCCAGTCCTTTAAAGAACTTTCCAAATGGTTCAATACGGTCTGGCTTTCTTGCGATGGCTGAGATGGCCGGTTATGCAAAATACATTGAGCTAGATCTTGGCACGCTTGTGCTTGTAGGCGCAGGTTTTTTTGGAAACGGAAAATAAGATCACTACGGCTGAAGTTCTGTTGAATATGTTCGTAATGTAAATAATTAGAGGTGGCTTGCTCGTGAATGTCTCGAGCAAAAAAATATAGGTTTAGCCAATAGATACTTTTATTACTGACGCGTGAAGCCTTGAGTCGAGTGAGCAGAGAACTTCGTATTTGATTGAGGCTTTGAGCAACTTGCGTATTTTGTAAGGATAGTTCATATAAAAGTTGTTCTACGTTTTCTTTATTGTCTGGATCAAACAAACGTGCTTTTGCTTGTAGTAGAACAGAAATTTCTTTAAAAATTTGTGAGAGCTTATCTTGTAAGGGAAGGGTTGGTTTAATAATAAAAAACAAAATAGATGTAAAGCCGTACCACAAAGCACCATAAACAAAGTAGGTAGGTTGTTGGTACCAGTGCGCATATTCTCCTAAACCGAACATGCTATAAATGGAAAGCAGAATCGTGCCAAACGAAATTGTGGCATAACGTTGCCCTAAAGCGCCTAATAAAATGAAAAAAGCACTAGAAAGAGAAAGATATAAAATAAAGAAAATTTTGTAGGGAGCTAAAAAGCCAAGAATACTACTGACTATAAAAAAGAGGAGGCAGACGTAAACCAAATTACGTAATCGAATACTTAAACGATCATCAAAGTCGGTTAATGCTGCTGCAATCGCGCCTAAAGTCACAGGAACGATGAGCTCGTTATGGCCTAACCACAGTAAACCCAAAGTTGTGCCTGTGAGTACAATCAAAATTTGCAGGCAATAAATTAAAATGGAGTTCGTCTTAAAACTATTAAATATTTGGGTCAGATAGTTCACGGCTTTTGTTCTAAATTAGAGAATACGTGAGAAAGCAGTATGTAACTTTAAATTTTTATTACTTCAAAAATATTATTCTTTTTAGCCACAAAAGTCAGTCATTTTTTAAGATTTTATTAGGCTTAAATCAAGTTGTAACGATCAATAAATTAACAAAATTGTGGATATCTTTTTAGATACCCACAATTTGAAAAAAAACATAAATTATTTAATCACACCACATGCAATTCGTGCTCCGCCACCGCCGAGAGGTAGAGGTGAGTCTGAATAGTTATCGCCACCAGCATGAATCATGATAGCTCGACCTTGAAGATCAGCAAGTTTCAATCGAGGTGCGATCACAGCAGTCGTTGCAACACCAGTATTATCGACTACTAAAGCAGGTAAATCACCTAAGTGGCCAGTTGTTGGGGTACCGTGATGAGGAGCTTGATTCGGGTTATAGTGACTACCAGCAGCTAAAGCAGCGCCCGGTTTCCCATCTTTTACAGCTGGTTCACAAGAAGCATTTTCATGAATATGAAAGCCGCGTGTACCACTTGGTAAGTCAGCAAGAGCAGGGGTAATAATTAAACCTTTATCGCTATCTTGAAAGCTAATCGTACCGATTTTTTTACCAATACCATTAGCGGTTACTTCATTTACATCAACTACTTTTTTCGTATGCATTGTCGTTAATGCTTGAGCGGTATCTGATACAGTTTTTGTGACTGAACTACAGCCAACCGTAAAAAAAGCTGTAAGCGCACAGACTGCGCCAATTTTATTAAACATCTGCATGATCGGATGTCCTTATAAATATATATGATTGTTTGATTCAAACAAACGAAGGTTTAACCTACAAGTTAATTTAAATAGTTAATTTGTATCTAGAAACATTTTTAAATTAAATAAATACGTCAATCTTTGTCGTTAGAAGATTCATTTTCAGAATCATAAATCATAGTCGTTTTAGGCATTGGTTCAGGCTCAATGGTTTCATGTAACCATTCACGCCAAATTGCCAGTAAAATAGCTAGAATTACAGGCCCAATAAATAAACCTACCAATCCAAAACTAGCAATACCGCCTAATACACCAAACATAATTAATAAGAATGGAATTTTTGTAGCACCAGAAATCACAAGTGGTCGAATCACATTATCTGAGCTACTCACAATCACTACACCCCAAACCACTACACCAACTGCTTCCATAGTTTGTCCCTGAGAGAACAACCATAGGCCGACACCTAAATAGGAAATTGGTGTACCAAATGGAATTAAAGCCAATAAGAAAGTAGCAATGGTAAGTACCATTGGGTTAGGGACACCTGCTACGAAATAACTTAATCCAGCTAAAACAGCTTGAGCAATTGCAGTTAAACCCACGCCATAGACTACAGCACGAGTCGTCTCAGAAATCGTATCGAGATAATGGTGAATACGAGGGCCTATAACCATTTCTAAGGCTTTACTCACCTGAGACAAAATCATTTGACCATCACGGTAGAAGAAAAATAGGCTAAATACGGCAAAGCCAAGTTTGACAATATTTTTACTAATTTCACCGAGCAGTACACGGCCATAACTTAAATGGCTTTGTACCCAAGCTGCAACATTTTGAATCGTGCTATTAGGATCGTTATTTAATTCATTGAGTGTACGAGAGATTTCTTTTCCAACAAAAGGAAGATCACGAATAAAATCAGGGACACTTAAATGACCTGAAAAAACCTGACGTTGTAAGTCAAAATATAAGTTGCGGCCTTCATGCTGCAAAATAAAAATAGCGCATGTAAAAGGGACGCCAACAACCAAAATGACCAGACTAATCATTAGAGTTGCATTTAAAGTATTACGGGTTTCTCCAAAAAAACGTTGAATTCTTAAATAAATAGGCCAAGTCATATAAGCAATGATGGCAGCCCAAAGTACAGGAACAATAAAATATTTCAGGATATTAAATCCTAAAAAAATCAAAATAAAAAACAGCCCAAACAATAAAACGCGCTGTAAATTAGGAGCGTATGGATGCACGAACAATATTTCTCTAATTTTCTACATAGAATAAAGTCATATTAACTGAAAAATAACCTGAGGCAAATTTTAAGGCCGCAATGTAAAGAACCTTATACATCTCTTTTTAGAGACTAAAAGTTATTTAAAACCACTCAGCTTTATCTTCAACTAACTTGTTTAGAACAGGTTGCCATTGGTTTTGAATCGTAATAAAGTTTTTTTGAGGCTTATCAAAAATGCTTAAGCCTTGCATTGCTAAGCTGCCATATGCAGTGCGTTCAGCAATCCATGCAACAGGTTCCTGTTCAATTTTTTCAAAAAACTGTTGAATATCTTTTGAGCTGGCACTGTTTGGTTTTACGCGATTTGCAAGAAGTAAAATCTGAACTTTGCCTTTTCGAATGCGCTTAATATCTTGTAAATGCTTCAAAAAGCGACGAGTACTGTCTATATCAAAAAATGAAGGCTGAAGTGGAGTAATAATGGCATGAGCTTCACTAATCAGTTGCTCAGCATGTTCACCTGAAAGTGCACCAGGTGCATCAATAATTAAATAATCCAGATTTTTAGGCGCGTCACCAATTGATTTTTCATGACGCCAGTCGAGGCTTTGAATTTTTGCGACACCATCGGGGCGCTGTTTTAACCACTGTAAAGCCGATTTTTGATTGTCCGAATCTGCTAATGCTACTTTATATCCTTTTTGTGCCAATGCTGTTGCCAACGTAATGGCCGTCATGGTTTTTCCGCATCCGCCCTTTTGATTTGCAATAAGTATCGTTTTCATAAATCCAATTATTTTCAGCAGCACATTTGTTTATGTTTTATACCTTAGCATCTTTTTATGTGAAGGAGATGACCACATTTGACAAAAGTTTAAGCTGTTTCGTTATTTTAGATATGATTAGATCTGTAATCTTGATTCGCGCTTTTTTAAGGAAAATTTATGTCTGTATGGCTTGCCATGCTTATTGGTGCTGGAATTGGCATCATTATCACTACTCTTATTTTATCAAACACTCGCAATGGACGAATTAAGGCTGAATATGAGCAATATATTGCTGAACTTGAATTAGAGCATCAACAAGCTCTTACTCAAGCACAAAAGAGAAGTGTAAATACAAGCCGTGCGGTGTTGAAAGGAAAAATGGCAGAACAATTTGCTCCGGTTTTGCCTGAATTTCAGTATCTACCAAGCGATGCAAAATTCATGGGTGATCCGGTGGACTATATTATCTTTGATGGATATACCGATTTTCGTGATGGTGATGGGACGGCAGAAGACATTAATATTATTTTACTTGATGTAAAAAGTGGCGGTGCAAGGCTCACTAAAGGTCAGCAAGCTATTGCACAAGCGGTCCAACGAGGTAAGGTTCGTTTTGAAACTCTAAGAATAGATTTTGAAGATTAACAAGCTGTTTAATTCAGCACAAAAATAGACGAAAGTGATCTGTATTGTTACTAAATTCCGATATTTTTTTCATCGCTTAAAGCTACTATAAATTGAAGATCTATTCACTTTGATCTAGCAATATTTGAGGTGTAACGCGATGAAAAAACAATGTTTGATGATGGGCTTGCTGACTGCTATTGGCATGAGTTCAGCATTTGCATCGACCTCAAGTGAATATAATATTGCCAATGGTTTGAACCCGATAGAAAAAGATCAATCTATTTCTGTATTACAACCTTTTCAAGGAAATTTCAGGATCTTGGGTTCAAAAGTTTATCAAAATGATGAACAAGCTAAATTTTCTCCTATCGACTATGCCGTAAGTTGGGGGTTGTTTGCACAGCCTGAAATTGCACGTCATATTTCAGTGAAACAATATGACCGTTATTTAAACTGGAAAATTCCTAAATTACCTGTTCCAGCAGAGCAAGCAATGCAAATGGTGTCTAACATGCACATCATTCCTGCAAACCCTGAAATTGCTCAGCAGATTAAACAAGTTAAACGTGGTGATCTCGTTTATCTAAAAGGGGATCTTGTCGAGATTAAAGACAAAAACTTAGTCTGGAAATCTTCACTTACGCCAACCGACACGGGTGATGGTGCATGTGAATTATTCCGTGTTCAGGCAATTCATTGGGTTGAAAAGCAAAATATATAATTGGAAAAAAGCCTTCAGAAATATGAAGGCTTTTTTATAAGTAATGTAATACTTATTTCTGTTGCGATGCTTTCCAATACTTTAATTGATTTTGTGCTTGTAAATAGTCGGCAAGATCATTGATCTGTTCATCTTTAGTCGCGTGCTTATCGCTATAGTATTTTTCTTGGTTTTCCCAATATTGATAAAGTAGTCCCTGAATGTAGCGGCCTTGCTCAGTTTTTAAATCTAAATCTTTTAACATGGCTAGAGCAGAGCGCACATTATCGAGTGTACGTTGTTGCTCAAAATCTGTTGTGAGTGTTCCTGCTTCATGCATTTTTGCTAACTCATTTTCCATTTCGTCGCTCATTTCGGTAAAGCGGTGGTCATAGTCCTCTAAAAGTGCAATATCGTGTGCATCATCAGCAGTGGCAGGGAACGTCTTAACAGGTCTTTCATTTAGTTTTTCTAAAACCTGATCTGTAGATGAAGTGGCAGACGGTTGTTCCGTCTTAGCAGGCTCATCCGCTTTTTTACAAGCAGTAAGTAATAGGCTAGAGCAAAGCAAAGACATTAATATGACTTGAGGTGTTTTCTTCTTCATAACTTTCAACCAAACCTATTCACTAATTATTTAACGGGTAACGTACTTTTCTGAAAGTGATATGCATATGTGACATATGGAAAATCAATCTGATCTTGAGGACCTAATCCCGTAAAATCATAAACAATTTTTTCAAACTGTGCTTTGAGTTGTAACTGATCTTTTTTGGTCATTGCAGCAATAAAACTCGTAGAGAGTAAACGTTTACTCACGACTTGTTCGACAGAACCGCATTGCGACTGTGTAAATGTTTGTAGGCTATCAAATACGAATAAATCTTGTTGTTCAAACACACGTTTCCACTTTTCACTATGGTAACGCGGCGTGTTTCCTTCAAGAGGAAGGAGAAAATCAGCTAAGGCTTTCACCCAATCCCTACGCTCGTCGCGTTGATTCCAAACAAGTCCTAAATGTCCTTGTGGTTTTAATACTCTATACATTTCTGTTAGGGTATCAAGGTTGTCAAACCAGTGGAAAGATTGCGCACAAATAATGGCATCAATTTCATGGTCTGCTACAGGAATCGAATGGCTAAAAGCCTGTAATGTTTTGATATCAGGATAAACTTGTTGAAGCTGCTGTAACATCTCGCCAATTGGCTCAACTGCAATAACATCTGCATGTGTTTGTTTTAAGTAGGGTAAGAATTTGCCAGTACCCGATCCAAGATCGATAACAGTAGAGTTTTCCTGTATTTGTAGGCAATTTTGCAGCCAACTTACTATTTCTGCGGGATAATTAGGTCTAACTTGCTGATATAGTTCAGCAGCTGAGCTGAAGCCTTTTTGAGCGGCAGGATGTAAGGATTGTGTCATATTTTGCGCTTTTTAATCTGACTGGCATCTATAAAATAAGATACTCCGCAATCATAAATTGGCAAAACACCTATTTTGTTTCATTTTTGACGTTGTATGTGGGAGTAAATTTTCTTTCGGTGTGAGCATGGATAAGCAAATTATTTTTGAAGACGAACACATTAGAGCCATTTTTTTACCAGGCGATTCTAATACATTGGTTCTCTCTTTTGGCGATTTGATTACCCGAGCGAGTGGCTTATCTATCAATGCTGAAAAGTCCCTAATTAAATACCAATATAATATTATTGGGGTAATGCCAAAACAAAAATCATGGTTTCCGCAAGCGAGCATGATTGAGCTGGCAAAAGCGATTTCGCCTATTCTACAAGGCTTTAAAAATATTGTGGGTTATGGCGGTTCGATGGGCGGCTATGCAGCAATCAAATATTCTAATTTATTGAATATGAATCGTGTGATTGCATTTGTACCTCAATATTCAATTGATCCTGAGCAGGTTGAAGATAGACGCTATGCCGAGTTTTTCGATGCTGTGGCAAATAAAGACATGCAAATCCAGTCGCAAGATGTCGATGCAGCGCGTGAATACGTCATTGTTTATGACCCTTACTTTTCGACTGACCGTGAACATTATCTAAAAATAAAAGAGCTATTACCAAGCTTACATACAATTCATTTGCCATTTACTGGTCATGAAGCATTGTCTGTATTGGCAAGTTCAAGTTTATTACATGATTTTATTGAGCATGAATTTGACGAAATTTATTTTTATCAACAAGTTCGCAAGGTCAAAAAGCAAAGTAAGTTTTACTTCCGTAATGTACTTGCACATGTTCTTACCCATCATGATGACATGTTGTTAAAAATGTTACGCCAAAATGATTTTCAGCTTGATGAGCGTTATTTTGATAACCCCCTTAAACAGGCTATTACGCGTAGTCTGATAAAGACACAGCAAGCAACTGAGCTAGACTTTCAAAAGTTAGGTATTAAAGTACCGCGAGTTCAGGATGCTGCGAATTATAAAGAAGGATTGCAGACCAGCTTTGGCACAATTTTGGTATTCAACCTCATTAATTCAAAGTTTGAAAGTTATGCTCTAGATGTTCTGCTGGCGAATAAATCTTATTTGATTCCAATTGTGGCTGAACACACTGGTGTAGTTCACATTGAATTAAATAATGAAAATTATTTGTTGGGAATGAATGATCGCAAAGTTATTAAATTGTTCAAGTACAACGAGCCTTTATCATCAGATATGAGCCCGTTTGTAGTCAAAAAATATTCCGACTACTTTGCAATCAGCTATAAGCAATTAAATTTATCTTGTGATGAATACGGGATGTGTGAATTTATAGAAGGTTCAATTCAGCCGACTGAACAACTGGCCTTAATCAGCTTTTAAAACTTTATAGTGGTTAAATAAAGCTCAGACCTTTAGGTTTGAGCTTTATTTTTTGCTTAAAAAATATTTTTTCATAAACTTATTTGTATATTAATTTGAAATTCATTATTTAAATAAATAGTGTATTTGTTCTGCGAATATTTATTGTATTAAAAGTAGATATAGCCAGTGGTGAATATAAATACTATATTTTGAAATAAATGGGTTTTCTTAATATATAAATTATAGAAATGGTGTTAGGTTAATTAAAATACATAAATAATGATGTTTTTCTATAAGATTATGTTTTTGTTATTTATTTTATTTAAAGAGGATGGGGCTGCTTAAAATAAGTTCACTATTCAAAGATAATTGCATATTTATTTTTTTCTCCTAAAATGATTTTTTACTAAATTGTCGTTACAGTTTTTTATATGCAATCATTAAATTATCGGAATAATGATGCATCGCAACATGGAAGTTCTGCACCTTTGAAACGAGCAATGAGTACTCGACATTTGGTGATGATCTCCCTTGGCGGTGCCATAGGTACAGGTCTTTTTTTAGGGTCGGGTGATGTAATTTCCCAAGCTGGCCCAATTGGCGCAATTATTTCTTATTTTTTAGGCGGTTTAATTGCCTATACCGTGATGTTATGTCTTGGTGAGCTTGCGGTACATGTACCAGAATCAGGATCATTCGGTGAGTATGCTCGTCGCTATATTGGTCCGGGTACAGGCTATATGATCACTTGGTTATATTGGTTAACTTGGACCGCGACTTTAGGAACAGAGTTTACCGCAGCAGCTTTATTGGTTCGTGAGTGGTTTCCCTCTACTTCTGTTTGGGCTTGGACATTATGTTTTGGTGCCTTAGTTTTTTTCATTAATATCAGTTCAACGCGATTATTTGCCGAGTCAGAGTTTTGGTTGGCACTTGTGAAAGTTGTCACGATTATTTGTTTTATTGGCTTGGGTTTGCTGGCGATTTTTGGATTTATTCCATATCACGGGCACGAAACTGCGCCGTTGTTTAGTAATTTAACTGCCCAAGGCTGGTTCCCACATGGATTATTTCCAATTTTTGCAACCATGCTGATTGTTAATTTTGCTTTTTCGGGTACAGAATTAATTGGTGTGGCAGCAGGGGAAGCAGAGAATCCAGCACAGACAGTTCCTAAAGCAATCAATGCTGCTATTTGGCGACTACTGATTTTCTTTGTTGGCACAATTGTTGTAATTAGTTCATTGTTACCATTCCAGCTTGCTGGTTTGAGTGGTAATGAGGTGAGTAATAGCCCCTTTGTGACTGTGTTTAATTATATTGGTATCCCATATGCTGAAGATATTATTCGCTTTGTGATTATTACGGCTTTACTCTCTGCTGCAAATTCTGGTTTATTTGCTGCTTCACGTATGATGTGGTCGCTTTCTGCAAAAAACCAATTACCGAAAATCTTTTCTAAACTTACACCTTCAGGAACACCTATTGTAGCTATTGTGGTCACAATGCTGGGTGCTATACCAGGTTTACTTTCAGAGCAATTTGCACCTGAAACTATTTTTAAGAATTTATTGGGTGTTGCCGCTTTCACCATGGTTGTAGTGTGGATTGCAATTTGCGTATCTCAATTCAACTTCCGTAGACAGTGGTATAAATCTGGTAAAACTGCAAAAGATTTGCGTTTTGCTGCTCCTTTATTTCCTTTAACCCCAATCGTGGGTGGTCTGTTCTGTGCTATTACTTGTATTAGTATGGTATTTGATCCTTCGATGCAGGTTGGCTTCATCTGTTGTATTGTTTTCATTCTTGTGTGTTATGCGAGCTATTTCATTTTTTATCACAAGAAAGATGCGGTGTAGAGCTAAGCAAAGATATGCTTTCTGAAGCATAGTCTAAAGGCCCCATTTGGGGCTTTTTTATTGCCTGTAGGAAATTAGAAAAGGGTGGATTTTATATATTTTTTTTAAAAATGAATTTTTATTTTTGATCATAAAAACAAATATTGTTTTATAAATTTACCACTGATCGGATTTTTATTAATATTTATTTATTATAAATATTTGATTAAGTCTATGTTTAGTCTTGTTATTTAATAAAGAGCTGTTTTTAGTTTTTTGGAATATAAGGGTTGAATGAATGTAATATGGATTTAATGTGAAGAATAGATAATTTTTTGATAGTTTTTTAAAAATTAAAAGTTATTAAGTTGTTGTTATATATTGATAAAAATATTTACATTTTTTGTATTTATGATTGTGTGTTTTCTATAATATTTTTTTATTAAAGTTAAGGATTTTTTAATATTTGTTGTTTTTTTATTATAAATGTCAGTTCGATTTGATTATTTTTTCTCTTCTTATTTATTTTAAAATGTTCTAAATGAGCTTGCTCTATGCTATATTTATTGGAAGATTTTATATCTATGTTGCGGCTTAATTTTAAGCAGTATGTGTGGAAATAATTAATCTGTAGGATTATTGAACAAAGTTTATTTTAAAAAGACTAATGGAGGGATCTATCGATTAGTCAAAAAAATTTTATGGACTCATGGTTTTTGTAAATCATAGTTCTTTTTAACTCCCAAACGGTTATGTCACTTCTTTTGTATTTATATTTCAGCCGGCTGGTTTTAGTGGGTTGTGGCTAGTTTTTTGCTTTTATAAAACTCTCTTTATAAACAGCAATTTAGACAAAAGAAAACTTGTAAAAGATATCGGTATATAAAAGTAGATCGTACTTTTAGTACCAACAAATGGAATTTAAAAAATCTGATGCTTTAGACGAGCAAAAGATTTAGTAAATAAACTAAGGCACTGTTATTTCAGGGTTTTAGTTGCTAAATAATAAAGATTACAGATTTATCAAATCTGAGTCTATGAAGGTATATAGGAAAAAAGATGTCAGATCTTTCATACGTAAACGAACACAGCGATGCATGGCAAACTTACTTGGCACAAATTGACCGTGTTGCTCCGTACTTAGACCACTTAGCTGAGTTTATCGACACTTTAAAACGTCCAAAACGTGCACTTATTGTAGACGTGCCAATTGTAATGGATGACGGCTCTATTCAGCACTTTGAAGGCTATCGTGTACAACACAACTTGTCTCGTGGTCCTGGTAAGGGTGGTGTTCGTTACCATCCGAATGTTGATTTGAACGAAGTTATGGCGTTGTCTGCATGGATGACAATTAAAACTGCTGTTTTGAACTTGCCATTTGGCGGTGCAAAAGGTGGTATCCGTGTTGATCCACGTAAATTATCTAATCGTGAATTAGAGCGTTTAACTCGTCGTTATACGACTGAAATTGGTCACATTATCGGGCCTCAAAAAGATATCCCTGCTCCAGACGTTGGTACAAATGCCAATATCATGGGTTGGATGATGGATACTTATTCTACAAGCCAAGGTTACACAGTAACTGGTGTTGTAACTGGTAAGCCAGTTCACTTAGGTGGTTCTTTAGGTCGTGTAAAAGCGACTGGTCGTGGTGTATTCGTTACAGGTCGTGAAGTAGCTGCAAAAATCAACTTACCAATTGAAGGTGCGAAAATCGCTATTCAAGGTTTTGGTAACGTAGGTAGTGAAGCTGCTTTCTTATTTGTTGAATCAAAAGCGAAAGTTACACACGTTCAAGACCATACGGGCACTATTTTCAATGCTGATGGTATTGATCTTGAAGCGTTACGTGATCACGTAAATGCAAATCAAGGCGGTATTGGCGGCTTCGCTGGCGCGCAATCAATTGCTGATGAAGATTTCTGGACAGCAGAAGTTGACATTATCGTTCCTGCTGCATTGGAAGGTCAAATCACTGTTGAGCGTGCTCAAAAACTTAAAGCTAAGTTAATTTTAGAAGGCGCAAACGGTCCGACTTATCCTAAAGCTGAAGACGTATTAGTTGAGCGTGGCATTGTTGTAGTACCTGACGTTGTATGTAACGCCGGCGGTGTAACTGTAAGTTACTTCGAATGGGTTCAAGACATGGCGAGCTACTTCTGGACTGAAGAAGAAATCAATGAGCGTTTAGACAAATTGATGGTTCAAGCTATGGATGACGTTTGGAATACAGCGAACAGCAACGCTTGTACTTTACGTACAGCAGCTTACATCTTGGCATGTGAGCGTATTTTAAAAGCTCGTAAAGAGCGTGGTATTTTCCCAGGCTAATCTGCGGAAATTACTTTTAGGAAAAGTGGTCTGAGCAAATATTAAGGATGTTATAGGGTTATTTGTTCAGCCCCTTTTTCTGAATTATTCAAAATTAAGTGTTATCGAATATATTAAATAAATACTGAGGTAAGCATGGAACAGCCAATTTCTGTAACTCGAAGCAACTTTAACGACTGGATGGTTCCAGTTTTTGCACCGGCAAATTTCATTCCGGTACGTGGCGAAGGTTCACGTATCTGGGATCAAGAAAATAAAGAATATATTGATTTTGCAGGCGGGATTGCAGTAAACGCATTAGGTCATGCGCATCCAGTGGCAGTAAATGCTTTAACAGAACAAGCAACAAAACTTTGGCATGTAGGTAATGGTTACACCAATGAACCCGTTCTACGCCTTGCAAAACAACTTACCGATAATACATTTGCAGACAAGGTTTTCTTCTGTAACTCAGGTGCTGAAGCGAACGAAGCTGCTTTAAAACTGGCTCGTAAAGTTGGTTTAGATAGCGGCATTGCTGGTAAAAGTGGCATTGTGGCATTTAATAATGCTTTCCATGGCCGTACCTTATTTACCGTTTCAGCGGGTGGTCAACCTAAATATTCACAAGACTTTGCACCACTTCCAAATGGCATTAATCATGTTGCCTTTAATGACTTAGAAGCTGCAAAAGCAGTGATCAATGAGCAAACTTGTGCCGTGATTGTTGAACCAATCCAAGGTGAAGGCGGCGTTATTCCAGCTGACATCGAATTTTTAAAAGGTTTACGTGCACTGTGTGATGAGTTCGGTGCCTTACTTATTTTTGATGAAGTGCAAACGGGTGTTGGTCGTACAGGCGCACTTTATGCCTACATGAACTCTGGTGTTATTCCAGATGTGTTAACGACTGCAAAAGCATTAGGCGGTGGTTTCCCAGTGGGTGCAATGTTAACAACAGATAAGTTTGCTCCACATTTTTCAGTGGGTACACATGGTACGACTTATGGTGGTAACCCGTTAGCAAGTGCGGTTGCAGGTGCAGTATTTGAGTTTATTAATACGCTTGAAGTACTCGATGGTGTGAAGCATCGTCATCAATATTTCCTCGATGCACTAAATACACTAAACGCTGAACATCAGATTTTTGAAGAAATTCGTGGTCAAGGTTTATTGATTGGCTGTGAATTAAAAGCTGAGTATGCAGGGAAAGCTAAAGATATTACGACTTGGGCGGGTGAAGAAGGTTTACTTGCTTTAATTGCAGGCCCGAATGTGGTTCGTTTTACTCCGTCGCTTATCATTCCTGAACAAGATATTGATGAAGGGATTGCTCGTTTAAAAAGAGCGTTGGCTAAATTGGCTAAATAAAAAAAAGGAAAGCTAGCCATGATGATCGTCCGTCATGCCGAGTTTCGAGACCTTGAAGATATTTATAAATTAGCGGGTAAGTCGGGTGTAGGCCTGACTTCCTTGCCACAAAATATGGATACACTTTCGGCTCGAATTTCACGTACTCGCAATACTTTAAATGGCAATGTCCATAAAAGTGAACAAGGCTATCTGTTTGTTCTTGAAGATACAGAAGCTCAACGTGTTATTGGTTTAAGTGCAATTGAAGTTGCTGTAGGACTTATTGAGCCTTGGTACAACTTTCATGTTGGTACTCAAGTACACGCTTCAAAAGCATTAAACGTTTATAAGTCACTACCTACCTTATTTTTGAGTAATGACAGAACGGGTAGTAGCGAACTCTGTACATTATTTTTAGATCCAGAGCGTCGTGAAAACCAAAACGGTAAATTCTTATCGAAAATCCGTTTTATGTTTATTGCTGCCTTTAAGCAATATTTCGAGAAAAAATTAATTGCTGAAATGCGTGGTTTCTCAGACGAAAATGGATGTTCTCCATTTTGGGATGCGATTGGTCACCATTTCTTTAATATGGATTTCTCAACAGCAGACTATTTAAGTGGAATTGGGCAAAAAGTATTTATTGCAGAGCTTATGCCACGTTTTCCAGTCTATGTAGATCTCTTGCCAAAAGATGCGCAAGAGGTGATTGGAAAAATGCACCCACAAACTTTGCCTGCTTACCATGTGCTTGAGTCAGAAGGCTTACGCTATCAAGGATATGTCGATATTTTTGATGCGGGCCCAACCATTGAAGCCAATATTGATGAATTACGGGCAGTAAAAGAAAGTCAGTTTTTAAACGTCAAAATTACAAGTGATGCTGCGGTCGGTAAGACCCAATATCTCGTTGCCAATGATAATTATCATGACTATAAGGCAATGTTGATGAAGCTTGATCTTGTTGATAACACTATAAATTTAACACATGAACAAGCTGAAAAACTCGGTGTACAAGAAGGTCACGTTGTTCGTGTGTTATCACTAAATCCAATGGAAGTTTCCTGATGTCAAACTCTTTATTTATAAACGGTGTCTGGTTACAAGGCAGCGGCACAACATTTGAAAAAACAAATCCAGTTGATAACCAAACTGTATGGTCCGGTGCCGAAGCAACTGCTGCTGATGTAGAGCAAGCTTGTCAGGCAGCGCGTACTGCATTTCCAGCATGGGCACGTTTACCACTTGTAGAGCGTGTAGCTATTGTTGAGAAATTCGCGGCTTTGCTTGAAGAAAATAAAAAGCATTTAGCAGAAGTCATTAGCCAAGAAACCAGCAAGCCATTTTGGGAAACGTTAACTGAAGTTCAATCAATGATTGGCAAGGTTGCTATTTCAATTCGTGCTTATCACCAGCGTACAGGTGAAAGCTCAACTGAAATGGCCGATGGCGTAGCATCTTTACGTCACCGTCCACATGGTGTGCTTGCAGTTTTCGGTCCATATAACTTCCCGGGCCATTTACCAAATGGGCATATTGTTCCTGCATTATTGGCAGGCAATACCGTGGTATTTAAACCAAGCGAATTAACACCTTGGACTGCTGAAGAAACTGTAAAACTTTGGCAGCAAGCTGGTTTGCCAAATGGTGTGATGAATTTGGTGCAAGGTGGTCGTACCACTGGTGAAGCGCTAGCTGCTTCACATGAAATTGACGGTTTATTGTTTACTGGAAGTGCAAACACGGGTTATCACTTGCATAAGCAAATGGCGGGTGCTCCTGAGAAAATCCTTGCGCTTGAAATGGGCGGCAATAATGCATTGATTATTGATGAAATTATCGATGTCGATGCTGTAGTTAATCTCACTATTCAATCTGCATTTGTTTCGGCGGGTCAGCGTTGTACATGTGCACGCCGTATCTTGGTAAAAAATGGCGCAGAAGGTGATGCATTTATTCAACGTTTCGTTGAAGTTGCAAAAAATCTAAAAGTTGGTCGTTGGAACGATGAGCAACAACCATTTATGGGCGGTGTTATCTCGTCAGTTGCTGCAACAAACATGATGAATGCTCAACAAAAGTTACTCGAGCTTGGTGCAAAAAGTTTATTAACAATGACGCGTCCACAAGAAGATAGTTCATTACTTACTCCAGGTATTGTTGATGTAACAGGCGTAACAGATATTCCGGATGAAGAATATTTTGGTCCGCTTACGACGATTCAACGTTATGACAACTTTGATGAAGCATTAAAAATTGCGAATGCAACTCGCTTTGGTTTGTCTGTTGGTCTGGTTTCACCAAAACGTGAACTGTTTGATCAAGTACTTATTGAAGCGCGTGCCGGTATTGTGAACTGGAATAAGCCATTAACAGGTGCTTCAAGTGCTGCACCATTTGGTGGTGTCGGAGCATCTGGTAACCACCGCGCAAGTGCCTTTTATGCAGCTGATTATTGTGCTTGGCCAATGGCTTCACTTGAAAGTGACAGCTTAACCTTACCAGAAAAATTATCTCCAGGGATTGTGTTGCCTTAAACACTAGGGAAAGAAAAATGAAAGGATATGAAGTAAATTTCGATGGTTTGGTGGGACCAACACATCACTACGCGGGCTTGTCGTTTGGTAATGAAGCATCGACAAAAAACCGTAATAACGCCTCGAATCCAAAATTAGCAGCTAAACAGGGTTTGCTAAAGATGAAAGCCTTGGCTGATATGGGAATGAAACAAGGTGTGCTTGTTCCGCATGAGCGTCCACATGTTCCAATGTTACGCCGTTTAGGTTTTACAGGAGATGACATTAGCGTTGTTGCTCAAGCAATGCGTCATTCACCTGAATTATTATCATCGCTAAGTTCAGCTTCGCCAATGTGGACTGCAAATGCGGCAACTGTTTCACCTTCGGCAGATAGCCAAGATGAACGTGTGCATTTTACCGCAGCGAACTTGAATAATAAGTTTCACCGTTCAATTGAAGCTGAAACAACAAGTCAGGTCCTTCAAGCGATCTTTAAAAATGAACGTCATTTTGTTCATCATGAAGCATTGCCACAAGTGGCCTTGTTTGGTGATGAAGGTGCAGCAAATCACAACCGTTTAGGTGGTGATTATGCTAAGCGCGGTGTTCAAGTATTTGTTTATGGTCAACAACATTTAAATAATGGCTTACCGGGACCAAAACGCTATCCAGCTCGTCAGACGCGTGAAGCAAGTGAAGCAATTGCACGTTTGCATCGTTTAGATGATGCGCATACCGTTTTTGTTCAACAAAATCCGGATGTAATTGATCAAGGTGTATTTCATAACGATGTTATTGCGGTAAGTAACCAACAGGTTTTATTCCATCATCAACATGCCTTTTTAAATCAAGATCAGGCCTTTGCTGAAATTCGTCAAAAAATGGCAAGCATCGGTGAAGACTTTATTTCAATTGAAGTCCCTGAAAACCGTGTTACCGTTGACGATGCCGTAGCAACCTATTTATTTAATAGCCAAATTTTGACTCGTCCAGATGGTGGAATGACTATTGTTGTACCGGAAGAGTCTCGTCAAAATGCAGCAGTGTGGGGCTATTTAAATGACATGATTCAAATGGGCACACCAATTGATGCTATTCAGGTATATGACTTACGTGAAAGTATGCGTAACGGTGGTGGTCCAGCTTGTCTACGTTTACGTGTAGCTTTAAACGAAACGGAATTAAATGCCGTAAATCCAAAAGTTCTGATGAACGATCAGTTGTTTGGCACACTCAATCAATGGGTTGATAAACATTATCGTGATCGTTTAGCACAAGAAGATTTGGCTGATCCGCATTTGTTAATGGAAAGCCGTATGGCACTTGACGAACTGACCAAAATTTTAGGTTTAGGTTCCGTTTATCCTTTCCAAAAATAATGAGGAGGTGACATGCAAGATTTTCTAGCATTAACCTTACAAGGTGAGCAGCCTACAACTCGCGAAGGAAAACAAAATAATTTTTCTTGGCGTTGGTTGGGTGAAGGACTTCTTGAATGTACCCCAAACGCACAGTACGACAAAGCTGTCGTACTGTCAGCTGGAGTGCATGGTAATGAAACAGCACCAATTGAATTATTATCTCATCTTTGCACGGATTTATTTGCAGGGCGTTTAAACCTTGCTGTGAGATTGCTGCTTGTGTTGGGTAACCCTTATGCAATGCGTCAAGGCAAACGCTATGTGCATGATGATGTAAATCGAATGTTTTGTGGTGGATATAAAACTCTAGCCGTGACTGAGGAATCAAAGCGTGCTGAAGTTTTAGAGCAAGTTGTCACAAACTTCTTTCAAGAAAGTGCAAGTGACGCTAAACGCTATCACTATGATTTGCACACCGCAATTCGTGCTTCTTTGTTGCCAACGTTTGCTTTATTTCCCTATCAAACACATGCTTATGATGCAGATTTGATAGCGAGCCTTGAAGCAGCTGACTTGGATGCTTTGGTTTACCACAATGCGGTCGGTAAAACCTTTACGCATTTTACCAGTGAAAATTTTAAAGCTGCGAGCGCAACTTTAGAGTTAGGCAAAGCCTTACCATTTGGACAAAATGACTTGAGCCAGTTTGCTGCAATTGATGAAGTGATTCGTCATGTGGTTTCTGAGCAAGCCTTGCCACCACGTAATAAAACAAAAATTCGGGTCTTTAAAGTATCGGACTCTTTAATGAAAAAAGACGAAGATTTTCAGATGAATTTATCGGCTGAAGCACCAAATTTTTCGACTTTTACCAAAGGTGAAATCATTGCAGCTCAACCTTCTGGCAATTATGTTGTTGAGCAAGATCAAGTCTGGATTTTATTTCCAAATCCAAAGGTGAAGCTTGGTCTGCGTGCAGGCTTAGTTTTAACTGAAACGAGTTGAATACTTGATTTTGAGAAATAAAAAAAGGGCAATTAATTGCCCTTTTTTATTTATAAGATATTAGTTCGTACCGAAAAGACCTTTAACCCAAGATTTCTTTTCAGCTTTTTGTGTAGACGTTTGAGCACCAGCGTTTATATTTGCGTTTGTGTTAACTCCAACAGGGCCAACGTTAACACCAACATTTACACCAGTTTGAGCATTAATTGCATGTGCTGGTTGAGCTGCATTTAATTTTGCTTGAGCATCAGCTTTAGTGTCAGCTACAAACTCTTTTTGCTCAGCTTGGTTTTGAGCTACACGAGTTTTTACAGCATCTACATGCGCTTGAGCATTAGCTTGTTTTTCAGCAGTAAATTCTTTTTGGTCTGCTTGTTTTTCTGCAAATTTAGCTTTTACAGCATCAACACCTGCTTTTGTATCAGCTTTCGCTTCAACTGCTAAGTTTTTAGTACCGTTTGCAGCTTTAGTCGCTACATTTTTAGTACCTGTTACTGCTTCGGTAGCAAAATGTTTAGTACCATTTGCAGCTTTAGTTGCTACATTTTTAGTACCTGTCGCAGCTTCGGTAGCAAAATGTTTTGTACCATTTGCAGCTTTAGAAGAAAGTTCAGTCACTTTTCCTGTTGTTTTTTTTGTTGCTTTAACTGTAGTGTCAGCCGCTACATGACCAGCATGCTTCGCTGAGCTACCTACATTATGAGCAGTATTTTTGACTGTATTGGCTACGCCACTAACAAGACCACCCGGTTGTACATTTACTTGAGCAGAAGCATCTGCATTAACGCCCGCACTTTGTGCAAAAATAGAAGCAGAAGCAAGAACACTTGCAGTAACGATAGCTGTTTTCATCATTTTCATTGCGATATCCTTCAAAGAATATACCCTTTTAGTGAGGTATTTCATAAACGCAAACGAATCATAGCCAAGGGAATATAGGCTTGGGAACTGAGTTCATCAAAACGTTACAACAGTGTTACGTTGAGTAAACAGACTGGGGAGGAATTGTGGAGATTAATAAAAATTAATAATAAAGTGAAAAAGAACATTTATTTATTAGAAATTCTTATTAAGCAAAATGAGTTCCTATTATTTAGTTTTTAAAAAAATATCTTTTAATTTTTTCATTTCGTTTTTTCGAATTTGTTCTCTATATCTTCAAATGTGATGTAAATCTCATTATTTATTGGAGTAAACGGCATAGTTATTGCTTATTATGAGAATAAGGCGCTTTTTAGCACTTTTTTGAACCATCTTCTGCCAGAAATATAAACGTACAGGGCAGAACTGTATTTTTGCTTATTCGGGATAAAGTTATTTTAACTTTTTAGTGGTTATGTATTTCATTAAATAGATTTTTCACATGAAAAATATATTAAGAAATGCTGCTTTATTTCAAATAATCAAAAATAAAAATAGATATCTATAAACAAAAAAACAGAGATATGACAGATGAAAATTATTGCTTCCCTTCTTGTAATCGTCGGCTTGATCGCCGTTGTTCTCTATTTAAAGCCCACAAGTGGTGCATCTGATGTGTTTAATTCTGCTTTGCATGAGTCGAATTCGCCACAACCAGACACATCTTCTTTTCTTTCTAAACTTAAGGAGCCTACTCAACCTAAAAATCTATCTCAACATTCAACTCATCCTCAATCGGTATCAGCTGATACTGTTCCTTTTTATGACACAAAAAGTGATCCTTCAATTCAACCGATCGATCCAGAAAAAGATCCAGCAAATGAAATAAAAGCGAAATAAGTAAATTGTTAGTTGAAAAACTACGGAGAAAAATAATGCAAAGTAAAACGTTATTTCTATTAGGTCTATGTACGATTTTAAGTACAACTGCATCAGCTCTTCCTTTAGATTCTAAAGGTGCTAAACAGCGATTAAATCAGGCAGCAAAACAAAAAGTATTACAGGGTAAAATCGATTTAGATGCCTTGGTGAATAATGATTCGAATGATTTAATTGTTGAATACAATATTGCTTCGGTGAGCGTACCTTCCGGGTTAGAACGGCGAAGTTATATTGCAACAAATAAGAAAAATTTACAGGCAAGGTTTAACCGTGCTGGTGGTGTTCAAGTACTTCGGGACTACAATAATTTGCCTTTAGCTTTTTATCGGATTAGTAACCGCGAAGCTTTGGTCTCTTTACTCAATGATCCGAATGTTAAAGCGGTTTATCCAAATCGTATTAATCAAACCACGACCAATGAAAGTTTACCTTTGATTAATCAACCACAAGCAAACACCAATGGTTTCACTGGTGAAGGCTCGAGTGTGGCAGTGATTGATACAGGGGTGAATTATCTTCATTCTGATTTTGGTTGTACGGCAGTAAACACACCATCAAATACTTGTCGCGTTGTTTACTCATTTGATAGTGCACCAGATGATGGGGCTTTAGATGATGATGGGCATGGTAGTAATGTTTCAGGTATTGTGTCCAAGGTTGCCACCAAGACCAAAATTATAGGCATTGATGTTTTTAGAAAGGTCAGATCCCAAGGTAAATGGGTAAGCACAGCTTATGATAGTGATATCCTCGCAGGGATTAACTGGGCTGTAAATAATGCACAGACCTACAATATTAAAGCAGTTAACTTAAGCCTTGGCGTGCCGGGTGTTAAATATACCTCGGAGTGTAGCGACAGCAGTTATGGAACGGCATTTGCTAATGCACGAGCTGCTGGTGTGGTTCCTGTAGTCGCTTCAGGCAATGATGCATTTTCAGATGGAATTTCATCTCCTGCCTGTGTTGCTGGTGCAGTAAGAGTGGGGGCTGTTTATGACAGTAATATTGGTGGTGTGTCATGGGGGAATCCTGTGAAATGTTCTGACCCGACAACAGCGGAAGACAAAGTGGCGTGCTTCAGTAATGGTGGTAGCCTTGTGACTTTATTGGCGCCAGGAGCAATGATTACGGCAGGTGGCTACACTATGGGAGGTACATCTCAAGCGACACCACATGTGGCAGGTGCGATTGCTTTATTACGAGCGAATAGCGTGAGTCCAACAGAAAGTATTGATCAAACCATCAGCCGTTTAAAAACGACAGGTAAACCAATTAGTGATTCGAGAACAGGTCTAGTTTTTCCACGGATTGATTTACTCGCAGCAACCAATGGTTTGATCGCTAACTAAATATCTTGTTTATAATTTTTAAAATTAGGTCAAAAAATTTTAAAATGGCTATAACCCGTTGCAAAAGGTAGCTTCTGCAACGGGCTTTTTATGAAAAAGTATTAATGACACTTTGCTAAATTTGCTGGATTAAAGTTGTTTTGGAGTTTTTTGAAATTATTTTGAATTTCTGGATCTTGAATGTTAAAAGTCGTTGAGCTTTTGGTTGTAGAGTTTGTTGCCTGATTTAATATGCCTGACTCATCAGGGTATTGTTGTGTAAATGATGTAGCTGAAATCAGCCCCTTATCATTAAATACCCAGTGTTCAGTAACGTGTCCGCCCCCTAAATATCCCGTAAATTCAATCATACAAGCTTGCTTATCTTGTTTAATGAGTTTGGCTACATTCCCTGTAGTGGATGGATAAGCTTCGATATTGGTATCTTGCTCTAAAACTTGTGCCTGAGAATAAGATGAAGAAGGAGGTGCAGAGGTTGCACATGCAGTTAATGCTAAGCAGCATAGTGTTGAAAAGAGAAGTTTTTGACTATTCATAAGGCAGATTCCTAGCTCTTTATAGTTGATGATCAATAGTTTTAAATGAATATCTGTATTTATAAAAGCGCGAATTTATCGCGCTGTCCTAGTAAATTAGTTAGTTGTTGTGCTCGATTTACTTAGCTCACCTTGTTCAATTGGGATATTTTCACCGTTTCGACTACTGGTAATATTTTGCTTCGCTTGATCTATTTTATTTTCTGTAAAAGCTTTGGCTGTATCTGCTTTCTGCTGAACAACTTCTGCTTTTTCAGCTGTAAATTCTTTGGTGTTTTTCCACTTTTCGCTAATTTTATTTGAGGTTTTTTCAGAAGCTCCTTGAATAGAGTCTCCTAAATTTTGTATGCCTTTTCCAGTTTTATACAACAATACACGACCTAAACTTGGGTTATCACCATAAGGTTGTGCTTTAGATGTTGTTTCACCTACTTGTTGTGGTTGCGTTGTTTCTGCAAATAAGGTTGATGAAGCCAACATAGAGGTCGCAATACATAAAATGTGTATGGTTTTCATTTTGGATCAATCTCCCCAACCAGAATCAAAAGATGAAGTGGTGATCTTACTGTTAAAAATAAAGCTTGTACTGCAATGAGATAAAACCCATACGATTTGATTACGATAAATCATCACTTGTTCGCAATAAAGTAATTATCCCAATGACTCATAAACAAAATTCAGACTTAATTAAGTCTAAAAACATATCTCGAGCTTTATGGTTGCTCACATTTTTATGCCAGAAAAATTGATTCTGCATAAAGGCAAGGTGTTCAAATTTATAGCCTCGAATATTGGTTAAATTTTTATATTGCTCATAAATACTCTTCGGTACCAAAGACACACCAGAGCCTGCACTGACGCAACCGATAATGGTGGCATAACTGGTAATGCTAGTAATTGGAAGTGAAATATTTTTGAGCTTAAGCCATTCTTCAAGAGCTGCTCGGTAAGGACAGCCCTCAGTCCACATAAAAATTTCTTTACCGATTAGGTCTTCTTGGTTGTGGATTTCTCCCAAAGAATGAGATGCAATCAAGACCATTTCTTCTTGATAAATACTAAGTTTATTCAGCATAGGAAATTCGATATTGCCCGCGACAATTGCACCATCAAGTTTGTGCTGAGAAATATCGACTAATAGCTGTTTCCATGTGCCTGTAATAATTTGAATGGAAACCTCTGGAAAACGTTGATGATATTTCGCAAGTAAATTGGGTAGGCGAGTTGTAGCAGAAGATTCAATAGCCCCAATTTTTAATGGACCAGAGGGCGGTGCATTAGGGTGAATACTTCGTTTCGCTTCATCGCATAGCGCTAAAATTTTATGGCAATAATTAAGGAAGATTTCTCCTGATGGCGTGAGTTTTAAACTTTTTCCTTCCCGATAAAACAGCGGTGCGCCTAGTTCTTCTTCGAGTTGTTTAATGCGCGTTGTGATATTGGATGGTACGCAATGTAGTTGCATTGATGCCTTAGCCATTGTTCCGCATTCCACCACGGTCTGAAACATTTTTAACTGAGCGATATCCATATTTTATCATTCACTTTTAATGAATATTTGACTCAATATAAGTTAATTTTATTCAACTATCCATGCGCATATGATGAAAGTGTTCCATTTCATTAGTGCAGATTTAACATGGCAATTTCTCTTGCTGCCGAAACCCAGCCTCCCGCATTTAAGCTCTATTTATGTATTGCTGTGACCGTCTTTTGTTGGGGCTATTCACCTATTGGCGTACATAGTGCTTTGCATTCATATACACCGCAGCATATTGCCTTGCTCCGCTTTTTGATCGCATCATTTTTTTTACTGCTTTGGGTCATGAAAAAAGGCGTTCAACCTTTAAAGTGGAAAGATGTCCCTGCACTTGCTGTATTAGGATTTTTTTCTGTAACTCTGCATCATTTGCTTATAAATACAGGGCAGCAATATGTAACTGCGGTCGCCTCCAGCATTTTGAGTCAATCTATTCCGTTATTTACTTTTATTATTTCAGCTTTGCTTTTTAAGGAAAAAATTAGTTTCAAACAATGGTTATGTATTTTGCTCGGTCTTTGCGGCGCCGTGTTGGTGGTTAGTGGAGATCATGGTTTTGGTGTACCGAGCCCTTATAGTTTATTAATTGTTTTAGCTGCAATTGCATGGGGACTTTATTTTAATTTATATAAGAAATTTGCTTTAAATTATGATGCCTTGAGCATGATGTGCTACATCATCTGGTTCGGAACCATTCCTTTACTTTTTTATAGTGCTCATTTACCTAGTGAAATTTTACATGCTACTTGGCAAGCTAATATTTCGGTTGTCTTGCTAGGTATTTTCCCCAGTGCGATGGCTTATGTACTTTGGGGATATGTACTTAAAAATATGCCATTAACGATTGCATCGAATTTTTTGTATTGCTCGCCGATTGTCGCAATGAGTTTGGCAGTGCTTTTCTTAAATGAAAAACCATCAATGATGGTGCTGCTGGGTGGAGTAATTATTGTGGGGAGTTTGGCGTGGATGAATTGGGGGAATAGGCGTACTATCGAATAATCTATAAATCATTAAACTATCTATAGATTGATGTTATGTCATGCACTACTTACTTTAAGAGAATGAGATGATTGTTGTTACTTTGACCTATAAAAAACCATTAGCCGAAGTTGATGCTGTACTCAAAGAGCATATTGAATTTTTAGATCATTACTATGAGCAAAAGAAGTTTCTGGCGTCGGGACGTCGAGAAAATAGAATAGGTGGAGTGATTTTAGTTTTAAGTTCTTCCATTCAAGAAGCCGAAGAAATCATGAAAAATGATCCGTTTTATATTCATGACGTGGCTGATTATGATTTTATGTGGTTTGAGCCCTCAAAAAGTTTAGAAGAAATTAAAGCATTTGTTTGATTACATTAGAGAACTACTTAAATTTAAGTAGTTCTCTAGTCTTTTTGGTTAATATTTATTATTGTTCAACAATATAAATACTATTTTCGAATACATCTCCTTTACTTGTTTTAACTACACCAACACATAAATTGTCAGGAGTTTGTATAAAAGAAACTAAGGATGTATCTGCATTAGTTTTACAGTTCTTTTGCTTATTCTCATCAAATGCTTTTAAATTTAATTGGTGTTGTAAATCTAAAGTGAATACTTGGCTAAGAGCGCCAAATGCTTGATCTGCTTTTTTCATAAATAATAAATTATTTTGAGCTTCCCATTCAGCTAAAGAAATACGTTCCTTGCTTACATAGTGATATAAGCGTTTTGTATCTGCATTATTGTCTGCCGCATTTTTAAATTGGGTCTTTAGACCAAAATTTACTTTTACAATTGGCTTTTCACGGAAAGAAAGGCGTGAATAAGGCACAATTTTAATTTCGGATGTCTGATTTAAATCTAATAATTTAAGTGTAGGATCTGCTTTATTTTGAGCGAGAGAATCGTTAATTTTTTGATTTGTTAATTGGTCAAATTTAATAGGTTGATTGATAGAGCTTTTTTCAATAGCTGAACTATTTGCATTTTTATCAATTGCCATTGCGACTCCTACTCCGATAAGGCCAAACATTCCAGAAACTGGACTGGCTGAAGCACTACTTGCATCACCAACTAATATTTGACTTTCCTTTACAAAGTAATCACCTGCACCTGATTCAGTCATTGAAGAAAGTTGTTCTGAAGAAACAGAAAGAGAGGTTTGTTTTCCCGCTGCTGGATATTGAATCGATTTAGTCGTTGCACATCCAGTAAATAGTAATGTTGATATGAGTAATAAATTTAAGTTTTTCATTGCAATCATTCTTTATTAAGTTAGGTAATTATTTGTTAAAGCCGGCTGAATTATGGATTAACTAAAATAAAAGTAAATAATTGTTATTTATTGAGCGTTCACAAATTAATCATTTATTATTTTGAATAAAATTAGAAAATAAAAGTATTAAAAAACCATGCTTCCGATTTAGATCGAAAACATGGTTGTAATAAAGCTTAATTATACAAAAATTAATTTCTATATAATCTTAGCCTTGCAACACACTCACATCAGCCACTGCAGTAAACAAGTTACGCAACTGAGCCAATAAACGTAAACGGTTTGCCTTCAGGTCAGCATCATCTGCCATTACCATTACACCATCAAAGAATGCATCAATCGGCGCGCGAAGTGCTGCAAGCTTAGAAAGGGCAGCAGTGTAGTCTTTTGCTGCAAGTAATGGCTCAACCACAGGGGTAACTGCTTGAAGTTCAGCGAATAATGCTTTTTCAGCATCTTCAACCAAGTTTGCCTCAACTACAGAACCTTCTGGTGTCGCTTCTTTTGCAAGAATATTAGCAACACGTTTGTTTGCAGCAGCAAGTGCAGCAGCTTCAGGTAGTGTACGGAAGTAGTTAACAGCATTTACACGCTTGTCAAAATCAAGTGGAGATTTTGGTGCAAGAGCTTGAACGGCTTGAAGTACGTCAACAGCAACACCTTGGTCTTCGTACTTAGCTCGGTAACGGCCTTCCAAGAATGCAACCGCATCAGCAAGAGTCTTGTTGTGGTCTTTAACGATGTCGCCATAACCTTGAAGTGCAAGATTTACTAACTCTTCAATAGTTACATCTAATTCATTTTCAATGATTAAACGTAAGATACCAATTGCCGAACGGCGAAGAGCAAACGGGTCTTTAGAACCTGTAGGCGCTTGTCCAATACCGAAAATACCAACAAGGGTATCTAAACGGTCAGCAAGGGCAATCGTTGTACCTGTTTTGGTTTTTGGTAAAACATCACCAGCAAATTTTGGTAAATATTGCTCACCTAAAGCTTCTGAAACTTCAGTGTTCTCGCCTTCAATATGCGCGTAGTAAGTACCCGCAATACCTTGAAGTTCTGGGAATTCACCAACAAGCTCTGAAGTTAAGTCGCATTTAGCAAGTAATGCAGCTTTTTCAGCATCGGCTGGGTTTGCACCAGTGATTGCAGATAATGCAACAGCAAGTTTAGCAATACGTGTTGATTTGTCCCAAAGCGTACCAAGCTGTGCTTGAAATACCATGTTTGCTAGTTTTTCTTTACGAGATGCAAGCGGTTGCTTTTGATCTTGTAAGAAGAAGAATTCAGCATCAGACAAACGAGGGCGAACAACTTTTTCATTACCTTCAATAATTTGAGTCGGGTCTTTAGACTCAATATTTGAAACAGTAATGAAGTAAGGCTGTAATTTACCTTCGCTATTGATCAAGCAGAAATATTTCTGGTTGTCTTGCATCGTCGTAATGAGTGCTTCTTGAGGAACAGCAAGGAAGCGCTCTTCAAAGTTTGCACGAAGAGCAACTGGCCATTCAACGAGGCTTGTTACTTCATCAAGTAAATCCGCTGGAACAATCGCAGTCGCGTTAACTTCATCAGCTAACTTTTTAACTTGTTCTTGAATAGTTGCTTGACGTTTTTCAAAGTTCGCAACAACGTAAGCTTTTTCTAAAGCAGCTAAATAGTCATTTGCATGCGCTAAAGTCACAGCTTCAGGTGCATGGAAACGGTGACCATAAGTCACATTGCCAGCTTTGTGATCTTGAATCGTTGCGTCAATAATTTGATCGTCTTTGAGTAAAAGAACCCATTTCACAGGACGTACAAATTCGGTACGGCTTGCCGCAGAACGCATACGCTTAGCAATTGGTAAGTTGTCTAGCGCAGTTTGTAAAATCTGTGGAAGTAAAGCATCAAGGCTTTGACCTTTCACATCTTTTAAATAGCAAACTTTTTCAACTTTACCTGCTTGGAAAGTAGAAAGCTGATCAACAGTAATGCCTTGACCACGCATAAAGCCTTCAAGTGCTTTAGTCGGTTTGCCTTCTGCATCGTAAGCTGCTTGAACAGCAGGGCCGTCAAAACGTTTTTGTGTATCAGCTTGAGCAGCATCGATATCAATAATTTTAAGCGCTAAACGACGTGGAGCTGCATAAGCTTCAATTGATGCGAAGTTTAAGCCCGCATCTTTTAAGCCTTTTATAGTTTCTGCCTGTAATGCATCACGTAAAGTTTTTAAGCTTTTTGGTGGAAGCTCTTCACAGCCAAGTTCGAATAAAACAGTATGTTTGCTCATTAGTTTTTCTCCGCCTTTGCTGCTTCACTTTCAGCTTGTGCTTTTAGCTGTGCCAATACTTCATCACGCAAGTGTGGTTCTGCCATTGGGAAGCCAAGCTCTGCACGTGCTTGTACATAACTTTGTGCAATAGCACGCGCTAAAGTACGTACACGTAAAATGTAACGTTGACGCTCAGTTACAGAAATTGCGCCACGTGCATCAAGCAAGTTAAAGGTATGAGACGCTTTAACCACTTGCTCATAAGCAGGAAGAGAAAGTTTTGCTTCAATTAAACGGTTTGCTTCTGATTCGTAAAAATCAAACAGTTCAAATAGTTTTTCAACTGGAGCGTATTCAAAGTTATAAGTCGATTGCTCAACTTCATTTTGATGGAATACGTCGCCGTAAGTTACAGTACCGAATTGGCCTTTCGTCCAAACAAGGTCATAAACTGAGTCAACACCTTGAAGGTACATTGCAAGACGTTCTAAACCGTAAGTGATTTCACCTGTTACTGGGTAACATTCAACACCACCGACTTGTTGGAAGTAAGTGAACTGAGTTACTTCCATACCGTTAAGCCAAACTTCCCAACCTAAGCCCCAAGCACCTAGCGTCGGAGATTCCCAGTTGTCTTCTACAAAGCGAATATCGTGAGTAAGCGTATCGATCCCGATTGCTTTTAAAGAATCAAGATAGAGCTGTTGAATATTATCTGGATTTGGCTTAAGTACCACTTGGAACTGGTAGTAGTGTTGCAAACGGTTCGGGTTTTCACCATAGCGGCCATCTTTTGGACGACGTGAAGGTTGAACGTATGCAGCATTCCAAGTTTCAGGCCCTAAAGCACGTAAGAATGTTGCGGTGTGGAATGTTCCAGCGCCCATTTCCATGTCGTAAGGTTGTAGTACGACGCAGCCTTGTTCGGCCCAATAGTTTTGTAGGGCAAGAATTAAGCCCTGAAATGTATCAATGTGCGAGATGGCGCGACTCATGTAGCATCCACGAATTTATGAGAAAAATTGCCCCTAAGTATAAGGATTTTGTGGGGGAGTGGCAAAGGCTTAATCAAAGGAATGCGCGATTAGCCTATTTGTTTTCGGCTTAGCCACTTCAAGCTTAACCAGTAGCAAAAGCTGGTAAATAAAATCATGAGATAAAAACTGTAGATCTTATAAATATCCCACCAAGGAGAAGGAAATGATCCGACAAAAATCAAACGTGCAATCGGGCTAATCAAAATCCAGATCGTAGTTGCGCTGATGAAAATACTCATCAGATTTAAACGATTTTTACGGGCGAGAAAATAGGAAATGATATACGTGAAAGGAATAACCAGAAGGCCATAAAAAAGTAAATAAAACAAGAAATGGGCTAGTAAAATAACTCCAATCGAATAAAGGCTAAATTCAGCATTTAATATCATTACCGCTAAGGCAGATAAACTCAGCAATGGGATGGGTGCAAGCGCAAGTGCGTGAATAAGCGTTTTTTTGTTATATTGAAGCATATTAAAAATTATAGAATCGAGAATTAGTTATGCTGAAATTTTGCTGCAAACTCATTGTTTTATCCAGCCTTTTTTGTAGTCCATGGCTTTACGCGCAAACCGAAACTGACGAGCAAGATGAATATAATCAATGTGTAGATCAGACCATTAAAGAAATGAAGCTTGAAAGCATTAATAATATGGTCGTGCATAGTTGTTCTGAACAAGCTAAAAAGACTTATGAGGAAAAAATAGTTGCTCTTATTGATCAAATTCGCACACAAAGCGAAGAATACAAACAGCCAGAGCGTTACCAGGATATTTTAAAATCTCAGCGACTTTGGAAAGCTTATGTAGATCAGGAATGTAGTAATGCAGGCTCATACATTGGCTCACCGATGTATTCGTATTGCCCAATGCAAGAGTATGCAGCGCGTGTAAAGCAGCTAGAAGAATACGTTAATTAAGACGGATTATTTTAAACGTCACCTCATGACGCTGAGCGTACTTCACTGGATTAAATTTAAGAATACAAAATGATATTTTTTAAACGATGCCATAAATGAGTCGTTTGATATGTCTGATCGCATTCGAGAAAAACTACAGATTCTTGCCGATGCTGCTAAATATGATGTGTCTTGTTCATCAAGTGGCAGTGACCGTAAAAATAAAAATAAAGGTTTGGGAGATGCCAGCCATTCAGGAATTTGCCATAGCTATACTGAAGATGGCCGCTGTGTATCTCTCTTAAAAATTCTATTTAGTAATGTGTGTATTTTTGACTGCGCCTATTGCGTTTCACGTCGTTCTAATGATGTCCAGCGTGCAGCATTTACGGTGCAAGAGGTTGTAGATTTAACCATTAATTTTTACCGCCGTAATTATATTGAAGGCTTATTTTTAAGCTCAGGCATTTTTAAATCGGCAGATCACACGATGGAGCGTATGCTTCAAGTCGTAAAGAAATTGCGTCTTGAAGAAAATTTTAATGGCTATATTCATCTAAAAACTATTCCGGGGGCATCGCCTGAACTGATTCATGAAGCAGGTTTGTATGCTGACCGTATGAGTATTAATTTAGAGATGCCGACCGAGGTTGGCCTAAAAACTTTTGCACCAGAAAAATCACATCAGGAAGTGCAAAAAGATCTAGGTTTGGTCCGTGATAGGCTCATTCAGCTTAAAGATGAAGGCCAAATCATTAAGCATGTGCCGAAATATGTGCCAGCAGGGCAGACCACCCAAATGGTAGTGGGTGCTCATCAAGAGTCAGATCAAGATGTCTTGTTTATGGCAGACAAACACTACAAAGAATTTAAACTCAAACGTGTCTATTTCTCTGGCTATATCCCAATTAATACCGAAAATAATTACTTGCCAGCAGTGGGTTCTGCACCGCCGTTGCTTCGTGAAAATCGACTCTATCAAAGCGATTGGCTGATGCGTTTTTATGGTTTTCAGGTCAATGAAATCGTCAATGAAAAACACCCAAACTTAGATCTTGATGTAGACCCGAAATTAAGCTGGGCTTTAAGGCATCCTGAACAGTTTCCAGTAGATTTAAATCGTGCCGACTATCAAATGATTTTACGTGTGCCGGGTATTGGGGTGAAATCAGCTAAGAAAATTGTGCAGGCTCGCCGTTTTGGAAAAATCCATATCGATTTACTTAAAAAACTCGGTGTAGCTTATCAGCGTGCTAAATACTTTATTCGCTGTGAAGACAGCCCAAAATTCCAAAAAGAACTTTCTTCAAGTTTTATTCGGCAGCAGATTTTAACGCAGGGATCTTCGAAATATGTGCAGCAACTCTCGCCACAATTAAGCCTTGGGTTTTAGTCATGTTTAATGATGAAGTGGCTTACTATTTTGATGGTTCAATGGTTGGACTACTGAGCTGTGTTTTTCGTGCATTTCAATTTAAAGAATTACAGGTCAAACTCTGTTTAAATGATGCGGCTCAGCATGGCTTATTTGCCGATAAAATTGAGGTTTCAAATAATGAGCAACATGCCGAGCGTGTTTGGTCCGCACTACAAAAAAAACTTTCATCTTCTTCGTTAAAACAATTTTATTTTGCTTATTTGTCTGAATCTTTAGATGCCTATCAGCATTTATTTAACTACTGTATTTATGTGTTTACTAGCCATGTTTCCATTGAAAAAGATTATTCAAATCTTAGTGTTTTGGCGATTGCGCAGTGGACGAAAAAGGTCGGGCGAGAGAAGCATCGAATGGAAGCTTTTATTCGTTTTAAGAAAACCAAAGATGAGCTTTTTTTAAGTTTAGTTCGTCCCGATTTTAATGTTTTACCGCTTATTCAGCCGCATTTTAAACGGCGTTACCAAGATCAGCGTTGGCTTATTTATGACGAAAAACGTAAATTTGGAATTTATTATGATTTACGTGAAATACATGAAGTTTCACTCGAAGCCTCAAAAGTCGACCGTAATTTAAAAAATGGCATGAGTCAAAGCTTTCAGCTTGAGTTAGATGAGCAGGAAGTTTTATATGATCAGCTTTGGAAAGATTATTTTAATAGCGTTAATATTACTGAACGCCAAAATATAAAACTTCATGTGCAATATTTGCCGAAGCGCTATTGGCGTTATTTAAATGAAAAATTGATGGAATATTAAAGTTTTAAAATCAAAAAGAATAGTTCAGCAAGTTTTCTTATTCTTGAAAGATATAATTTAAATGCACTTTATGTCGCTTTGGGCGTATACTTTTGCCCGTTATAAATAACGGCATATCCCCAAAGGTGTACTGTGAGTGTTATACAGCGAGAATGGTTACAGACTTTAAAGCCAAATTTTAAGGTTTTACCTTTAAAGGAACGATTACTTTGCGGTATTGGAGCGTTGTGTGGTTTAGCAATTTCTTCCTTAATTAGTTGGTATGTTCTGGGCGGAATTAATGCTTGGTACATTGCACCAATGGGCGCCTCATCTGTTCTATTGTTTGCTGTACCGACCAGTCCCTTAGCTCAACCATGGAATGTGATTGTTGGTAATACCTTAGCTGGGATTATTGGTGTTGCCTGTGCGCAGTGGATTCCTGATTTAACAACGGCTTTTAGTGTTGCAGTAGGTTTTGCCATATTTTTAATGATGACCACCGACTCTTTGCACCCACCGAGTGGCGCAGTCGCAATTACGGCTGTATTAGGTGGGGCGGCAATTCATAAATTAGGCTTTTATTTCATCTTTTATCCGGTTTTACTCAACTCATTACTTTTACTTGGGTTTGCTGTTTTCTTTAATCGATTAATTGGGCGGCATTATCCGGTTACTGCTCATCTTAATGAGCGTAGTAAAGACCCTACACCGACTCAAAAAGTATCTATTCAGCCGAAAGATATTGAGTATGCATTAGGGCATCACACTGAACTTTTAGATATTAGCCAATACGACTTAGAAAAAATTATTTTAGAAGCTCAGGAACATGCCAATGAGCGCATGGTAAATCAATATATCTGTCAGGATATTATGAGCCGTGATGTCATCAAACTACATGAAGATGACGACATTCATCAGGCACTCGATAAATTTAAACAAGTGAACTTGATGAGCCTACCTGTAGTAAATGCAGAAAACCATTTGGTAGGAACTTTAGCGTTATATGAAGTTGTAGAGTGGTTTAAGGGGGCTGCAGATCCAAGAAACTCTTGGCAGCATTATGTAAAACAAATTATGAGTCGTCGAGTGGTCACGGTACTGCCAACTCAACCGATTCAAGATTTGGTGCCGTACTTTGTTGAAAAGTCGTTTAACTACATTCCTGTAGTTGAAGATCGCAAGCTTATAGGAATGATTAGCCGTGCAGATATGATTGCGGCTTTACAGCAACAGTTAAATCGAAAGCTATAATTTTTAGAATAAAAAAAAGCTACGGTTGATTAGGGGATGCAACCGTAGCGACCAAAATTATTAATTAACGTACTTGTTCTTCATTTACTGTTCGAACGGATTGTCGATAGCCTTCAATATGCTCTGGCTGTTTTTTCGGAATGACTAACCATAAAACCAGATAAACTAAAATTCCTGGAAAGGCTGCACTCATAACTGAGATCAAAACAAAAATGACACGTAGTAAAGTTACGTTCCAACCAAAACGTTCAGCAATACCACCCATTACACCGGCGATCATGCTGTGTCGGTTCGAGCGATATAAACCAGAACTGGCCATCTAATTCTCCTTAAAGATAAATAATTACAAGAAGCTATTGTGCTCTTGCTTAATAAAAATATGGAGGCGAAATAACGGGTTTAAAGTCCTCTCAAAAGTAAATTGGTTAAAATATGTAAAGGATTGGGATGAAGGAAACCAACATCAACTAAAATGCACCTTTTCAGGGCTTAAGGGTTTATTACAGCAATTGGTTAATGCCTGAAATGAATATAAACATGGCGGTTGCTGTTATCTGTGAATAATGTATATGTCTTTGAAGCGGTCTAGTTTTTTAGTTAAGTATTTGGTTGTAGGGGCAATGATGTGCCTGACACTGAGTGCTTGCGATATAAACCATGCCAACTCAAAAGATCACTCTAGTGCCAGCTCTAATTCTACGCATGAAGAAAATCTAATAAAAAATAGTACATCTACAAAAACATTAGATTATGTGGCAGGCCGTACTTTTTTACCCGAAGAAAACTTAGATCAAGCTAAAAAATTAAGCGGAACCTTATTGCAATATGTAGGGCGATATCACACCCGAATTTCATGTGAGGATGCTTTTGCTGATTGTGAGTCAGGTGAAGCAGAGTACATTTTAAATTTATTGCCCAATGGATCAGCTTATTGGAATGTTATTCATTTTGGCCGCGTGGGAAGTAAAGATGGGGCTAAAAGTGCCGCTGTAAATGAATTATGTCCTTCTTTAAATTGGAAGGTGGACGAAAAAGAGCATGAGTTAACCATTCAATGTCCTTTATCTAAAGTTAATTTTTATTTTAATTTTGATTCAAACAAAAGACTGGTCATGAATCTAGAAAAGCTGTTTTATAGCGATTATGGTAAAAATCGTGAATTTTTAGAGCAAAACTATTTTGTTCCAAATCAGGCTTATGTATTAACTAAAGAATAAATATTACTTGAGTAAAAAAGAGCGCAATATGAATTGCGCTCTTTTCGTTTCTCTATTTAAAAATCATTAGTAGTCGAAGCTAAAGTGTTCAACTGGTAATGATGTTAATGTGCGAGAGCTTGTTACCATCGACTCTGCATGGCCTTGAGTACGAGGCAACATACGGTCAAAGTAGAAGTCTGCAACTTTGATTTTAGCTTTATAGAATTCAGGCGTTTCTGCACCATCACCTGCTTCAAGTTTTTCAGAAGCAATGACTGCTTGTTGCGCCCAGAAGTAAGCCATCATCACGTAACCTGAGAACATTAAAAAGTCTACAGAAGCAGAAGATACGATGTCACGGTCTTTACGTGCAGCAAGCATGATACGAACAGTTAAAGTATTCCATTGAGCACAAAGCTTAGTTAAGTCCCAAGCAAAACGACGTAAGTATTTATTACGTGCGTGCGCAGCACAGAATTTTAAGATTTCAGCAGTGTAGTCACGAACCACTTTACCTTTTGAGCTAAGCAATACTTTACGACCAATCAAGTCAAGTGCTTGAATGCCTGTTGTACCTTCGTATAGCGTTGAAATACGAGCATCACGAGCGATTTGTTCCATGCCCCATTCTTTGATGTAGCCGTGGCCGCCGTAAACTTGCATACCGTTATTTGCAGCTTCTAAACCAAGTTCAGTCAAGAAACCTTTTAAAATCGGGGTATAGAAACCAAGCTTGTCATCATAGTCTTCATAAGCAGCTTGGTCGCCACGTGTTAATGCATCTGTCATTTTGTCTGCAAGTTTTGCAGCATGGTAGATCATTGAACGACCACCTTCAGCAATTGCTTTTTGAGTCAACAATAGGCGACGTACGTCAGCATGATGAATGATTGCGTCAGCAACTTTATCTGGATCTTTCTTACCAGAAAGCGCACGCATAGACATACGGTCTTTCGCATAAGGTAACGCACCTTGATAAGATAACTCAGCATGTGCAATACCTTGAACAGCAGTACCAATACGTGCTGTGTTCATGAAGGTAAACATTGCATGTAGGCCTTTGTTCACTTCACCGATTAAATAACCAGTTGCATTATCAAAGTTCAGTACGGCAGTAGCAGAAGCTCGGATCCCCATTTTGTGTTCGATTGAACCACAAGCGACTGTATTACGCTCACCAACACCGCCATCAGCAGTAGGGATGAATTTAGGTACGATAAATAATGAAATACCACGAGTACCAGCAGGAGCATCTGGAAGACGTGCAAGTACGATGTGAATAATATTTTCAGTTAAGTCATGTTCACCGGCAGAAATGAAGATTTTTGTACCAGAGATTTTATAAGTACCATCTGCTTGAGGTTCAGCTTTAGTTTTAACTTGACCTAAGTCCGTACCACATTGAGGTTCGGTTAAGCACATTGTGCCGCTCCAAGTTCCTTCAACAAGTTTAGGCATATAGGTTTGTTTTTGCTCATCAGTACCGAATTGCAAGATAGTATTCATACAACCCGAACTTAAGCCAGGGTACATCGTAAATGACCAGTTTGCAGTACCCATCATTTCTGATTTAATCAGATTTAATGACATTGGTAGGCCTTGACCACCAAATTCTTCAGGATAAGAAAGACCTTGCCAACCGCCCATTACGAATTGGTCATAAGCTTCTTTAAAGCCTTTAGGTGTTCTCACTTCACCATTGTCAAAATGGCAACCTTCTTCATCACCAGGTTGGTTAAGTGGCGACAATACGTTTTCACAATAATCTGCCGCACCTTCAAGAATCATATCAACTGTATCTGGATCTGCATTTTCACCATTTGATAAAGTTTTATAGTGAGCAGGGTAATCTAATACTTCATTCATTAAGAAACGAATATCATGTAGCGGGGCTTTATATGCTGGCATGGCTTTAATCCTAATTTTGAATCATTGTGGGATTATCTGAATCGATGATTTGATTATTCACTCACCTGATAAAAATACAATGATAATCACATCCGAAAGAAATGTCAGAAAAGCGAATTTTGTCGAAAATAAATACACCCGAAAATACATTTTCTGCTACATTCAGGACTTATACTTTTATGTGAAAAAACAACTATTTTTTATTTTTAGCAAGTTTTGCTAAAAAGATAAAGCTATAAGGTTTTAAAAAAGGTTATGCATTTAAAATATCTCAGTTTATGTTTATTTAGTTTGGGTTTGACCGCATGTGCGCAGCATAACCTACGTCCATCAGTGGCATCTGCAAACTTAGATCAAAAAGTCATTCAGGGTATGAATGCAATGTATGAATACCCAAGCTATGACTACCGCGGGCATTTTAAAGTTAATGTTGATTCAAATCAGCCTAAGAAAATCAGTACTGTAGAGAAAACGGCTCAGCTTGATGCTGAAGTGCAAAAAAAAGTAGATCAATATTTACGTGAACAAAAAACTAATTTGAATAAAAAACAGAAGCAGGCGCTTTATGCTGCAATTGCAAATGAGCAATCTGTTTCGGGTGTCTCTGACGAATCACGTTCAGAAAAAGTAAATGCCGTATTAATTAATTTATTAAATGATCTCCAATTTAGTTACGATGGTTCAGTTCATTACCGCCAAAAAATGGGGTCGTTAAATCTCACTGCAAGATATGAGAAACCGACCTTACTGGTACAGGCAAAATTGCCAATGGTACTTGATCTGAAAGACTACAAATTTTACGTTAATTATTTCGGATTAATGCCTTATCTCGTAAATAAAGAAAATCAAAATAACTTGGCATATGTCGATTTTTCAAAGTATAAAAATCTGTTTACAAACGTCGACATGAAGAAGTTTGTTGAATATGCAAAAGCTTCTAGCGCGGTATCTTATCGTTTGGCTGAACCTCAAAATTTACAGCGTTTACCCATTACCGATGCTGACCGTAAAGCCGGAGTTGTAGAAAAAATTCGTTTAAAAGATACGGTCGAAGAGTTATTGCTGCAATCGGAACTCTATGGTCAAGTCAATGAAAAATATTTGCAAAAAAATGTTTTAGGTTTTGATGATCAAAAGATTGCTGAATCTATAGCAACGGATCTTGCTGCTTCTGAAGCTAAGAAAAAGGCGACTGGTGCAAAGGGGCAGAAGGTTTCTTCTGAAGATGCAGCGGCTGTCAGTCAGCAACTTTATTCGCTTATTAATGCTCATTTTGGCAATACATTGGCTTCTGAGGAAGGTGATGAAGACCAAGCAAGTGCAGCTCAAGATGTGGCAGCAGCAGAAGCAGCCTCTGATTCAGCTCAAGCCGAAGACGTTGCTGTAGCAGATGCTGAACCAACTGCACAAGATGAAGAAGTGGCTACACTTACAGAAGAGCAGTGTGTTGAATTACAGTCTCTTAAGAAACCAGTTGCCTTAGGTGATATTAATTACTGTCAAATTTACGGTATTAATGTGCTTGATCAGAGCGCTGTAAATACTGAAAAAACTCAGATGAAAGCTCGTCAAGCTGCCCTAAAACAAACTTTTGCTGCTTATGATCAGAACCAGTTTGTGAATGATGATGCATTTAAAGCTTTGTGGTTAAAACATAAAGCAGAGATTGAGCAAGCTTTACCAAAACAAAGAAATCCAATTACGATTGATGTTGGACTTGATGAAAAAGGCCGTTTAGTCAACGCAGATTATGATGTTGCCTATACACCAGCTGAGTTTAATCATCGCTTTAATATTAAAATGGACATGCAAATTTTAAATTATGGTAAAGCCACTTCAATTGACCAGCAGCAGCTTAAACAAGCTAAATCAGTTGCTGAAGCAAGCAAAGGTTCGCTATTTGAAAACTTTGTAAAAGGCTTTAGTGAAAAACTTGGGCAGAGTGATGTTTCTGAACATCCAGTTGGCTTACATAGCGATGTACAAGATTTAGATTCTAGTCTAGCGTTGTTGGCTAACCAAACTTATGATGCAACACGTGCCTATGACAAAACATATAAGGCTGTGTTTATTGCAAAATTGACTGCCGAAAAACCGTCATATATTCATTATTATTCAGTTCAACAGTTGCAAGAAATTGCTGAAGTTTATGCTTACTGGTTCTCTGAAGAAGAAACTTATAATCCTCAAGGTAAGGCTTTAGAGCGTATAGAAGCATTGCAGAAAAAGCATCATCTTGAGCAAGAAGAGCAATTTGATAATGATTTAGGTCGTGCTGTGGACCATATTGTGATTACGACAATACAAGGTGAAGCAGGGCGTGAAGCATGGCAAAAATTACAAAAACAATATAAGCAGCCTGAGCAGCTTTTCTCGAAACAATATCAATTAAAATTTGAACAACAAAATGGTGCTTCTGTTGAAGAAAAACCATTGTTGTCACAAACAGCTGATATTTTAGGTAAGGCTTATGCTGCTGCGCGTAAACAGCAACTTACGGAAAAAACAATTCAGAATTTAAAACCTGAACATAATGAATTTATTGATTATGAGATTTTCCGAGATGTTTATAAGCAGATGGTTACAGCTAAAAAATAATAGATGAGATAAAAAAAGAACCTACTTAAAGTAGGTTCTTTTTTGTTTTATAGAAAATCTTTTAATTCAGGTCTCACACCATTCCATATATAGAAGGCTTCAATAGCCTGACCCACTAACATCCCAAAACCTTCCGCATAAGGCACATTGCGTTGTTTAGCTTGCTCAAGGAAGCTAGATGGCTTGCCATAAGCCATTTCATAGGCATATTTGAACTCTAAATTTTCAGGTAGTTGTAGTGCATCACCTGAAAGGCTTGCAGATGTTGCATTAATTACAATGTCAAAATTCCCTTCTAACTCACTTAGAGAAATTGCTTGTAATTGAGCTTGAGGAACTGCTGCTTTTAAGTCATCTACAAGTTGCTCTGCACGAGCGAGAGTACGGTTTGCAATCACAATCTTTTTAGCACCAGCCTGTACCAGTGGGTAAATAACACCACGAGTCGCACCACCAGCCCCTAAAATTAAAATATTTGTATTTTCTAGGTTCCAGTCTAAGGTTTGAATTGCGGCCACTAAGCCTTGGCCATCAGTATTATCGCCGTGCAATTTGCCATTCTGCATCCATAACGTATTCACCGCTTTCGCAATTTGAGCGCGTTCGGTTAACACGTCACACAAGGCAAAAGCTTGTTCTTTAAATGGTACGGTAACGTTCATACCACTTCCACCATTTGCAAAGAAACTACGCATACTCGGTTCAAAACCATCAAGAGGGGCAAGACGTTTTTGATAGTCGAGATCAACACCTGTTTTTTGAGCGAAAGCATGATGCAATTCAGGAGAGCGTGATTGTTCGATTGGGTTGCCAATTACTGCAAACTGTTTGGTCATTCTTATATCCAAAATTTTAAAATGGCATGAAGCAGTTAAAAACGTGTGCTGAATATTCAGCAGGCCTCACTATAAGCCAAATTGGAATAAGAAAAAATATTTGAATGAGGTTCAGAAAAGTGAAAATAAAAAAGGAGACTCTCTAGGGTGGAAGCCAAAGAATCTCCAAAAGCAAAAAATTAAGCGACTTTTTCTTTTAGATTTAACCAGTCACGTGGTTTTAGGTAATAGTCAGTTAAACGTTTCTCTGGCGAATCTTGATCCCATTCTGGGCGATACGACCAACCTGCAAGGTTAGGGAGGCTGACTAAAATAGATTCGATACGTCCACCTGTTTGTAAGCCAAACAATGTTCCGCGGTCGTACACTAAGTTGTATTCGACATATCTACCGCGACGGTAAATTTGGAACTCACGTTGAGCTTCTGTATACGGCTGTTCACGATGTTTTTCAAAAATTGGCAAAATGGCATTTAAATAGCCATTACCCACAGCTTGAATATATTTAAAGCAAGTTTCGAAATCCCAGCCATTGAGATCATCGAAAAATAAACCACCGACGCCACGTTGCTCATCACGATGTTTTAAATAGAAATAATCATCACACCATTTTTTATGTTCAGCATAGACATGGTCACCAAAAGGCTGACATAGGTCATGTGCGGCTTGATGCCAATCGATAACATCTTGCTCATCTGGATAAAAAGGAGTTAAGTCAAAACCACCGCCAAACCACCAAATCGGATCTTGTCCTTCAGGTTCTGCAACGAATAAACGTACATTGGCGTGAGAAGTCGGAATATTCGGATTTTTAGGGTGAATCACCAATGACACACCCAGTGCTTGTGCTTTAGCACCAGCAATTTGAGGGTGTCTTTCTGTAGCGGAAGCGGGCAGTTTACTAATGTTGATGTGAGAGAACATCACACCACCTTTTTCAATCACTGTACCATTTTGCAGTACGCGTGAACGTCCACCGCCACCTTCAGGACGTTCCCAATCATCAATAATAAATTCACTCGTACCGCCACCAGCTTTTTCTTGTTGTTCTAAACCAGCACATATACGGGCTTGTAAATCGAGGAGAAATTCGCGGACACGTTGAATATCTGTGGAAGTCGGATGTTGCATAATGACCCTCAAAGATGATTGAGATAGGAGATAGATACATCAAAACACAAAACCATAAAAAAAGTAAGGGATTTTTAAGAAATGTCTCAAAAATCCCTTGTGATTGCTTTTTTAATATTTATTTTTTTAAAAAATCATCTTTTTGGTAAAGGTGATCCATACGTTCACGTTTAGTTTTTAAATATTGTTCATTAAAAGGGTTACGTCCAACTGTTAATGGAACACGGTCAACAACATTAATTCCTTGATCTTTGAGTGCCTGAATTTTCAAAGGATTATTGGTAATTAATTTAACTTCTTTTACTTCTAAATGATCGAGCATGATGCTACACATGTCGTAACGACGTGCATCGGCAGGTAAATTTAAAAGTAAATTAGCATCTACGGTGTCATGACCTTGATCTTGTAAAGCATAGGCGCGAATTTTATTTGTAAGCCCAATACCACGACCTTCTTGACGTAAATATAAAATAACGCCTTGGCCTGCCTCGTTGATGAGCTTTTGAGTTGCCTGCAATTGAGGACCACAGTCGCATTTCAATGACGCAAAGGCATCACCTGTTAAACATTCTGAATGTACGCGGACCAAAACAGGGCCTGTAGGGGGATTTTCTAACCCTTTAGAAAGTGCCACATGTTCTTCACCTGATACTGGATCTTGAAACACAGAAATATTGAATTCACCAAAAGCGGTCGGGAGTTTTGATGTTGCAATGAACTCTATAGGCACAGATTAACTCATCTTTTAACCGAAAACGGTTTAAAGTATAGCGTAATGCTGGGAGATTGGTCGAATTGTCATAATCATTTTGCACACTAAGGTTTTCTTTTTTGTATAAAGATGACGATAATAGTTGATAAATAGTCAGATTATTCAGGATAATCTGCCAACCATACCCATGATGTATGAGAGACTGCTTTGCATGACCTCGTTCGCAAATGTGGCTGATTGAAGGTGACTTCATTCGATTGTATGATCGACCCATTTTGACCCAGCTTAGGATTTGCCAGGCTTATAAAGGCTTTGCCACATATGTTGTATACCGAAATTCCAACTCAACGCCCTGTTACGCCATTGTTAGATGCAATTGATCATCCTCAACAATTACGTCAGCTCGAGCATAGCCAATTGGTTCAAGTGGCTGATGAGTTGCGTCAATATATTTTATATGCAGCAGGCCAGAGTGGTGGCCATTTCGGTGCTAATCTCGGCGTGGTTGAGCTGACGGTTGCGCTGCATTATTGCTTTAATACACCAAATGACCGATTAGTTTGGGATGTGGGACATCAGGCGTATCCGCATAAAGTCCTGACAGGTCGTCGTGAGCAAATGACCACGATTCGTTCTAAAAATGGTTTAGCAGCATTTCCAGCCAGAGAAGAATCAGTTTTTGATACATTCGGCGTCGGGCATTCATCAACAGCAATTTCAGCTGGCTTAGGAATGTCGTTAGCACGTCGTTATCAAAATGATCCATGTGAAGTGGTTTGTATTGTCGGTGATGGTGCAATGACAGCAGGTATGGCATTTGAAGCCATGAACGACGCTGTTGCACATAATGCTGATTTAATTGTTGTGCTGAATGACAATGACATGTCAATTTCTTGTAGCACAGGCGGTTTTGCTAAACATTTAGCTGCAATTTGGGAAAAAGGCCATTTAGTAAATGTAGATGAACATGGTGAGGCTTACATTCAGCCACATCCAAAATGGACCTATAACTCTCGTTTGCATCAATCGGCAACAGATGCGGCAGATAATTTATTTAAAGCAATTGGTTTTGATTATTTTGGCCCATTCGATGGCCATGACGTAAATCAACTGGCCCAAGTATTTAATGCTCTCAAGAAGCGTAAAGGGCCACGTTTAGTACACGTCTACACTAAAAAAGGTAAAGGCTTTACTCCAGCAGAAGCAGATCCGATTACCTATCATGCAATTAGCAAAATTAATGCAACCTCAGCAGGCAAAACACCACCTAAATATTCTGATGTATTTGGGCAGTGGTTATGTGATGAAGCTGCACAAGATGAGCGTCTACTTGCGATTACACCAGCCATGTGTGAAGGCTCAGGGATGGTTCAGTTTGCTAAGGAATTTCCGCAGAGATTTTTTGATGTTGCGATTGCTGAACAGCATGCAATAACACTTGCAGCAGGAATGGCTTGTGAAGGCTTAAAACCTGTTGTTGCAATCTATTCAACGTTTTTACAGCGTGGTTACGATCAGCTTATTCACGATGTTGCATTACAGAACCTTGATGTAACTTTCGGGATCGACCGTGCTGGTTTAGTAGGTGAAGATGGCCCAACACACGCAGGTGCATATGATTATGCATACATGCGTACAGTGCCAAATATGGTCATCATGGCACCAAAAGATGAAAATGAATGCCGTCAGATGCTTCATACAGCCTATGTCTATAATGGACCAGCGGCAGTACGTTACCCACGTGGTGCAGGTGTAGGTGTTGAAATTCAGCAAGAGTTGACTGCTATTGAGTTAGGAAAAGCTGAAATCGTTGCTGAAATTAAATCTGCTTGTGATGAACAGATTACAATTTTAGCATTTGGTAGTCGCGTTATGGTTGCCATAGAAGCTGCTGAACAATTCGCACAAAAACATGATGTGGGGGTGCGTGTTGTAAATATGCGTTTTGTGAAACCACTTGATGAAAAAATTATTCGTGATTTGGCTGAGCACACACATTTATTTGTCACTGTTGAAGAGCATGCCGTTATGGGCGGTGCTGGAAGTGCGGTAAATGAGTTCATGGCTCAAGAACAAATTGTGAAACCTATCATTAATTTAGGCTTACCAGATTTGTTCTTGCAACAGGCTTCGCACGGGCAAATGTTGCAAGACTGTGGTCTAGATGCTAAGGGTATTTTGAGCTCAATTGAGAAAGTTTGGCTCAAGTTAAACCAGGTCGTTTAACCCGCAATAAAATTTTTGAAACATTTTCCCCCTAAAAGCGCATATATTTGCTAAAATATTTGCGCTTTTATGCATTATTCTTTGTCAAAATCTTCAAATTTGTCTAGTGGGTGTTCAATGGAACCTATGGTGGTTATGGCTGCGCGTGCGGCTCAAACAGTTGGTCAAGAGCTTTTAAAAGCGCATCAAAATCGTCATAAACTCGATTTGCAAGTTGAAGAGAAAGGCATTGATGGCCCAGTAACACGTGTAGATCGTTATTTAGAACAGTTAGCGATTGATACGTTACGTAAAAGTTATAAAAATCATAGCTTCTTAGGTGAAGAGTTTGGTTTACAAGAAGGCAAAGGCCATGATGCAGAGTGGTGCTGGGTAATTGACCCGCTTGATGGCACACAAAACTTTATTAATGGTTTCCCTCATTTCTGTATTTCTATTGCAGTTCAGCATAAAGGTGTTACTCAACACGGCGTAATCTACGATCCAGTGCGTGATGAGTTATTCTCTGCTAGCCGTGGTCGCGGTGCAGTTATGAATCAACGCCGTATTCGTGTAAATGTAAAAGATAGTTTAGAAAATACATTCTTAGCAGTAGGCCATCCTTACCGTGCTAAACGTGCTGGCGAAATCGTATCTTATGCAGAGCAGCATTTCGCATCATTATTAGCTGTTACTGAAGCAGGTGCACAAATTCGTCGTGGTGGTTCAGCTGCTCTAGATTTAGCGTATGTTGCTGCAGGTCGTTTCGATGGCTTCTTTGAGCTTGGCTTAAAGCCATGGGATATTGCTGCTGGTGAACTTATTCTTAAAGAAGCGGGCGGTGTAGTTGTTGACGCACGTGGTGGTAATAATTCACTTGAAAATGGTCAAGTACTTGCATGTTCGCTTAAATTGCTAAAACCTTTAATGCAAACAGTTGTTCCAGCTTGGGATAAAGCTGCAAAATAATTTGGTTGATTATTAATAAAACCCTCTGTAATCAGAGGGTTTTATGTTTTAAATAAAGAGTGAAATTGAGTTAATTCAAGAAATATGCATAAAGTTGATTAAAACAGGTGACTTTTAAATTATTTCTGCTATAATCCGCCAACGCACTTAAATTTCCGTTCATTACCTGAACATTCTGTTCTATTCATTGTAAGCGCACGCTGTCCATAGAGAGGACCATTACTTGCGCCCCAATCGCTCAGCGATTCTTCAGGTTCGGCCGTAATCAAGCGTGCGTTTAGTCCACATCGTCGTTACTCGGATTGCTGCTGAAAAAACGTTTCAGCTAATTTTGCTTTGCCGCTTTTTGCCGATGTCTATTTTTTTGTATTTATTAAAAATGGAGCACCCACAAGGGTGAAACTCTCTATGAGCAAAACTTTTGCCGAATTTTCTTTGCATGAAACCTTACAACAAGCGCTTGAAGGTTTAGGTTTTACTGCCCCGACTCCTGTGCAAGAACAAGCAATTCCTGCTGCTTTAGAAGGTAAAGACCTTCTCGTATCAAGCCAAACTGGCTCTGGTAAAACTGCTGCATTCTTACTCCCAACATTAAATGCTTTAGCTGGTCAAGAGACTGTTGTACCGTTTAAAGACCGTATGAAAGCAGTAACTCAACCGAATATCTTGGTAATTTCACCAACTCGTGAATTGGCTCAGCAAGTAAGTCAAGATGCAATTGCATTTGTACGTCACATGAAAGGTGTTCGTATTGCTGCCATTATGGGTGGTATGCCATTTGCAAAACAAATTCAACAATTAAAAGGCGCGCAAGTTGTTGTTGCAACACCTGGTCGTTTACTTGACTTGGTAAATCGTCGTCAAATTAAATTAGATCAAGTAGATGCTTTAATCGTTGATGAAGCGGACCGTATGCTTGACCTAGGTTTCTCTGAAGACTTAGAAGCAATTAGCGAATTAGCGGCTAACCGTAAACAAACATTAATGTTCTCTGCAACATTTGCTGACCGTATTATTCGTCTTGCATCATGCATGATGAAAGATCCTATGCGTATCGCAATTGAAACAGGTCATTCAACCAATACAGATATTACGCAAACATTGCATTGGACTGATGGCTTTGAACATAAGAAAAAATTACTTACACATTGGTTAAGTGATGAAAACTTAGATCAAGCTGTTGTTTTTGCTAGTACGCAAGAAGATACAGATATGTTGGCAGAAGAACTTGCTGAAGCAGGTCATTCTGTAGTTGCACTTCATGGTGCGATGCCACAAACAGTTCGTAACCGTCGTTTACGTAGTATTCGTGAAGGTCGTGCAAAAATCTTAGTTGCAACTGACGTTGCTGCTCGTGGTCTTGACGTTCCGACTATTTCTCACGTAATTAACTTCGGTCTTCCGATGAAGCATGAAGATTATGTACACCGTATTGGTCGTACTGGTCGTGCTGGTCGTACTGGTCAAGCAATTACTTTAGCGACTTATCGTGAACGCGGTAAGATTCGTGCACTTGAAGAATATTTAGAAGCGCGTTTAAGTGTTTCTGAAATTGAAGGCTTAGAGCCATCTCCACCTCCTGCTCGTTCAGGTCGTGATGGCGGTGGTCGTGGTCGTGGCGGTAATGGCGGTAGCCGTGATGGTCGTCGTGGTGGCGGCGGTTTCGGTGGCGGTCGTCGTTTTGAAGGCGAAAGCAACTTCAAACGCCGTGAAGGTGGTCGTGATGACCGTCCACGTCGTAGCTTCGATGATAAACCACGTGGTGAGCGTCCAGCATTTGGTGGTGAAGATCGTCCGCGTCGCGAGTTCAATTCAGACCGTCCACGTCGTGAAGGTGGTTTCGAAGATCGTCCACGTCGTGAGTTTGGTTCAGATCGTCCGCGTCGCGAAGGTGGTTTCAATGATAAACCGCGTTTTGACTCGAATGATGACAACCGTGGTAATCGCGTAGATTATAAACCACGCCGCGAAAGTGGTTTTGGTGACCGTCCAAAACGTAGCTTCGGTGGCGAAGATCGTCCACGTCGTAGTTTTGATGACAAACCACGTGGCGAGCGTCCAGCGTTTGGTGGTGAAGATCGTCCACGTCGTAGTTTTGATGACAAACCACGTGGTGAGCGTCCAGCGTTCGGCGGTGAAGATCGTCCACGTCGCGAGTTCAACTCAGATCGTCCACGTCGTGAAGGTGGTTTTAATGATAAGCCACGTCGTAGCTTCGATGATAAACCACGTGGTGAGCGTCCAGCGTTTGGCGGTGAAGATCGCCCAAAACGTAGCTTTGGTGGTGAAGATCGTCCGCGTCGTAGTTTTGATGATAAACCACCGCGTCGTAAATTCGACCGCTAATCAATATTTAGTTTGAAAAAAAGGCCAGTAAAAATACTGGCCTTTTTTATTTTTCAGTTTTGTTATAAACTAACAAAATGTGAATTGGTTCAATTTTTTATTAAATAATGCGTAAAAGTAAGCGAAAAGAGACAATAATGGCACAGTTGAAGAGCCTTCTGGCTAAGCATGGGTTGCCTTATCTTTTTATTGCACTCGTTTTGTGTAATGGGGTTTACTTCGCCTATGCTTTTATAAATGGAAGTTCTGTTGAGCAATTCCAAGCTTCTGAATTGACCTCTTTTTACGAACATACTACTTCGACTTCTCTCAAGTAAGTTAGCTTTGCTTTTGTCAAAATTACAACAAGTTTGCTAATTTTCAGTGTTATAGTATGCGTGCATAAAAGTGCAGGAACGATTGCCATTATGAATAATAAAACTCCTCTCTCGACTCAGCCGCTCATTGAAGTGAAGAACTTGAGTTTTAATCGAGGGGAACGCGTCATTTATGACAATATTAGTTTAAATATACGTCGAGGCCAGATTACGGCCATTATGGGACCTTCTGGTACAGGTAAAACAACTTTATTACGTCTGATTGGTGGACAGTTAGTTCCAGATCGGGGGGAAGTTTTACTCGACGCTAAAGATATTGCCAAAATGTCTCGTCAGGAAATTTTTTCCGCTCGTGCACGTATGGGAATGTTATTTCAGAGTGGAGCTCTATTTACGGATATGTCCGTTTATGAAAATGTGGCGTTTCCAATCCGAGCGCACACAAAGCTTCCCGAAAATCTCATTGCTGAACTGGTTGCATTAAAACTTGAATCGGTGGGTTTGCGTGGTTCTGAACAATTAATGCCGACAGAACTTTCAGGTGGTATGAATCGTCGTGTAGCATTGGCTCGTGCGATTGCACTTGATCCCGATTTAATCATGTACGATGAACCTTTTGCTGGTCAAGACCCAATTGTGAAAGGTGTTTTGACTCGTTTAATTCGTTCACTACGTGAAGCGTTAGATTTAACAACAATTATTGTTTCGCATGATGTTGCAGAAACATTATCGATTGCTGACTACATCTATGTGGTAGCTGAAGGAAAAATTCAGGGAGAGGGTACACCTGAAGAGTTGCAAAAACATGCTTCTCCATTTGTACACCAATTCTTAACAGGTTCGGCAGAAGGACCAGTTGAATACCAGTTTAGTCATCAAGCTTATTTAAATAACGAGGTTCGTCCATGAATACGATTGCCTGGTTAGGTAGACTCGTTATTGAGCGGATTCGAGGCATTGGTGCTGCGGCACATATGCTCTTGCAGATTATTTTTTCACTTCCTACCAAGGGTGGTTTTGGTCGTTTTGGTTACCAAATGCACCGCGTAGGTGTGATGTCCTTACTTATTATTACCGTTTCTGGTTTGTTTATTGGTGCGGTTCTTGGCTTGCAGATGTATAGCATTTTGGTGACTTTCGGTGCTGAGTCGATGTTGGGTACAGCGATTTCGTTAACCCTACTCCGTGAGCTTGCTTCTGTGGTTGCTGCATTGCTATTTGCAGGACGAGCAGGTTCTGCATTGACTGCTGAAATTGGTTCAATGAAGCAAAGTGAACAGCTTGCCAGTATGGAAATGATTGGTGTTGACCCTTTAAAGCAAATCGTATCACCACGTCTTTGGGCAGGTATCGTCAGTTTGCCAATGTTAACTGTGATATTTGCAGCCATTGGTATTATTGGTGGCAAGATGGTCGGTGTTGACTTTTTAGGTGCTGATGAAGGCTCCTTCTGGAGTGGTATGCAAAATACAGTGCGTTTCTGGCATGACATTTTCAATGGCACGATTATTAAAAGTATTGTTTTTGCTTTGATTTGTACATGGGTTGCTGTTTATCAAGGCTATGCCTGTGATCCGACACCAGAAGGCATTGCAACGGCAATGACTCGGACGGTTGTGTATTCTTCATTATGTGTTTTAGGTTTTGATTTCGTGTTGACTGCGGTCATGTTCGGAGGGATTTAATGAAATCACGTAGTAGTGAACTGGCCGTTGGTATCTTTGTTATTATCTTCGGTATTGCATTGTTTTTTTTAGCAATGAAAGTTAGTGGTCTTGTTGGTACGAACTTAAGTGATAGTTATACCATGAAGGCTCAATTTGATAACGTCAATGGGCTAAAGCCACGCGCTAAAGTAACAATGAGTGGTGTTACAATTGGTCGTGTTGATTCAATTACACTTGATCCAGTTACGCGTTTGGCTACCGTAACATTTGGTTTAGATGGAAAGTTGACAAGTTTCAATCCTGAACAATTAAAAGAAGTTCAGAAGAATGCGTTGGAAGAGTTGCGTTATAGCTCAGATTATACTCAAGCTTCTCCAGAGCAACAAAAAGCAATGGAACAGCAACTGACCAGTAACATGACCTCCATCACAAGTATTGATGAAGATGCTTATATAATGGTAGCAACCAATGGTTTGTTGGGTGAAAAATATTTGAAAGTTGTACCTGGTGGTGGTGTGAACTACTTGAAACGAGGTGACACGATTTCAAACACTCAAGGAACTATGGATTTAGAAGATTTAATTAGTAAATTTATTACTGGTGGTGGGGCTGGTAAAGTTGCTGCCGGTTCAGGCTCAACAGAAGCGAGTGCTCCTGCAAGCACTGATAAAGATAGTGCACAAGCCTCATTTGTTGAGTAAAAGATTATTTGAAGGAGTGGTTCCTGGTGAATACGTTGTTTAAACAAACCCTGACAGCAAGTCTTTTGTCTACCATGATTGCAGGTACAGCATTTGCTGCACCTTCAGAAGCACCACCTGATTTTATCAAGCGTGTTGCTGATGGTTTGATTGCTCGTTTGAAAGCTGATCATGCAAAATTGCAAAGTAATCCAGCATTAGTGAAGAGTATTGTACGTCAGAATTTAGACCCGTATGTTGATTCACAAGCATTTACTCGCATTGTAATGGGTACTTATGCAACAAATCAGTATAGTACAGCAGCGCAGCGTGCTCAGTTCGAGACTAACTTCCGTAATACTTTAATTGAAAATTACGGTAGTGCATTTGCTAAATATACGAACCAAAGCTATACCATGCGCCCTTACAAGGCAACTGCGGGTAAAAACCCAGTAGTGACATTGGACTTCAGTCATAACGGTGACAAAATTCCTGTATCTTTCCAGTTAGCTGATAAAGGTACTCAATGGAAAATCCGTAATATCAATGTTTCTGGTATTGATTTGGGATTACAGTTCCGTAATCAGTTTGCTGCAACAGTGAAACGTAATGGTGGCGATTTGAATAAAGCAATTGCAACCTTCCAACCGGATGCAGACGCTGCTGTTAATCAGAACAAACAAAAATAGTAGGTGAAGAGTGGTTCAGTATCTCAACCAACAATTGGTTGTTTCGGGAAAAATTGATTTTGAAAATGCGGAACAACAGTATCAAGCAGGTTTAGCTATCATCAAGAAGCAGCAAAGCTTTCCTCTGGTGGTAGATTTAACAGAGCTTGAACATGGTAGTACCTTGGCGTTGGCTGTTTTAGTTCAATGGTTACGAGTGACTCCACAAAAAGCTGGTTTGCATTTTAAAAATGTACCCGAAAAAATGCTGAAGATCATTCAAGCCTGCCATTTGCAGGAAGATCTACATTTGATCTGATGTTCTAGATGTAAAAAAGCACCTATATTTAGGTGCTTTTTTATGCTTTGGACTAGCATTTTATTACAAAGCCTAAATCCATTTTTTCCAGCGGAAATAAATAATAGGGCCAATAAAGAAACCGATAATAATTAATAAAACGATGATGAAACTAGTTGTACCATGTGCAAAAGGCAGTACATCTGTGTTCATCCCATAGATACTAGCAATGAGCATCGGAGGAGCTAACATACTTGGTAAGATCGAGAATCGACGGATCGTATCATTCTGTTCGGTATTAATGAATCCAGACGTTGTATCAAGCAAGAATCGTACTTTTTGGAATAAGAAAGCATCATGTTCTACGAGTGAGCGGACATCTTCACTCAGTTCTCGAATATCAGCATCGTAAATATGACTACCTAATGCCCGAGGACGTGATAAAAAAGTAAGTACACGTCGTAAATCAATTAAACAGAGCTGAGCTTTTCCTAGCATATCCTCTTGTTGAGCTAGGCGCGTAATCATGTCATCAAGATCTAGAATTTGTTCGCGCTGGTGATTGTTAAGAACTTCTGTCGAGTATTTTTCTAAATCTTTGTGGATATCTTCTAAGATATCCGCAAGCTCATCGAGTTTTGCCTCAAGAAGACCTAATAAAATCCATGTTGGATCTTTATAGTCCATGTCGTAGTCATTTCGGCGAGCACGCGCACGAAAGGCACGAAACGCAACTAATTTTTCTCCCCGCATCGTAAAGAGGCGGTCTTTATGTAAAATAAATGCGACCGTTTGTACCATCGCTAAGATGTGTGATGAATCTTCTGCATCACCATCCACTTGATAGTTTTTATTTTTCGTTAAAAAATAAGTACTGATATGCAAAATACCATCATCATCACGGTAGAATCGTGCTGAGGATGAAATATCTTCAAGCGATTTTAGTGTAGGTAAATTTTGGTCATAGGCATCTAGCACCCATTGTTGCTCTTCTTGCGAGGGTGCAATAAGATCAAGCCAGACTAATTCGGGATGTAGATCAAATCCACCATTGATGGTGGCATCTTCCAGACTTCCGCGTTCTGTGGCATAAAAGGCTTCAAGCATGTGTCTTTTTTCCTCACGCAGTCTGATGGAAATGGATGGGTGTATTTTAGACAAGGATTTGCCGAAAAACACTTGCCAATACGTTATTTTGCAAAAAAAAACTCTATCGATAGTTTAGTTTGTCAGCATGACAGTTCAATAAAACGGTTTTTTACGCTATGAATTCAATTTGTATTTTCTGTGGTTCATCTCTTGGTTCAAACCCAATTTTCCAACAAATTGCCAAAATTACTGGTGAGGCTATTGCAAAACAAGGTAAGACCTTGGTTTATGGCGGCGGTCGCTCAGGCTTAATGGGCGTTGTCGCTGATAGTGCCTTGCAGGCAGGTGGACAAGTCATTGGTGTGATTCCTCGTGCTTTGGTCGATCGTGAGTTAGCTCATCCGGGCTTAACCAAATTATATGTGGTCGAAAATATGCATGAGCGAAAAACCAAAATGGCGGATCTCTCCGATGGTTTTATTGCTTTACCTGGGGGTGCGGGTACATTGGAAGAAATCTTTGAACAATGGACGTGGGCGCAATTAGGTATTCATCAAAAGCCATGTGCTTTCTTAAATGTAGCTGGCTTTTATGAAGATTTACTTAAAATGATTCAAGGGACGGTAGATAATGGATTTAGCCAAGCACGGTTCGTTGATAAATTGATCGCATCAGACAAAATTGAAGATATTCTTCAACAATTTGAGCAATATCAGCCTCCTGCTCCAAAATGGACAAATGCAGATGTTCAACCATAAACGAGGTTAATTAAGTGAAAACAATTACGGTCGCTGCTGCAGTGATCTTGAACGAGCAAAATCAGTTGTTACTCGTGAGAAAGCGTAATACTCATGCTTTTATGCAAGTGGGTGGCAAACTGGAACCCAATGAAGCGCCAGATGTCACAATGCAGCGAGAAATTTTAGAAGAAGTTGGAAGTTCTTGTGTAATTGAACAATTTCTTGGTCGTTTCGAAACAGCGGCTGCCAATGAGCCAGACCATATTCTGGTCAGTCATTTATATCTTGTTCAGCTCGATCAGGCGCCTAAAATCGCAGCCGAAATTGCAGAAATGAAATGGGTTGATTTAAATGATTCAGAAACACGCCTTGCACCATTAACCCGTGAAATTGTTATTCCTTGGTGTGAGCAGCATTTATCTACAGTTTAATCATTTTAACTGGTCAAAGTTGCCGCTAAACAAGCGGCATGGATGGATGTGCAACCTAATTGTTTAAGTGCTTGACTGAGCGCGTGAATAGAGCTTCCCGTGGTTATCACGTCATCAATAATAAGAACACGGCGATAACGCCGTTTTTCTTGAGAAATCGCAACAAATTGTTGCTCAATGTTCTCAAAGCGTTCCAGTCGAGAAAGCCCTTTTTGCGAATGCTCAGCAAGACGTTGTACTGGCTGCCAAACAGGTATTTTTAATTGTTTGCTTAAGATGTTTGCAAGTAACAACGACTGATTAAAACCACGTTCGATTAAACGTTGATTTGAAATAGGCATAGGAACAATAGCCTGTACCTTGGGAAATTTGAGTTGTTGTAAAATTTCACCTAACAAAATTTCATAATGTAATTTTTGTTCATATTTAAACTGCTGAATGATCCGGCTAACTGGATAAGCATAATCACAAGCCACAAGAACTGATTGATCATTGCGTTGAATTGTTTGTTTAAGCCAAGGTAAATGCTTCCAACAATCCTTACAGAGCGAATGTTTTTCTCGTACACCTGACTCACATAACAAGCAAGGTGAGAGCAATTGAATAAGATGCTGTGGGTTTAAGAAACTAAACATACGCGTAGCGAGGCGCTTCTGGAAGCCAACGTTTTAATAATGCATCTGCTTGTTCTGGATAATCTTTTAAGACTTGCTGAGCTACATAATGAGCTTGACTGAGTAAGTGATCATCTCGCTCTAAACGAGCAACTCTAAATCCCATATCCCCAGTTTGTTTCGTACCTAGTAATTCACCCGGCCCGCGTAACTCAAGATCTTTTTCTGCGATCACAAAGCCATCATTACTTTCTCTTAAAATAGAAAGTCTTTCTTGCCCATTTTGAGAAAGAGGCGTTTTATATAAAAGTACACAAAAGCTGGCTTGAGCACCTCGACCTACGCGACCCCGTAATTGGTGTAGCTGAGAAAGGCCTAAACGTTCAGCATTTTCAATGACCATAATAGAAGAGTTGGGAACATCTACCCCAACTTCAATGACAGTGGTTGCGATAAGAAGCTGTAACTCATTATTTTTGAACGCTTGCATGACCGACTGCTTTTCGTCAGCTTTCATTTTGCCATGCACTAAGCCAATGTTAAGTTCAGGAAAGCGTTCTTTCATTTCTTGATAGGTAGCTTCGGCGGCTTGAGCATCTAGAGTCTCAGATTGCTCAACCAATGTGCATACCCAATATGCCTGTTTCCCATCTCTACAATTCGAAGCAATTCGTTGAAGTACTTCTTCGCGACGATCAAGTGGAATCGTAACGGTTTGAATTGGAGTACGGCCTGGAGGCAACTCATCAATAATTGATGTGTCTAAGTCCCCATAGGCACTCATTGCCAGTGTTCTTGGAATAGGAGTGGCTGTCATGACGAGTTGGTGCGGGGTGAATTGCTCTGCACCTTTATTACGTAAAGCTAAGCGTTGATCTACACCAAAACGATGTTGTTCATCAATAATTACTAACCCTAATTTAGCGAAGCCAACATTGTCTTGAAATAAGGCATGTGTACCGACAATAAGTTCTGCGTGGCCTTCTTTAATCTGTTGTTCTGCTTGGGCACGGGCTTTGCCTTTTTGTTTGCCAGATAACCACGCAACTGTAATACCCAATGGTTCAAACCAACGTTTAAAATTCAAATAGTGCTGTTCTGCAAGAATCTCAGTTGGGGCCATTAATGCAACTTGCCAATCAGCTTCTAAAGCATGGCAAGCCGCTACAGCAGCAACTAAGGTCTTTCCAGCCCCAACGTCACCTTGTACTAGGCGCAGCATAGGTTGGTGTTGTTTTAAGTCATTTAGAATTTCTTTAGATACACGTTTTTGTGCATTGGTCATTTGAAAAGGTAAAGCTTCTAAAAGCTTTTTAGCTAATATTTTACTGCTTGAGAAAGCTGGAGATGCAATTTGGCGAATATACGCACGGCGATTAAGTAAACTAATCTGGTGTGCAACCAGTTCTTCAAAAATAAGTCGCTGTTGGGCTGGATGCGACCCTTGAGCCAACTGGAGCATATTGGCATCAACAGGAGGCTCATGAATGTAATACAAAGCCTCTTTAAGCGCATAGCCATTAGTATATTTTTTGGGGAGCAGCTCTGGTAAGGCATCACTATGATGCTTTAAAGCTTGTTTTACATATTCACGCAGTTTGGGTTGAGTTAGCCCATCCGTACTTGGATAAATTGCTGTAAGCTGAGTTTTTGGTAGAGGTGTATGTTCATGAATGAGCTGAATTTCGGGATGATACATCTCAAGGCCGCGAGCGCCGACACGAACTTCACCAAAAATACGTAAGCGATGACCCGGTTTTATTTTGTCAGTCAGGTTTTTATAAATATGATAAAAGCGTAAGGTAACTTTACCGAATTCATCTTGAACCAAGGCTGCCATAGATTTTCTTTTTCCCGGAGGAAAATCAATTGACCTGACTTCACCTTCAAGTAAATAGCTACGCCCAACCACAAGTTGATTCATTGCAATAATCGTACTGCGGTCTTCATAATCACGTGGCAGATGAAACAGTAAATCATCTGTGGTAAAAATATTTAGTTTTTCGAGTAGGGCTGCTGAAGCCGATCCAACGCCTTGTAACTGATGGACTGAAGTCATGTCCCCTCAACGAGTTTTCTATGCATATATTATTTATCGGTTATGGTAAAACATCTCAGCGTGTTGCTAAACAACTATTTGAGAAAGAACATCAAATTACCACAATCAGCCGTAGTGTAAAAACGGATAGTTACGCAACACATCTTGTTCAAGATATCTTTAAACTTGATTTAAGTAAAATTGAACCTGTAGATGTCGTATATATTTTACTTTCTCCAAATGAGAGTACAGTTGAGGGCTACCAACATACTTATGTTGATAGTATTGAACCGATTCGAGATGCATTAAAAATACATCCAGTAAAAAAAATAATCGTAGTGTCGTCTACACGGGTATATGGTGAAAATGCAGGGGAGATCATTGATGATTTTAGTGAAATTCAGCCAAATGATGCACAAGGCCATATATTGCGTGATATGGAACGCCTTTGGCAAAAACATTATCCAGTGCAATGTGTAATTGTTCGCCCAACTGGGATTTACGGAACTTCAGTTGCCCGTTTAAAAAAGATGGCTGAAAATAGTCAAAGTTATCCAAATATACATTATAGCAATCGAATACATATTGATGATTTAGCAAAGTTTTTGGCTTTTATGGCGGACTATGAAAATCATCACGCGAGCTATATTGTGACTAATAACCAACCATTGCCTTTGCATGAAGTTATCGTGTGGTTCCAAAAACAATTGGGGTTACCCGAGTTAACGTTAGAATCAAACCAAATCTCAGGTAAAAGAATTTATGCGAAACATTTGCCTGCAACGGGTTTTCAATTAGAGCATCCAATTTGCTTTAATGACTATTTATTATGTTTAAATGTTCATAGCACTAAATAAAATTTTGATTAAACTTTAAATAAGAACAGAAATACCTGATGAGGCAGTCAAATTGCCGATAAAGATAAAAAGGTTGAAAGTGAAAAAAATTTGTTTAGCTCTTATTTTGAGCGTAACAGCTGTTGCGAGTTGGGCCGAGGATCAGGTGTGGTGTGCATATGATCCGATTGGTTCCCAAGGGGATATTACACGTCGTTTAAATGACATTCGGTTATATGCTCAGCAATATCAAGTCAAATTTAAAGTGGTGACCTATCAAAAAGAACAACAGGCCATACAAGCTTTTGATGAAGGTAAATGTTCAGGTTTAGCGGCATCTAATTTTAATACTTATCGTTATAACCAGTTTATGGGAAGTACCGCAGGTATCGGGCTTATTCCTAATAATCGTACCGCGAAAAGCTTATTACAGCTTTTGAATCATCCAACAGTCGAAAAAAGATTAATTTCTAAGGATTATGAGGCTGTAGGGATGATTCCTATTGGCACGGCCTATATGGTTCTAAAAAATAAGAAACTCTCTAGAGTTGCTCAATTAAGAAATCAGCGTATCGGCGTGTTACCAAATAATCCACCACAACAAGCCTTGGTACGAAGTGTAGGTGCTCAGCCAGTTTATGTTGATTTATCTAATGCGATTATGCAGTTTAAGCAAGACAAAATCGATATTGTCCCAGCCCCAGTGTATGGGTTATTGCCGTATAATTTACAAAAAGAATTTGGACCCGATGTTCAAGTCATTAATTTTCCTTTGGCATATTTTGGCGTTAATTTAATTATTAAGCCACAAGCTTATCCGGCTAATTTTGGTCGAAAAATTCGAGGGTGGTTTGTTCAAAATAGCCAATTGCTGACTAACCGTGCAACCCAGTGGGAAAATCATCTACCTGCTTATTATTGGGTAGATGTCTCTTTTTATGAGAAGCAAAGTTATGACGTTATGGTTGCCAAAATACGTAATCAGTATGTCCTTTCAGGCTACTACGATGCTTATTTTGTTCAACTTATGAAGCGACTACGTTGTATAGATGATCCACGTTACTTTGAATGCCCAATGCGTTAATAAAATAAAAGGCAACCGAAGTTGCCTTTTATTTTGAGGAAAAATCTTAAGATTTTTTACGCTTTAAACGTCGTTTTGCTTGTTGAGATGCCATCGCTTCAAGTGCATCTTTTAGCTCTTCGTCGGTAAAGGTCGTGATGTGCTGCAACATTTGTAAGGTTACTTCATCAAGAACCAACTGTGCACCTGCAGCCATTTGACGGAAATTATCATCAAACTCGATTTGGCCTTGGTCGTTTGTGCGAATGTAATTTTGCTGTGTAAGAACTTTTAGGAAGCTTTGGAATAAAGCTTTGTCGAAGAACTCCGGTGAATTAAATTCATATAGAACTGACAAACGTTGTCCGAGCAAATGACTTAATTCTTCAACCTGTTTAGCAGAAATATTACCTGAACCACGTTGAGTAATGAGCGCAAGCGTCATGTAGTAACGCTCAAGACTTTGCTTAACAGGCGTAGCTAAAACAACAAGCTGATTATGCTCTTCAGTGTTTGGTGCAGAGCTAATTAAATTGCCTTCATCATCTTGCTGAATAAGGTTTGATTGAACCAATGCATTTGCATATTGCTCAATTTGTTCTTTAAGTTCGCTACTCTTCCATTTAAGGAATAACTCAGCTTTCAAGAATGGATAGAGCGTGTAGATAACATTGGTTAAATCTGAACGGCTAATTTTTCCATTATGTTCAACAAGTGATGCAACCAATGAAGGTAAGACAAAGGCGTGCAAAATGTTATTACGGAAATAGGTCAGAAGAACAGCTTGATTATCTTCAATCGCAATAATATCGCCTAGTGCATGCTGAACTCGTTTAATGAGTTTAAGCTTTAAACCATACGCAATAATTTCTTTACCAGAAAGCGGCGTTACTTCCATACGTTGGTCATATGGGAAGTTCGATGCTAGATTGCGGTAAGCTTCAAGCTGCTTAATACAAATTTCTTCATCAAGTGTATGCTTTGGAGTTGCAAGCAAAATAATAGAAAGTAAAGAGACAGGGTTAATCACCACAGCTCGGTTAATATTTTCTAAAATTGCATGTGCAGAGCTATTTACTGCATCTGAAACTGCTTGAGGAATTGGATCGTCATTTTTCTCTATAAAAACATTTTCTGCATTATGTTGTTTAAGCAGATCATCAAGGAAAACAGGTTCACCAAAGTTCACGTGGACTTTACCGAAAATGCGTTCAATTTTTCGTAATGTTTTCACAATACCAAAAATTGATTCAGCTTCTTTCGGTTTACCTTGCATTTCGCCTACGTAGGTCGAGCCTTCCATTAGGCGTTCATAACCAATGTAGGTTGGTACAAATACAATTGGCTTTGTACGGCCACGTAAATGACTATGAACCGTCATAGCAAGCATGCCAGTCTTAGGTGGCAATAGGCGTCCTGTACGCGAACGTCCACCTTCAATAAAGTACTCAAGTGGCGTGTTACGTGACAAAATACTATATAAATATTCTTTAAATACTGTTGTATAAAGGCCATTACCACGGAAAGAACGACGAATAAAGAATGCGCCGCCCCCGCGTAAAAGCTGACCAACGAAAGGCAAGTTCAGGTTATCACCCGCAGCAATATACGGAACCATAAGGCCACGTCTATAAATCACATAAGACAATAATAAGTAGTCAATATGGCTGCGGTGACAAGGTGTGTAAACTACTTCATAATCTTTTGCCAGTTCACGAACAGTGCTGAAGTTATGCACATCTACGCCGTCATAAAGCTGGGTCCATAAGCGCGTTAAAGCAAGATCGGCAAAGCGGACTGCTGAGTGTGAATAATCCGACACGATTTCATTGACATAACCAATCGCACGACGCTCAGCTTCGAGCATACTAACTTTCCCGCGAATACTTTCACGGCGGATTGCTTCTTGAACATCACGAGATTTGACAACTGACTGCATGACATTACGGCGATCCGATAAATCGGGGCCTAAGACCACTTCACGTTGACGATCTAAATAATCATTTAACGTACTTACAATATAAGTTGCTGGTGAAAGGTTTGGATAATGCTGTTGAGCATAATCAACCAGTTCACGTAACGATTGTGGTTCATGAAATTCTAAGTAAGATTGGCGGCCATGTAAGCCAATGTTCACCAATTGCTTAACTGTGCTCGGTGTAGCCCATGTATCTGAAAATAATAGCTTAAACCAAGAATCTTCTTTATCTGGTGAGCGTCCCCATAAAACGGTAACTGGAACAAGCTCTATATCAAGTTCAGGATTTTCTTTTAAGACTTCAATCAGTTTTAGTAAGCGTGGTGGAAAAGCATGAGGAGGAGGATTCAGTAAATTATTTTCATCATTGTGTTGTAAAAATAAAACTGATGCTTTTTCCTGATGAGTGCCAACAACTAATGGGTCTAACGCAGGTTTTAAATTTAAACGACGCGTTTCCCCATCAACCACCAAAGCATTGCTTCGAGAGTGGTTTTGTAAGACATAACACACCACTTTTTGGCGGTCGGTCTCTGCTTCTGTTGTTTCTGATACTGGTTCAGTAGGAACTTCCCCAAGAACATGTGGTGTTACCACGAGGTCAAGTATTTTACTCGAAAGCCGACGATACATTTGACCAAACCCACTCTTGGACATAAGAACTCCTACTTCTTAAAGACAAATCCCAGCACCAAATGCGGAGGGTAATTATTTTGAGGCATTTATTAAAAAAAACAATATGCTGATAGCTTATAAATTATAATGCTTTTGGCATATTTTATCGTTAAAAATCGTATTTTTAGCTGTTATATGAGCAATGTTCATCAGAAGTTGACTGATTGTTCCATGTTCAAATAGTTTTTTATGGCACAATAGATTCTACACATCTGTCCTTTAATACGATTTTTTACCTGAAATATGAAGGTATCTCTCATGAATGCGTTAACCCAAGAACTAGTCGAGCTGCTCACTTTAGAAAAGCTAGAAGAAAATATTTACCGTGGCATGAGCCGTAATCTTGTCGGTAAACGCGTCTTTGGTGGACAGGTTTTAGGTCAGGCTTTACGTGCAGCATCTTATACAACTGATCGCCCAGCGCATTCTTTACATGCATATTTTTTATATGGTGGCGATATTAATGCCCCAATTATCTATGAAGTAGACCGTTTACGGGATGGGAAAAGCTTTGTAAGTCGTCAAGTTCGAGCGATTCAGCATGGACGCGTTATATTTTCAGCGATGGTGTCTTTTGCCTATCCAGAAGAAGGTTTGAACTATCAACATCAAGAACCTGAGTATCCTGCACCGGAAACGCTTAAATCTGAAAATGAGTTAAAACAGGGTATTTTAAACTTTGTACCTGAAAATGTTCGTGCTAGTTTTATGCGTGAGCGTCATGTAGAAATTCGCCCAATTGATCCGGTAAACCCGTTTCAGCCGCAACCTGAAGCTCCCTATAATGCGCACTATATCCGCACCCATGACCGTATTCCAAAACAATTAGATGATATTGCCTTGCATCAAGCAATTGTTGCGTTTTATTCAGACTTTACCTTAATGACAACGGCTTTAAGACCGCATGGTTTAAGTTATATTTCTCCAAGTTTGCAATGTGCAAGTATTGATCATGCAATTTATTTCCACCGCCCACTTCGTGCTGATGAGTGGATGCTTTATGACATGGAAGCCACAGTGAGTGCGGCTTCAAGAGGTCTTAATTTTGGTCGTATGTGGCAAAATGGCCAACTTGTATGCAGTACCGTACAAGAAGGTTTAATTCGTTTGCGGGAAATTGAAACTCAATAGATCTCTTGAATAGCCATCTAATTAGATGGCTTTTTTATTTTTAATGGGAACGATGACAAAAAATTGCTCGTATGAAAAGCGAGCTCATGTCATATTTGCAACAGGATTGCCAACTGAAAAAAATAATGCTGATATGAACTTAAATACACAAATTCTAATTGCCGCCATTTTAGGTTTAGCCTTTGGTTTCCTACTCACCATGTATCCAGACACAGCTTTTGTAAAACATAGTTTATATGGGCTTGGAATATTAAGTAGTGTTTTTATCGGGCTTCTTAAAATGCTTTTGGTGCCTTTAATCTTTAGTTCGATTGTTGTGGGGGTATCAAACCTACAAGCGGGCGGACAGTTAGGGCCAGTCTGGAAAATCACATTTTTATGCTGTTTAACTACAACGACTTTAGCCCTAATTTTAGGTATTAGTTGCGCTCATTTATTTGAGGTTGGACGTGGCATAGATATTTCTATTTTTCAGACATCTATGCAAAATTATCAAGCACCAGATAGTTTAAACCCAGCAAGTTTTTTCACTAATTTTATTCAAAATACTTTAATCAATCCATTTAAAGCATTTAGTGATGGTAACGTTTTGGCTGTTGTGGTCTTTGCTTTATTCATCGGCGTTGCTTTGGTGCAGGGTGGTGAGCGTTTTAAAAGTATTCGTGTATTGAGCCACCAGTTCTTTGAAATGATGATGCTGCTTGTTGGCTGGGTAATGAAATTAGCGCCTTTGGGTATTTTTGCTTTATTAGCAAAGTTAATGGCAACTGAAGACATTTCAGTATTAAGTCGTTTGGCTGAGTTTGCAGCCGTTGTAACAGGCACAACTATTTTTCATGGTGCTGTTGTTTTACCACTACTGCTTTGGATTTTTGGTCGTATGAGCCCTTGGACTTTTTTCAAAGGGACACGTACAGCGTTAATTACAGCATTTGCAACGAGTTCTAGCTCTGCCACGATGCCACTTAGCATGAAGTGTGCGCAAGAAAACTTAGGGGTACGTCCTCAAACAGCGGGATTTGTTATTCCACTTGGTACTCAGTTAAACATGGATGGTACCGCTTTATACGAAGCAGCAGCTGCACTCTTTGTAGCAAATTTGGTGGGCTTGGACTTAAATCTCACACAGCAAATTATCGTGTGTTTAACAGCAATGATTGCATCGCTAGGTGCACCTGGAATCCCGAGTGCTGGCATGGTGACTATGATTATGGTTTTACAATCGGTAGGTCTACCAGCTGAAGCAATTGCCATTTTACTGCCAATTGATCGCCTATTAGATACGGTAAGAACGGTAGTAAATGTGCAAGGGGATATGATGATTAGTGTGGTTGTAGATCGTTATACGAAAGATAAAGATATCAGTGTTTAATCTCTTAATAAAAAAGCAGGATTTTAAATCCTGCTTTTTTGTTTTTAAGCGGCTTGAAGTTCTGCTCTTTTTGCTGCTGGAGATTGCGATAAATAGCTAACCGCATCTTCAGTGCTACCTTCTTTGACTGGATCATACCAAGGCATAAGGTAATCAATCTGCTGGGCAATTAGCCAGAATGGATTTGGTAGCACTTGGTTGTCTTTGCGACTAATCTTAAGCCATTCTAAAGCAACCCACACTGGGAAAAATCTAGATTTAGCGGCATCTGAAAAGCGTGGATCTTGTTTCATAATATGTGCAGCGCCGTCTACCCATAAACCAAGTACCAGTACAATCACTGCAAGGCTTAAATAGTAGCGTGGAATATAGCCACCCCCAAGATGACGATATAAATCAAAGGCTACTGTACGGTGTTCAATTTCTTCTGAACCATGCCATTTCACAAGATCGACCATTTCAGGGTCAGCGCCTAATTCTTCCCAACGCTTGTTGTATAGAGCATATTTACCTAATACACAGGTCATATGTTCAACAGTGGCAACAACGCCTAAACGGAATAAATCCCATTGGCCTTGTAAGAAATTTGGAACTTCTTTATCAAAAGGCTTATCTGCCAAAGCTGTCGTAAATAAATAGTTCATAATGTCCAGATTTCTCTGGATATCAATATTACGTACGTTTAAATATTCTTTGTTTGCGGAGGTGTGTGCATTTGCATGCATAGCTTCCTGACGGATAAATGCTTGTACATCCTGCTTGAGTTTTTCATCTGTGATTTGCGGTAAAACCTTGTTATACAAACGGCAAAACCAGAACTCACCAGCAGGCAAAATATTATTAATTTCATTAATAAAATAACTTGCGAAAGGCTGATTAGGAATCCAGTCGACAGGGGTATCTTTCCAGTCAAATTTCACTTTACGTGGAAGAATTTTATAATCAATAGAAGAACCTAAAGCCTTGTTCTTCAAAAAAGATAACAATTTCATCATTTAGTCCTGATTTTTAACTCGATGAAGTTATAACGAGTATAAAAAAAGCCCCTACATTTGTGTTTAGCAATAGGGGACAATTGAGTATAAATTTAATGAAAAAATTGTATCTGTTATGACAATTTAGCTTTCAGCATCTTCATCTGTCGCTTCAGGGATTGAATCGACATCAAATTCTGGTTGTTGATCAAGCGTAAAATGCAGACGTCCACCCATGACACTTGCAAGCTCTTCCAAACCTAATTTGTTAAGTGAAGAGAAAAGCTGAATGGAAAAATCAAGCTTCATTTTTTTAAGTTGTTGTTTAACTTCAAGCAATACTTTATTTGCAGGACCACGATTAAGTTTGTCTGCTTTCGTTAAGAGAATATGAACGAATAGATGACGCGAATAAGCCCACTCTAGCATCATCATGTCAAAATGCTGTAGAGGATGGCGAATATCCATAAGTAATACTAAGCCTTGTAAGCTTTTACGATGGATGAGATAGTTTTCTAATTCCTTTTGCCACACCTTTTTCATATCTTCAGGTACAGCTGCATAACCGTAACCTGGAAGATCGACTAAACGCTGATCTGGGTTACCTAGACTAAAGAAGTTAATCATCTGAGTACGACCAGGCTTTTTAGAAGCGCGGGCAAGTTGTTTCTGATTGGTTAATGCATTAATAGCACTAGACTTACCAGCATTTGAGCGTCCTGCAAAAGCAATTTCGTAGCCACTATCTTCAACACAAAGTGCCAATTTAGGTGCACTCATTAGAAACTCAGCTTGGCGTAACCAGTTTAGGGATTGCACAGCATAGGCTGTGATCGCCGGATCTGGTGCTTTTTCATAGCTGATCTTTTGCTTGGGTGCGAGTCTGGCTTTGGTGTCTTTCGATTTTTCACTACGACGCATAAAAAATAACTTTTTAAATGAGAGGGCTCGCGCCTAGTATAAAGGAGCTTGGGTATTCTTGCTAATTTTCAATAAATCAACTTATGAAAATCAATAGAGCTTAGATTTCTAAAAAGGCAATAGGGGAGTTAGCAGGAGCAGATTTTGATTGCTGCAAAACTTCTCCGAGTGTGTATTGGTCTAGACTTTGATAAAAGCTTTCTAAAGCTTGATCTAAAATACCTTTTAAACCACAGTGAGCACGGAGTACACAAGGCGGAGTATTGCATTCAACGATTTGATTGTCACCTTGTAATATACGAACAATTGAACCTAAATTTGAATTAAGTGCATCTGGATTTAAGCGAATTCCACCGCCTTTACCGCGAATGGTAATAATCCATTCTTGTTTGCCCATGAAGTGAACAACTTTAACAAGGTGGTTTTGGGACACATGCAAATCTTTCGCGATTTCTGCAATCGTGTAGGGTGCATCGCTTGGGCGTGCAACATACATTAATATTCGTAATGCATAATCGGTAAATTTATTAAGCTGCATGATCACCAAAAATGGAAGAGAATAAAAAGGATGATCATCTTAGCCTGAAAGTTTAAATAAGAAAACTTTCAGGCAAGAGGTTTTTACATTACAGCGTTAAAGGAGCTGAAACCTGTACTTGATCACCAACTCTGTAATGCTCAAGTAAAATGTTAGCTACCGAAAACTCAGTATGGTTTTCTTCAGGCTGAACTTCAAAATGATATGAGTTGTTTTCTTGAGCTTCTGTAAATTTAAAAGCTTTTGGCTGTTCAAGCTGTTGCTCTGGAACTTGTACTTTAACCGAAATAAAAGCATTTGCTGGTCCGGTTAATACGTCTTCATGATCTGTTGCTTTTAAAGTGAAGCGTTTGCCAGATTCAAGAGGATCAATTTGTGTAATTTCAAATGAACGCCAGCCAGCCCATCCACCTTTTAAGCTCTCAAGTTGTTCATATTTTTGTTTTTCAACGCCAATCAAGATATCTGCCAATTGTAGATAAGCCTGTTTCCATGCTTCGATAAGTTCTGATTCAAATGGCACGTTAAGTACTTCACTAATTGAATGAAGTAGGTTGTCACCAACAATTGCATATTGATCAGGCTGAATATCCAAGCTCACATGTTTAGTAGTGATACGTTCAACAGCTTTGGCTAGAACAGTAGGGTTCTCAATATTTTCTGCATAAGCAAGAACGGCAGCTGCAAGCGCACGCGGCTGACGTAAGCTAGTTTGGTCATCTAGGTTAAAAACATTTTTTAATTCGGGATTGTTATTCAACATACGCTTATAAAAGTATGTAGTCAGCGTAACACCGTGTTCACGTAAAACCGGTACAGTAGATTTAACAAGTTCAATTTGTTGTGGAGTCATGGCTAGACCTTATTTATCTGGCTATATAAGATGTATTTAAAATACATCTTTAAAAAAGTAATGGCAATAGCTTTTCGAGAAAAACCATAAAAAAATTAGGGGATATAAAATCCCCTTAAATTAACGTTATGTTATTAAATATTTTTTATTTACCAAATAAAGAGCCAAGTAGGCCTCGAACAAGTTTTTGACCTGTACTTCCTCCTAAACTGCGCGCAGCACTTTTTGCAAAAGTTCCAACAATATCTTGAGTGAGTTTGGCTCTTTCACGTGCTGCTCGTTCTTCCTCTTTTAATTGATCACGTGCCAATCTTTCTTGCTCTTTCGCTTGCTGTTTTGCTAGGGTTTCTTGCTCTTTCGCTTGTTGTTTGGCAAGTTCGGCATTTTGTTGCTGTTGTTCGCGTTCAGCCACTTTATTTTGTAGCATTTCATAGGCGCTATCACGATCTACAACCTGCTCATAAACGCCAGCAATAATACTTTGTGAGATTAAAGCTTGACGCTCTTCTGGAGTGATTGGTGTAAATGCAGAGTAAGGTGGCATGACCCAGCCACGCTCTACAATTTGTGGAGTACCTTGCTCATCTAGGCAGCTAATGAGCGCCTCACCAACACCAAGTTCAGTAATTGCTTCATCAACTTTAAAATTTGGATTGGCTCTGAAAGTGTCTGCTGCGGTTTTTACTGCTTTCTGATCTTTAGGGGTAAATGCGCGTAGGGCATGTTGAACGCGATTACCAAGTTGACCTAGAACACTTTCAGGTAAATCGAGTGGATTTTGGGTAATGAAATAAATACCTACTCCTTTAGAACGAATTAAACGTACAACTTGTTCAATTTTGTCTTGGAGTGCTTGGCTGGCATTGTCAAATAATAAGTGAGCTTCATCAAAGAAAAACACGAGTTTAGGTTTATCCATATCACCGACTTCTGGGAGCTGTTCAAATAGTTCTGAAAGCATCCATAAAAGGAAAGTGGCATATAGCTTAGGTGTATTCATAAGCTTGTCAGCCGCAAGAATATTAATGTAGCCATGCCCATTTGCATCGGTTTGAATAAAATCTAAAATATTTAAAGCAGGTTCACCAAAAAATTGCTCTCCACCTTGGTCGGCAAGGGCGAGTAAATTGCGCTGAATAGCACCTAGGCTTGCTGGAGATAAATTGCCATATTCCGCTTTAAACTCGGCTGCATGTTCACTCACAAAAGTGATCATGGCTTTTAAATCTTTAAAATCTACTAATAGTAGACCTTGGTCATCTGCAATACGGAATACAGCAGATAGCACACCCTCTTGAGTATCATTTAAATTGAGCATACGAGCCAATAAAATTGGCCCAATTTCAGAAACGGTAGTGCGAATAGGGTGGCCTTGTTGGCCAAATAAATCCCAAAAAACAACTGGATTAGCTGCGAAAGGAACGCTATCAATCTGCAAAAGCTTTAGTCGTTCATTAAATTTATCTGAAGCTTCTCCCGCTTTTGCGAGACTCGAAACATCACCTTTAGCATCGGCAAGAAATACCGGTACACCAATTCGAGAAAAACTCTCTGCTAGAACTTTTAACGTAACTGTTTTACCTGTACCCGTGGCACCCGCAATAAGTCCATGGCGGTTAGCAAACTGGGAAAGTAAAACAATTTCTTTGGATGTGTCATTAATATTTTTAGCAATAACAATCGGTGTACCCATATATTTTTATCCTGTGGTTCGAGTCACTATGATCTTGTCGTTTTTACAGTTGTTTCAGTGCATTTTCGATATCTTGTATTAAATCTTGTGGATCTTCTAGTCCTATACAGAAGCGAACTAATAATCCTTGTTGTAAATGTGTATTCTCAAGTTTTCTCATCATTTTTAAATCATAAAGCATAATCAGACTAACGGGTCCTCCCCAGCTAAAACCAAGCTTAAATAACGCTAAGGCATCGCAGAAACGACGTACGGCTGTAATGTCATATTCAGGTTTGAAAATAACACTGACTAGACCGGCACTTTGATTGTCTATGCAGATTTCTTGCCAATATTGATGGCCTGGGGCGGCCTCATCACTTGGATGTAGAACTTGTGCAAATTGAGATTGGTTTTTTAGCCATTTAAGTAAAGTTTGAGCATTGGCTGATTGTTGTTCATAACGTAGAGACATATGAGCAAGACTACGTTGGACTTGAGCTGCATCATCTCCTGAAACTGCAATACCTAAAATGGCATGCGTACGGAATAGGCGGTGATGAAGTTTCTCATCACGAGTTACAATGCTACCCATTAAGATGTCACCGCCGCCACTCGGATATTTGGTGAGTGCATGCACGGTTAAATCGACTGATAGATGTTCATCAGAAAAATTAAAAGCATTAAACGCAAGCCCAGCTCCCCAAGTGTTATCTAGAGCAGTTAATACACCGTGCTTTTTAGCTTTTTTGACTAGATTTTTAAGATCAGGAAATTCTAGAGTAACTGAGCCTGCTGCCTCTAACCACAACAGTTTGCTTTTTTCAGTTGGTTGAAAGCTTGAGGCGTCAATAGGGTTGTACACTTTGACAATAACGCCATATTGATTTTGCAGATAATTTAAATGCTCAAGGTTTGGTCCATAAATGTTGTCTGGTACCCATACTTCATCATCAGTACTTAAAAATGCTGAGTTCACAACATTAATTGCTGATAAGCCACTTGGTGCAAGTAAACAATGCAATCCACCTTCAATTTGTGCAATATTGTCGCCTAAGGTGAAGGTAGTGGGGGTGCCGTGTGTCCCATAGCTATAGTCGTAGTCATCCGTCCAATGACGATCAAAAAGGTGCGAAGTTGATTTAAAAATAATAGTAGATGCACGAAATAAGGGTGGTTGTACTGTTTCAATAAATTGCGGAGCCTTTCTTTGTGCATGAATGAGGCGAGTCTGGAAGTCGTTATGCTTTTTCATAGTGCTTTGCATTTCAAATAATAAAGTTAGATTAAGAGAAATTTAGATTCTTCGCTAGATTTACGAAGTTTTATAAGGCGTTTCGTTACAGTAGGCTCATAAAATAAAAACTTGGCTTTATTTTTGCAAAGACCACTACAACATTCTAACAACAATAGGTTTAAGCGCATGAAGTCGCATTTACGTGTTCACTATTTTCAACATATCGCGGGTGAGGGATTTGGAAGCTGTTATTCATTTTTAAAAGCCCACCACGCGACAATTAGCTCTACTGAGTTTTTTGCACTTCCGGTTGATCGGTCACTTGAAATAGAAGCTTTGCCTCGAATTGATGAGGTTGATTTACTATTAGTCATGGGTGGCACCATGAGTGTAAATGATGAGGCAAATTTCCCGTGGCTAAAGATAGAAAAAAGATGGTTGCGCCGTTATTTGGCAGCGGGAAAGCCAGCTATTGGTCTTTGTTTAGGGGGGCAGTTAATTGCTAATGCGTTAGGGGCTGCGGTAAGCCGTAATCGCTATCAGGAACTTGGATGGTCAACAGTTCAGAGAGTTGCGAATCTACCTCAAGAAAGCTTCCCATTACCAGAGAAAATAAAGGTGATGCAGTGGCATAGTGAGACATTTGAAATACCTAAAGGTGCTATACATTTGGCTGAAAATCAGGCCTGTCGCAATCAGATGTATCAGATTGGGAAAAATGTACTGGGTTTTCAGTTCCATCCAGAGATGACGCCAGCAGCTCTAGCGCTTTTACTTGAAGATGAAGAAGAGCTTTCTATTTTTGATGGAGAATATGTTCAATCTACGCGTGAATTATATTCTTCCGAAGCACAAAAATTTGAACAAGGTAATCAACTTCTAAATAAAGCGATTGAATTTGTAATAAGTGCTTAGTTTAGTTCCCAATACACGATTAAAGCAGGTTTTGTGGAGAAAATAGAAAAAGAGAATTGCATAAGACTTAAACAATCGTTATAATGAGCGACCCTCAATAGGAGGGGCATTTACTGCGAAGAAAGTGGTAAATGTGCATTACAGTCGTGGCATCGATCATGACCTTAGTGATTTTCACTGCCTTTGACACTTACCAATGGGTGAGATGCGTCAAAGGTGATTCTTTATATGTTTGGCTTGGAGTTTACTGGTATGTCTAACCAGAGAATTCGTATCCGTTTGAAGTCTTTTGATCATCGTCTGATTGATCAATCTGCTCAAGAGATCGTAGAAACCGCTAAGCGTACTGGCGCACAAGTTTGTGGTCCAATTCCGATGCCTACTCGCATCGAACGCTTCAACGTTCTTACTTCACCGCACGTTAACAAAGATGCGCGTGACCAGTACGAAATCCGCACCTACAAACGTTTGATCGACATCGTTCAACCTACAGATAAAACTGTTGATGCATTGATGAAATTAGATCTTGCGGCTGGTGTTGATGTTCAGATCGCTTTGGGTTAAGGCTTTCGGTTGATTAACTTTTAAGTTAATTAGGCCGCTTTTTTAGAGGTTTATGCACATGGCTATTGGTTTAGTCGGTCGCAAATGTGGTATGACTCGCATCTTTACAGATGCAGGTGTTTCTGTACCTGTTACAGTCATCGAAGTCGATCCAAACCGCATTACGCAAATCAAAACACTTGAAACTGATGGTTATCAAGCTGTTCAAGTAACTACTGGTGAACGTCGCGAATCTCGCGTAACTAACGCTCAGAAAGGTCACTTCGCGAAAGCTGGTGTTGCTGCTGGTCGCTTAGTTAAAGAGTTCCGTGTTACTGAAGCTGAGCTTGAAGGTCGTGAAGTTGGCGGTACTATTGGTGTTGATTTGTTCACAGTTGGTCAAGTAGTTGACGTAACTGGTCAATCAAAAGGTAAAGGTTTCCAAGGTGGTGTTAAGCGTTGGAACTTCCGTACCCAAGACGCTACTCACGGTAACTCAGTTTCTCACCGTGTATTAGGTTCTACAGGTCAAAACCAAACTCCTGGTCGCGTGTTCAAAGGCAAAAAAATGGCTGGTCACTTAGGTGATGAACGCGTAACAGTACAAGGTCTTGAAATCGTATCTATTGACGCTGAACGTTCTGTTTTAGTTGTTAAAGGTGCAATTCCTGGTTCAACTGGCGGTGACGTGATTGTACGTCCTACCATCAAGGCCTGAGGGGAAATACCGTGAATTTGAAAACTGTTTCCGGCTCTGCTGTTGAATTGTCTGAAGTTGCTTTCGGACGTGAATTTAACGAAGCTCTTGTACACCAAGTTGTTACTGCTTACTTAGCAGGTGGTCGTCAAGGTACTCGTGCTCAGAAGTCACGTGCAGACGTTTCTGGCGGTGGTAAAAAACCATTCCGTCAAAAAGGTACTGGTCGTGCTCGTGCGGGTTCTACTCGTAGCCCAATCTGGGTTGGCGGTGGTAAAACTTTTGCTGCTCGTCCACAAGATTGGTCTCAAAAAGTAAACCGTAAAATGTATCGCGGTGCAATGCAATGTATCTTAGCTGAACTTGTTCGCCAAGATCGTCTTGTATTAGTTGAAGAGTTTGCTATTGCAGCTCCAAAAACTAAAGAATTGCTTGCAAAGCTTGGCGATTTAAATGCCGCTCGTGCATTGATCGTTACTGAAGCTGTAGATGAGAACTTATATCTTGCAGCACGCAACCTTCCGCATGTAGATGTGGTGGATGCTACTGCAATCGATCCTGTAAGCTTGATCGCGTTTGATAAAGTTGTGATGTCTGTAGCTGCTGCTAAGAAAATTGAGGTAGAACTCGGATGAACAACGAACGTATCTATCAAGTCCTTAAAGGACCAGTCTTCTCAGAAAAGGCACAAGTTTTAGGTGATACTGTTGGCGTTCAAGTATTTAAAGTAGATATTAATGCTACTAAACTTGAAGTTAAAAAAGCAGTTGAAAAACTTTTTGGTGTAGAAGTTGTTAAAGTTAACACTACTATTACTAAAGGTAAAACTAAGCGCTTTGGTAAAACATTAGGACGTCGTTCTGATGTTAAAAAAGCATACGTCACCCTGAAAGCTGGCCAAGATGTTGAAATGGCTGACTTGGGCGATACCGCTGAAAGCGCAGCGGAATAAGGACGAAAATTATGCCGATTCAAAAATGTAAGCCAACGTCTCCAGGACGTCGCTTTGTAGAGAAAGTGGTTCATGACCACCTTCACAAAGGCGCGCCTTACTCACCGTTGGTTGAAGCAAAAAAACGTACTGGTGGTCGTAATAATAACGGTCACATTACAACTCGTCACGTTGGTGGTGGTCATAAGCAACACTATCGTATCGTTGACTTTAAGCGTAATAAAGACAGCATCCCAGCTGTTGTAGAGCGCATTGAATACGATCCTAACCGTACAGCACATATTGCTTTGTTGAAATATGCTGATGGTGAGCGTCGTTATATCATTGCTCCTAAAGGCTTACGTGCTGGCGATAAAGTACAATCTGGTAACGATGCTCCAATTCGTCCAGGTAACTGCTTGCCACTTCGTAACATGCCTATCGGTTCTACACTTCATAACGTTGAACTTAAAATTGGTAAGGGTGCGCAATTAGCGCGTTCTGCTGGTGCTTCTGTTCAGTTATTGGGTCGTGATGGTTCTTACGCGATTGTTCGTCTTCGTTCAGGCGAAATGCGTAAAATTCATGTTGAATGCCGCGCTGTAATTGGTGAAGTTTCTAACCAAGAAAACAACCTTCGTTCATTGGGTAAAGCTGGTGCTGCGCGCTGGCGTGGTGTTCGTCCTACCGTACGTGGTATGGCGATGAACCCAGTTGATCACCCGCACGGTGGTGGTGAAGGGCGTAACAAAGGTATTCAACCTGTAAGCCCATGGGGTCAAAAAGCTAAAGGGTACAAGACACGTACCAATAAGCGTACGACTAAGATGATTATTCGCGACCGTCGCGTCAAGTAAAGGAATCTGACTAATGCCTCGTTCTCTGAAAAAAGGCCCATTCGTCGATGCGCACTTGTTCGCTAAGGTTGAAGCGGCTGTTGCTAGTAACTCTCGCAAGCCGATTAAAACTTGGTCTCGTCGTTCGATGATCCTTCCAGATTTTGTTGGTTTAACAATTTCTGTTCATAATGGTCGTAATCACGTTCCAGTAATTGTTACTGAGCATATGGTTGGTCATAAACTCGGTGAATTCGCGCCAACTCGTACCTATCGTGGTCACGGTGTTGACAAGAAGTCTAAACGTTAATAGGTGTCATGATGGAAGTAACTGCTAAATTACGCGGTGCCGCTATCTCGGCACAAAAGGCACGTTTGGTTGCAGATCTTATTCGCGGCAAATCTGTTGCGCATGCTTTGAATATCTTAAACTTCAGCAATAAAAAAGCTGCTGTTTTAGTAAAAAAAGCATTGGAATCTGCGATTGCAAACGCTGAACACAATAACAGTTTAGATGTTGACGATCTTAAAGTTTCTACGATTTACGTTGATGAAGGTGTTAGCCTTAAACGTATTATGCCACGTGCTAAAGGCCGTGCAGATCGTATTACGAAGCGTACTTGTCACATCACCGTTAAGGTAGGGGTTTGATATGGGTCAGAAGGTTCATCCAATCGGTATCCGCCTAGGTGTTGTGAAACGTCATAACGCTAACTGGTATGCGAGTCCGAAACAATACGCTGAATACTTGCTTAAAGATCTTCAAGTTCGTGAGTTTTTAACTAAAAAACTTAAGAATGCGATGATCAGCAACATTCTTATCGAACGTCCATCAGGCGCTGCTAAAGTAACAATTAGCACAGCTCGTCCTGGTATCGTAATCGGTAAAAAAGGCGAAGATATTGAGAAATTACAGCGCGAACTTACCAGCATTATGGGTGTTCCTGCGCAAGTAAGTATCAATGAAATTGATCGCCCAGACTTAGATGCGCGTTTAGTTGCTGAAGCAATCGCTTCTCAATTAGAAAAGCGTGTAATGTTCCGTCGTGCTATGAAGCGTGCGGTTCAAAACACTATGCGTGCTGGTGCTAAAGGTATCAAAGTTGAAGTGTCTGGCCGTTTAGGTGGTGCAGAGATTGCTCGTACGGAATGGTATCGTGAAGGTCGTGTACCTTTGCATACATTACGTGCAGACATTGACTATGCAACTATGCGTGCAGAAACAACTTACGGTACGATTGGTGTTAAAGTTTGGATTTTCCGTGGCGAGATTTTAGGTGGCATGAAACAAGTCATGAACCCTGCTCCTGCTGAAGATCGTCCAGCTAAACGTGGTCGTGGTCGTGGTGAAGGTCAAGAGCGTCGTGGTCGTCGCGGTGACCGTGCTGCTGACAAGGGAGAATAATCCATGTTGCAACCTAAACGTACCAAATTCCGTAAGGTGCACAAAGGCCGTAATACTGGTCTAGCGCATCGTGGTAGTACAGTATCATTTGGTTCGATTGCAATCAAAGCAACTGAACGTGGTCGTATGACTGCGCGTCAGATTGAAGCTGCACGTCGTACTATTAGCCGCCGTATTAAGCGTGGTGGTAAAATCTTTATTCGCGTATTCCCGGATAAACCAATTACTCAAAAGCCTCTTGAAGTGCGTATGGGTAAAGGTAAGGGTAGCGTGGAATACTGGGTTTGCCAGATCCAACCAGGTAAGATCCTGTACGAAATTGAAGGTGTGAACGAAGAATTAGCGCGTGAAGCATTTGCTTTAGCTGCTGCTAAACTTCCGTTTAAAACCACTATCGTGACTCGGACGGTAATGTAATGAAAACTAAAGATTTACGTGAAAAGTCGGTAGAAGAGTTGAAAGCTTTGCTTGATGAGCAACAGCTTAACCAATTCCGTCTTCGTATGGCGAAAGCAACTGGTCAGTTGGGTAAATCGCACGAAGTGCAAGTTGCTCGTAAGACAATTGCTCGTATTAAGACACTCCTTACCGAAAAACAGGGGAACGGACAATGAGTGAAAAAACAGTCCGCACGTTAACCGGCAAAGTCGTAAGTGACAAAATGGATAAATCTATTGTTGTTCTTATTGAACGCCGCGTTCAACACCCGTTGTATGGCAAGTCAATTCGCCGTTCAACTAAGTTACACGCTCATGATGAGAACAATGTCGCTAAAATTGGTGATGTTGTGACAATCAAAGAAAGCCGCCCAATTTCTAAAACTAAAGCTTGGACTTTAGTGGAAGTAGTTGAAGCAGCTGCTGAGTAATTCGACGTTCTTGTTGCATCATCGGTCAATTTCGAGTACTCTTTGAGCCTTTCGAAATTGTGACCGGTGATGCTCGGTTTTGGAGTAGGGCAATGATTCAAACCGAAACTATGCTCGACGTAGCAGACAACAGTGGTGCTCGCCGCGTACAATGTATTAAAGTACTTGGTGGTTCACATCGTCGTTATGCTTCTGTTGGCGACATTATTAAAGTTACTGTAAAAGAAGCAATCCCACGCGCACGTGTTAAAAAAGGTGACGTGATGAATGCGGTTGTAGTTCGTACTAAATTCGGCATTCGTCGTCCAGATGGTTCTGTGATCCGTTTTGATGATAATGCTGCAGTTATCCTGAACAACAACAAAGCTCCGATTGCTACTCGTATCTTCGGACCAGTGACTCGTGAACTTCGTACTGAACAGTTCATGAAAATCATTTCATTGGCTCCTGAAGTTCTATAAGAGGCAATCATGGCTAAGATTAAAAAAGGCGATCAAGTTATCGTGATCGCAGGTAAAGAAAAAGGCAAACAGGGTACTGTATTGTCTGTTTCTGAAGACCGCGTTAAGGTTGAAGGCCTTAACTTAGTGAAGAAGCATCAAAAGCCGAATCGTGTAACTGGCGCTGAAGGCGGTATCGTTACTCAAGAAGCTTCGCTTCATATTTCAAACGTGGCAATTTTAAATGCTACAACCCAGAAGGCTGACCGTGTTGGTTACCAAGTGATTGATGGCGTGAAAACTCGCGTTTATAAATCAAATGGTGAATCAGTGGCGGTAGCGAAGTAATAGGTTGAAAAGGCAATGGCCAGACTTAAAGCACGTTACAATGATGAACTTAAAGCAAAGTTAAAAGAAGAACTTAGCATTAAGAACGTGATGGAAATTCCACGCATCACAAAAATTACCCTAAACATGGGTGTAGGCGCAGCTGCAACTGATAAGAAATTATTAGATGGCGCTGTAGTCGACATGCAATTAATTGCTGGTCAAAAACCAGTAATTACACTTGCTCGCAAATCTATCGCTGGTTTTAAAATCCGTGACGGTTGGCCGATTGGTTGTAAAGTTACTTTACGTGGCGACCAAATGTACGAATTCTTGGACCGTTTGATCTCAATCGCAATCCCTCGTATCCGTGACTTCCGTGGTTTCTCTTCGAAATCATTTGATGGTCGTGGTAACTACTCAATGGGTTTGAAAGAGCAAATCGTTTTCCCTGAAATCGATTTCGATAAGATTGATCGTATTCGTGGTATGGATATTACTATTACTACGACTGCTCGCACCGATGACGAAGGCCGTGCGCTTATGCGTGCATTCGGCTTCCCGTTCAAATAAGAGGTCGATATGGCTAAGAAAGGTATGGTTAATCGCGAATTGAAACGCGAAAAAACAGTTGCTAAATACGCTGCAAAACGTGCTGAATTAAAAGCTACGATTGCAAACGTAAATGCAAGTGAAGAAGAACGTTTCGAAGCGATGTTAAAGTTACAAGCGTTGCCACGTAATGCATCTCCGGTACGTCTTCGTAACCGTTGTGGTTTAACTGGTCGTCCTCATGGTTACTTCCGTAAGTTCGGTTTAAGCCGTAACAAATTACGTGACACAGTAATGCAGGGTGATGTACCAGGCGTTGTTAAGGCAAGCTGGTAAGGAGCGACTAAATGAGTATGCAAGATACCGTTGCCGACATGCTAACACGTGTTCGTAACGCACAAATGGCTAAGAAACAAACTGTTTCTATGCCTTCTTCTAAGTTGAAAGTTGCAATTGCAAACGTACTTCAACAAGAAGGTTATGTTTCAAATGTAGAAGTTGCTCAAGAAGAGACAAAATCTACTTTGACAATTACTTTAAAATATTTCGAAGGCAAACCAGTTATCGAAATGGTTAAGCGCGTAAGCCGTCCAGGTCTTCGCCAATACCGTGGTAAAGATAAACTTCCAAGCGTTAAGCAAGGTTTAGGTATTGCAATTGTTTCTACAAGCAAAGGCATCATGACTGATCGCGCTGCACGTGCTGCGGGCGTTGGTGGTGAAGTTATTGCTTTTGTTTCTTAATAGGTGATTCCTCATGTCTCGTGTGGCTAAAGCCCCAGTAACTGTACCGAATGGTGTAACAGTTACTCAGAACGGCCGGCAGGTCGAAGTGAAAGGCAGCAAAGGTACGTTGTCTTTCAACCTGCATGCGCTGGTCGAGCTAAAACAGGAAGAAGGTAAACTTCAACTTGCTCCAGTTAAAGAATCGAAAGATGCTTGGATGCAAGCTGGTACTGCTCGCGCTGTATTGAATAACCTTGTAAAAGGGGTTAGTGAAGGCTTCGAACGTAAGTTGCAGCTAGTTGGTGTTGGTTATAAAGCTGCGGTTAAGGGTACTGTTGTAAACCTTAACCTTGGTTACTCACACCCAATTGACTACGCTTTACCTGAAAGTGTAACAGCGGAAACTCCAACTGCAACTGAAATCATTTTGAAATCAGCAAACAAGCAGTTGTTAGGTCAAGTAGCGGCAGAAATCCGTGCGTATCGTGCTCCTGAACCATATAAAGGTAAAGGTGTTCGCTATTCGGATGAAGTCATTCTTCGTAAAGAAGCTAAGAAGAAATAAGGCGCGAGGTTCTTATGAACGAAAAGAAACAAACCCGTTTGCGTCGTGCGAAAAGCACACGCTTGCACATCCGTGCATTGGGTGCGACTCGTTTGTGTGTAAACCGCACTCCGCGTCACATCTATGCTCAAGTTATTTCAGCAGATGGTGGCAAAGTTTTAGCACAAGCTTCAACTTTGGATGCATCTTTACGTAGCGGTACTACAGGTAATGTAGATGCTGCTACTAAAGTAGGTGCTTTAATCGCAGAGCGCGCGAAAGCAGCTGGTGTAACTAAAGTTGCATTTGACCGTTCTGGTTTTAAATATCATGGTCGTATCAAAGCCTTGGCTGATGCTGCTCGTGAAAACGGCTTGGAGTTCTAATCATGGCTAAAGTTGAACAAAACGAAGGTCTTGTTGAAAAGCTGGTTGCCGTTGATCGTGTAGCCAAAGTTGTTAAGGGCGGTCGTATCTTCTCTTTCACAGCATTAACTGTTGTGGGTGATGGTAATGGTCGTGTTGGTTTTGGTCGTGGTAAAGCACGTGAAGTTCCAGCTGCTATTTCTAAAGCACTTGAAGCTGCACGTCGCAACATGATTACTGTAGACCTTGCAGGTACTACTTTACAACACCCTGTGAATGCTCGTCATGGCGCAAGCCGTGTATACATGCAACCTGCTTCTGAAGGTACTGGCGTAATCGCTGGTGGCGCAATGCGTGCCGTTCTAGAAGCTGCGGGCGTGCATAACGTACTTGCTAAATGTTATGGTTCTACTAATGCTGCAAACGTAGTAAACGCAACTTTCAAAGGTTTGCGTGATATGACTTCTCCTGAGAAAGTCGCTGCGAAACGTGGTAAATCAGTAGCAGAAATTCAAGGGTAATCAATCATGAAAACGATTAAAGTTACCCAGACTAAATCTTCTTCACATCGCTTGAAAAATCACAAGCTTTGCTTACAAGGTTTAGGTCTGCGTCGTATTGGTCATACTGTAGAAGTGCAAGATACGCCTTCTAACCGCGGTATGATCAACAAAGTCTACTATATGGTTAGTGTAGAGGAATAAGCCATGACTCTGCGTTTAAATGAGCTTGCGCCTGCGGAAGGTGCAAAACGTGAAAACCGTCGTTTAGGCCGTGGTATCGGTTCTGGCGTTGGTAAGACTGGTGGCCGTGGTGTCAAAGGTCAAAAATCACGTAAAAGTGGTGGCGTTCGTCCAGGCTTTGAAGGCGGTCAAACAGCGATTTATCGTCGTTTACCTAAATTCGGTTTCACTAGCCAAATCGCTTTAAAAACTGCTGAAGTACGTTTATCTGAGTTAAGCAAAGTTGAAGGCGACATCGTTAGCCTAGAAACTTTGAAAGCTGCGAATGTTGTTCGTCGTGACCAAGTTCGTGCTCGTATCGTACTTTCTGGTGAAATCACTCGTGCATTCACTATTCAAGGTGTTGCATTGACTAAAGGCGCTAAAGCTGCAATTGAAGCAGCTGGCGGCAAAGTCGAGGAGTAATCTCGAGTGTCTATGTCTCCTAGTTCTTCAGGTCATGTCAACATGATGAAAGGTCAGCCATTTCACGTGAAATATCGTGAAATTATTCGCCGGATGAGTTTTCTAATCGGTGCATTGCTGGTCTTTCGACTAGGAGCGCATATTCCAGTACCAGGCATTAATAATGCTGCGTTAGAAAATTTATTTCATGCGAACCAAGGAACTATTCTTGGGCTATTCAATATGTTTTCTGGCGGTGCTTTAGAGCGAATGTCTATTCTTGCTTTAGGAATTATGCCTTACATTTCTGCATCAATTATTGTGCAGTTAATGTCTACGGTAATTCCTTCACTAGAAGCCTTGAAAAAGGAAGGTGAGCAAGGTAAGCGTAAAATTAATCAATATACGCGTCAGGGTACGTTGTTGCTTGCAGTGGTTCAGGCAGTTGGTATGTGCGCAGGTTTGATTGGTCAGGGTATTACTCTGTCAGTTGGTCTTGAGTTTTATATACCAGCAGTTACTTCACTTGTCGCTGGAACTATGTTCTTAATGTGGCTAGGTGAACAAATCACTGAAAGAGGTATTGGTAACGGTATCTCAATGATTATTTTTGCTGGTATTGTTTCTGGTTTGCCTAAATTAATTATGCAATCAGTTTCATCAGTAGATAATGGTCAGACAAGCTTAATTGGTCTTGTGATCTTTGGTCTTTTGTCTGTAGGTGTGCTGGCTGCCATTGTGTTTATTGAAAAAGCACAACGTCGTATTCCAGTGAATTATGCACAAAAGCAACAAGGTCGTCGTATATTTACAGCACAGCAGACACATTTGCCATTAAAAATTAATATGGCTGGTGTGATTCCTGCGATTTTTGCAAGTTCTTTACTATTGTTCCCAGCGAGTCTTGGTCAATGGGTAGGAAGTGCAGATGCAAATGCTGGATTAATTAAGCGTAGCTTACAAGATTTAGCTTTAGTATTGTCGCCTGGACAGCCTTTGTATTTGGTGCTCTTTGGTGCGTTAATTATCTTTTTCTGTTACTTTTATACGGCTTTAGTATTTAGCCCTAAGGAAGTATCAGAAAATCTAAAACGCAGCGGAGCTTATGTGCCTGGTATTCGCCCAGGTGAGCAAACTGCTCGTTACTTAGATCATATTCTTAATCGTTTGACGTTTATTGGTGCGATTTATATTACGGTCATTTGTTTAATGCCAATGATTCTACAAAGTTCTTTTGGTATCCCATTCTCTTTGGGTGGTACATCATTACTAATCGTAGTTGTCGTTGTTATGGACTTTATGGCTCAGCTACAAGCGCACTTAACATCTCATCAATATGATAATCAAACATTAATGAGAAAAACGACTGCTCATCCTAAGGGATAAGCGCACTTAGAGGTTTCATCATGAAAGTACAAGCTTCTGTAAAGAAAATTTGTGGTAGCTGTAAAGTTATCCGTCGTAATGGGGTTATTCGCGTAATTTGTAGCGCAGAACCTCGTCATAAGCAGCGTCAAGGTTAATCTAATCAAGACCTGTTGATTTCAGTAGGCGAATTGGGTTAATATCCGCCCCTCAAGATTTTGTGGGGCGGTTGATTATCTCTACTGCCTTTTTGGAGAAAGTGAATGGCTCGTATTGCCGGTGTAAACATTCCGGATAACAAGCATGCTGTTATCTCCCTCACTTACATCTTTGGTGTCGGTCGCCATACTGCTAAGAATATCTTAGCTACAGTTGGTATTACTGAAACTACTAAGATCCGTGAGTTGGACGATGCTCAGCTTGATGCGATTCGTGCAGAAGTTGCTAAGGTTCCTACCGAAGGTGACTTACGTCGCGAAATTTCCATGAACATTAAACGTTTAATGGATTTGGGTTGCTATCGCGGCCTTCGCCATCGTCGCAGCTTGCCTGTCCGTGGTCAACGCACCAAAACTAACGCACGTACCCGTAAAGGTCCGCGCAAACCGATTAAAAAGTAAGATTTCTGGAAGCTAAAAGATGGCTAAAGATACTCGCACACGCAAGAAGGTCACTCGTACCGTCTCTGAAGGTGTTGCACACATTCACGCGTCTTTTAATAACACCATTGTTACGATTACTGATCGTCAAGGTAATGCATTGGCTTGGGCCACCTCTGGTGGACAAGGCTTCCGTGGTTCACGTAAATCAACTCCGTTTGCTGCTCAGGTAGCTGCTGAAGTTGCTGGTAAAGCAGCTTTGGATTACGGTTTGAAAAATCTGGATGTCCTTGTAAAAGGTCCTGGTCCAGGTCGTGAGTCTGCGGTTCGTGCATTAGGCGCAGTGGGTTATAAAATTAACAGCATTACCGATGTGACGCCAATTCCTCACAACGGTTGCCGTCCACCTAAAAAACGTCGCGTGTAAGGAGAAACATTCATGGCTCGTTATATTGGTCCAAAATGCAAACTCTCTCGCCGCGAAGGGACAGACCTGCAACTTAAATCTGGCGTTAAACCTTTTGACGTCAAAACTAAAAAAGCTAACAAAGCACCTGGTCAACATGGTCAGGCACGCGGTGGTAAGCAATCTGAGTATTCACTACAATTACGTGAAAAACAAAAAGTCCGTCGTATTTACGGTGTGTTAGAACGTCAATTTAGTAACTACTATAAAGAAGCAGCTCGTGTTAAAGGCGCAACAGGTGAGAACTTGTTGAAATTGCTTGAAAGCCGTCTTGATAACGTTGTTTATCGCATGGGTTTTGGTTCTACACGTGCAGAAGCTCGTCAGTTAGTAAGTCACCGTAGCATTACTTTGAATGGTCGTCGTGTAAACATCGCATCTATTCAAGTTAAAGCTGGTGATGTAATTGCGGTTCACGAAGGTGCTAAACAACAATTGCGTATTAAAAACGCGATTGAGTTAGCTGCACAACGTGGTATTCCAGCTTGGATGGATGTTGATCATTCTAAGCTTGAAGGTACGTTTAAAGCTGCACCAGATCGTGCTGATTTACCTGCTGAAATCAATGAAAGCTTGATTGTAGAATTGTATTCTAAATAATCCTTGAGGTAGCAATAATGACGCGTACTGCAAACGAGTTTCTAACTCCGCAAGCGATCAAGGTCGAAGCGGTTAGCGGGACCTCGGCAAAAGTGATTCTAGAACCTTTAGAGCGTGGTTTTGGCCATACTCTAGGTAATGCTTTACGTCGCATTCTATTGTCTTCTTTACCTGGCGCTGCTGTGGTTGAAGTGGAGATAGAAGGTGTCGAGCACGAGTACAGTACTTTAGAAGGCTTGCAGCAGGACATCGTCGAGCTCTTGCTGAACCTAAAAGGATTGTCTATTAAGCTGTTCGATCAAAATGAAGCATATTTAACATTAGAGAAACAAGGTCCTGGCGAAATTACTGCTGCTGACCTTCGTTTACCTCATAATGTTGAAGTGGTTAACCCAGAACATTTGATCGGTACTTTGAGTGCTTCAGGCTCATTAAAAATGCGCTTGAAGGTTGCTCAAGGTCGTGGTTATGAAACTTCTGATTCTCGTTTCCCTGAAGGTGAAACACGTCCTGTTGGTCGTTTGCAATTAGATGCTTCTTATAGCCCGATTAAGCGTGTTTCTTACACCGTTGAAAATGCGCGTGTAGAACAACGTACCGATTTAGATAAACTGGTAATCGACCTCGAGACAAATGGAACGGTTGATCCTGAAGAAGCAATCCGCAAAGCGGCAACAATCTTGCAACAACAAATTGCAATTTTTGTTGATCTTCAGAAAGACCAAACTCCAGTTGCTCAAGAGCCTCGTGAAGAAGTTGACCCAATCTTGCTTCGCCCAGTAGATGATCTAGAGCTTACTGTTCGTTCTGCTAACTGTTTGAAAGCAGAAAATATTTACTACATTGGTGATCTTGTTCAACGTACTGAAGTTGAGTTGTTAAAAACTCCTAACCTTGGTAAAAAATCGTTAACAGAGATCAAAGATGTTTTGGCATCGAAAGGCTTACAACTCGGTATGCGTCTTGAAAACTGGCCACCAGCTAGTCTTCGTATGGACGACCGTTTTGCCTATCGTAGCCGTTAATTAAGTAGGACTATCACCATGCGTCATCGTAATAGTGGTGTGAAATTAGGCCGTACAAGCAGCCATCGTAAAGCGATGTTCCAAAACTTGGCTAATTCTTTATTTGAACACGAGTTGATCAAAACAACTGTTCCTAAAGCTAAAGAATTACGTCGTGTTGCTGAGCCTTTAATCACTCTAGCAAAAAACGATACTGTAGCAAATCGTCGTTTAGCATTTGCTCGTACTCGTAATGCTGCAACTGTAGGTAAATTATTTACCGTACTCGGCCCTCGTTACAAAGAACGTAACGGCGGTTATCTACGTGTTCTTAAAGCGGGCTTCCGTGCTGGTGATGCAGCACCGATGGCTTACGTTGAGCTAGTAGATCGTGAAGTGAATACTTCAGCTGAATAATTGATTTTATTCAAAAAAGACCGGTTTTATACCGGTCTTTTTTATTTTTATTAATTAATAAAATTATAAAAATGTCCTCAAGTGACATAAAAAAACGGATAAACGGTCAAACTTGACATTGTGTATTGTCAAAATTGTGCTTTAATAAACTTATATTCTCAACAATGGGTATAAAAATAAAATGGAAAAGCAAGTTGATATTTTAATCATTGGCGCAGGTATCTCAGGAATTGGAGTTGCTGCCCATTTATCAAAAAATTCTCCACAACGCCAATTTGAAATTTTAGAGCGTCGTGAATCTTTTGGTGGAACATGGGATCTTTTCCGTTATCCTGGTATTCGCTCAGACTCAGATATGTCCACATTTGGTTTTAATTTTAAGCCGTGGTGTAAAGCGAATGTATTAGCTGATGGTGCTTCTATTAAAGGATATCTAGGTGAAGTTATTGATGAATATAAATTAAAAGAAAAAATTCACTTTGGTCATCGTGTACTTTCTGCTAATTATGATTCTGAATCAAAGAAATGGCAGGTTGTAATTGAAGATGGCAAGAAAAAACAACAGACTTGGATTGCTAATTTTGTTGTTGGGTGTACTGGTTACTATAACTATGATCAAGGATATGCGCCTTCTTTCCCAAATCAAGAAGCATTTAAAGGGCAACTCATTCATCCGCAGCATTGGCCTGAAAATTTAGATTACACAGGTAAAAAGGTCGTTATTATTGGTAGTGGCGCAACAGCGATTACTTTAGTACCGGCAATGGCGAAAGGTGGGGCTGGTCATGTAACGATGTTGCAGCGTTCACCAACGTATATTGCTAGTGTGCCTTCTATCGACTTCATTTATGAAAAAACGCGTAAATTTATGTCTGAAGAAGCGGCGTATAAATTTACCCGTGCACGTAATATTGGTATGCAACGCGCTATTTATGCATTGTCTCAGAAGCATCCAAAGACTGTACGTCGTTTACTCTTAAAAGCAATTGAAGTGCAGTTAAAGGGTAAAGTTGATATGAAGCATTTTACACCTTCATACAATCCTTGGGATCAACGTCTATGTGTTGTACCTGATGGTGACTTATTTAAGATTTTGCGTGAAGGTAAAGCGAGTGTAGAAACAGATCAAGTTGAGAAATTTACTGAAAAAGGTATTTTACTTAAATCAGGTAAGCATCTTGATGCGGATATTGTAATTTCTGCAACTGGTTTACAAGTTCAAATTATGGGTGGGGTTCAGGCTACTATCGATGGCAAAGCTCTTAATTCATCTGAACATATGCTTTACAACGGTGTTATGTTGAGTGATGTACCAAATATGGCCATGATTATTGGTTATGTAAATGCATCATGGACGCTTAAGGTTGATATCGCTGCAGAATATATTTGTCGCTTGTTAAACTATATGGACAAAAATAGTTATGATGAAGTGGTTCCGTCTGGTGATAAAACTGAAATGCAAGAAGATACTGTAATGGGTAAATTGTCTTCAGGTTATATCAGTCGTGCAGCACATGAGCTTCCAAAACAAGGTAAGCATGCTCCATGGCAAGTTACTAATAACTATTTAGAAGATAGAAAGTCACTAAAAAATTCAAAATTTGAAGATGGTGTTCTACATTTTCATAAACGTTCAGAAACGAATGAGCGTAAGCCAAAACTAGTATCTTAATAGATATTAGATAAATAAAAGGGGCGTAATGCCCCTTTTATATTGAATTTATTAAAGCGTTCTAGAGATTAATTCTTTCATAATTTCATTGGTACCTGCATAAATTCGATTTGCTCGATGATCTATGTAGGCACGGGCAATTGGATATTCAAGCATGTAACCATAACCACCATGTAATTGAAGACATTCATCTACAACTTTTGAGAACATATCTGAAATTTTATATTTAGCTGCTGCAGCAGCTTCCACACTCAATTTTTCTTCAAGTTGTAATTCCATACAACGATCTAGATAGGTACGGCAGAAATCTATTTCTGTTCTCAGTTCAGCAAGTTTAAAACGCGTATTTTGAAATGCACTAACAGGTTTGCCAAATGCTTTACGGTCTTTTGTATATTGGACAGTATGTGCAAATGCGGCTTCAGCGCCTGCCTGACAAATAATAGCGACTAGCATTCGTTCCCAAGCCAATTCTTTCATGAGCATGATAAAGCCCATGCCTTCCATACCTAAGAGATTTTCTTTAGGAACACGAACGTTATCAAAAAATAATTCGCACGTATCTTGGCCTTTCATTCCAATTTTATTAAGAGGCTTACCTTTGCTAAAACCAGCTCTGTCTGCCTCAACTATAATGAGTGATAAGTTCGCTGAACCTTTGTCGTTATTACCCGTTTTACAAACGACTACGACCATGTCACATAAGTAGCCATTAGTAATGAAAATTTTAGAACCATTAATGACATAATCATCACCATCAACTACAGCTGTGGTTCTCACTGCTTGTAAATCAGAACCAGTACCAGGCTCAGTCATGGCAATAGCTGTGACTACTTCTCCAGTTGCCATTTTTGGTAACCACTTTTGTTTTTGTTCTTCATTACCAAAGTTATTTACGTAATTCGCAACAATATCTGAATGTAAAGAAAAACCCGTACTAGAATCCATAGCATAAGCTTGCTCTTCAATTAAGATCATACTGTACAAGCGGTCTACTCCAGACCCACCATATTGCTCTGGCATTGTGGTGCAAAGAAGACCTAATTCTCCAGCCTTATTCCAAAGATCTCGATCAACATGTTGCTGTTTTTCATATTTTTCAATATTGGGAACAACTTCCTTTTCATAGAATTTACGTACTGTCTCGCGGAAAGCTTCATGCTCTTCGTTAAATAGTTTTCTCGGTAACATATTTGGAATAGGGCGGATGGCACCAGATTGCATTTGTATTTCTTCCTTGGTTCAGGTGTGATGTTATTTCCTTAAACATACGGAAGCATTTCATGGCGAACAATGTGATGAATGCTCAATTATGAGGACAAGATGATAAATTTGGTCAATTTAATATTTTTAGCGATCTTTGGAATGTGATCAGGTAAACTAAGCGCACTATCAACGCAGATGGGGAAATAAATGTCTGACGAAATGACCTTGGAAGAACGTAAAGTAGTTTATCGAGCACGCCGCGGCTTGAAAGAAATTGACGTCTATTTTGACCCTTATGTAAAAAACTATTATCTAACTGCGGATCCGGCAGAGAAGGCTTTATTTGCAGAATTAGTGGAACAAGAAGATCCAGATTTACTAGATTGGTTCATGGAAGTTTCTGAACCTCCACGCACAGAGTTACGTGAATTTATTTATAAATTAAAACAGTACGTACATGGCTAAACTGTTTTGATAAAAGAATTGAATTTTGAGCTGAAATATAGTCGTTTCTCGATAATATTTCAGCTTTTTATTGGCTTGTGTTTAGCAATCCTATTTTATCAATTGTTACCACCTATGTGGTGGCTATTTAGTCTGATCCTTTTATCTATTAGTTTCCTATTGTTTTTAAAACAATCACGAATTTCTCAAATTGCATATTTAGATCAAAAATCTTGGTCAATTGTTTATCTTCCTAAAAAAGTGATTCACCGTGTAGAAATTAATAAAATAATTGATTATCAGCTATTTATGGTTGTTTATTTTGATGGAAAACCTACGAAAGTAGCCATAATCTGGTTTGATCAACTTCCTTTACAGTATTGGAAAAGGTTAAAAGTCCTACAGAAACTTCATTAATTGTTAGACAATTTTACATTTGTATATTTATTTAAAAATTATAAAAAACAATAATTTAATCTTTATTTTTTTGCTTGAGATCAGGATTGTCTAATTAAAATATAGAAAAAAGCTAAGGAAATACAATTGTCTGACAATTTCACCTATGGGTATCTATTTGATCGGTTAAAGTACAAACACCAACGTAAAGTGTGTCGGAGGTCTCAAAATGGAGATGCCAACATGGTCGTTCTTGGTCATTGCCATCATTCTGGCAGTGGTGATAGGAAGAGCAGGAACTTTACTCAGGGAACATCTTAACAGAGTTAATTTTAACAAAGTTAAGAGACAGAGGATGCAAGGTCGTCGATCAGTCAATTATTAAATTGGTTAGTCGATTAATTTCATCAAGTGTCCAGTTTATAACTGGGTGCGATTGTAGTAAGGAGGTCTCTCATGGAGATTTCAATGTGGATGTTTCTGTTAATTGCAGTAGTTATGGCTGTGGTAGTAGGAAGAGCAGGAACTTTACTTAAGGATTATATAGAACAAAAATAATATAAGCCGTTAAAAGCTTATCTCAGTTAATAAGTAGCATGTGCTGAACCGTCGCAATGCTACTTTTTTTTGCCTAAAATTTCTGTTTCCCAGAAAAACTGTCAATTTTATCTGCTGTGAAGTGTGTCAAAGTATAAGCGCTACAATTAGAGTAATTACTCTTTTATTCAAGATATGCATCTGCTAATGTACATCTGAAAAGGAAAAAACAAATTACATAGAGGACAGGAAGATGTCTAAAGTCCAAAAAATAAGCCAAGGTTTGGCGATGAGTTTTCTTGCAGCTTCAGTTTTATCAGGTTGTTCATACGTCGTGAAAACCGGAGCAAATGTTGCTTTAGGTTTTACGGAAAAGCACGTCGTTCCGCCTATTCTGGCAATGCAAGATGCTGAAATGGTTTGTAATACTGGTAGTGCTTTAACACCAGCAATCATGTCTACTAAAGGTATGGGTGCAGATCCAACGCGTGTTGCGGTATTAATGTATGCGGCTTCAGGTGTATGTGCTGAGAATCAAGCATTAGAACAGGAATTACGTTATTTGCGTGCATCAAAAGCAGGGCAAGTAACTGAAGCTCAAGATGCACGTATTGCACAAAAGCGTTGGGCAGCAATTGCTGCTGAGCGTCAATATACAGGCTATAAGTTGTTTGCTGATCGTTGGGAATCTAAATATAAATACCATTTAGGTGATTCTTGTCCAACAATGCGTAGTGATACTGATCAAACAGTTTATTTACTTGGAATGATTAGTGGCCTTCAGGCTGTGACCAATGATATTAACTCTGGTGGCGCAGTCAATGTTCCAAAGGATATCGCCGCTATTGTAGAGCGTGGCATGGTTTGTCTAGATAATGAAAAATTCTGGGGAGCGCCTAACGCAACGCGTGCTGTTATCTGGACTTTATTACCTGGGGCAGATGAAGGGAAACCTGATCCATACCAAACTCTAAAACAGTCAATGCAGATTGGCGAGCAAAAAGGTGTTCGCTTATCTCATGCTTTATATGCAGTAGCTGCTCAAGCAAGTGGTGATGATGCAAAAATCCGTGATGCATTAAGATCATATGCCGCTTCTCAAGCTGATGATAAGCCTGTTAATCCGAACTTTAAGTTAATCGATAGTATGGCAGGTCTGATTGTACGCGGTATTTCTGACCGCTACTGGACTGAGCATACTGGTGTGCGTACTGGAGATGATGGCATGTCACATTTCTGGGATGATAAGAACGAAGGTGCAGCAGAGCTAGATGAGTTATTTGATGGCGGAGCCGCATCTGAAGCTCCTGCGGATTCATCTGCTCCACCAGCAGCACAGTAAACATATTTGAAAGACTAACTTCTTGCGAGTCTATTGTTAAGTTCTACAATAATTGTAAGAAGTTTAATTTCAAGGAGTGTGCCATGAAAGATCATGTACTGAATAATAAAGTGCTTTTGGTCGCAGTGTGCATTTCCATATCTGCATGTCTACAAGTATTTCCTGATACTTTTATTTATTGGCGGGAAAGTTTACTTGGTGAATTCTGGCGTTTATGGACTGCACATTGGGTACACGTTGGATGGATTCATTTTCTTTTAAACATGATGGCATTCGCCTGTTTACCGTTTATTTTTCCGCACACCAAAGCGTGGCATCTTTTAAGTCTACTTTTACTGTTGCCACCTTTCATTAGCTTGGTCTTCTATTTTTATTTACCTTATATCGAGGCATATGCTGGTTTGTCAGGTGTTTTACATGGGCTCTATACAGCAGTTGCCTTAGTTTATTTGCAATATCGTAAAGAACGGAATTTTGCTTTTCTGGTCTTAGGATTAATTATTGCAAAACTGATATGGGAAAATACTTTTGGGCAAACAGGAACTGCCCAGTTAATAGGGAGCCCAGTTTTAACTGAAGCTCACTTATATGGAGCAATTGGTGGATCAATCTTTGGGGGCTGCTATTGGCTTGCTCAAAGATTAAAAAAGAAATATTGACAATACAAACTGTTAAAAAAGTGATTTTAGTCATTCTTTATTAATAAAGTTTGATGCAAATTTGATCGTTGAATAAAGGGATTGGTAGAAGGGGGAAGGAATTAACCCCTGACCAAGAAAATTGCATGACTCAAACTCCTGTTTTTCAGGTTTTTGGGAGAACAAAATTGGAATATTTATGCAAGAACATCAAGAAAAAAGATCTGGATTAGGTCTGTTGGGTTATATCTGGAACGAATGGATCTCAACATTCGTCATCCTCATTCTACTATTAATGACACTAATCATTGGTACCGGGGAGATGATCCACGGGCAATTATTACGTATCGGGGAACGTCTTTATGGTGATCCTGCGATAGGCATGCAATATTCATTTTTGCGTGCTGAACCTGAAAAACCGACTTGTGATCGACATCCAAATATCGATGCTCAAGTCAAAGAACAAATGAAAGCGAATGCATCTGATGATTTTTCGAGTTTCTTTGGTGCAGCTTCAGAAAGTGATGTCCGTGCATCGCTTCTCGCAGCGCAGCAACAATGTGATGAGAAATATCAGGCGTATGACAAGACAATTAAATATATCGAAGCTAACCCAGGAGTACGTACTTATCGCGCCATCGAGACAGGCTTCTTTGGTATTTTTAAATTTGGTACAGAAAATCGAGCAATTTTACTGATTTTTATGGTTCTAATTTCTGCGATTACCGCATCGTTAAAATTTCACCATATCGGCTTACGTAATCCGGCAACAAAAATAGATTATAAAGTCTATTCCATCTTTATGGTGGTTGCTAATGCTCTACTCAGTTTCTCTGTAATTAGCCAGTATCGTTCAGTTATCAATTCTGGGGTGACACCTACCTATGAAACAGTAACTATTTACTGGATATGGATGATTTTATTTGTTGTTCTGACTTTGATTAGTCTTTATCAATTATTTGTTTCACCTCCACCAAAACGTGAAGGCGGTAATATTGGCTTAGCTCTACTAAGTGTGCCTTTATATGCTTACATGGCTTTGATTACGGGCATAGTATTCACATTCTTTATGGATTATCCAATGGGGCAAGGGATTTACCTTGGTTTATTGGTTGAATTCTCAGGTATTTTCTTAAACCTTGCCTTGTTTATTTGGGCAGGTATGCTTTTAACTCAAACACGCGTTATGGACTTGTTCCTTAATGTGCTTCGCCCATGGAATTTGGCACCAGAAACTTTAACATGGTTGATTCTAATTGCAGCTGCGGTACCGACGGCTTATACAGGCGCGTCAGGTATTTTCGTTATTGCAGCAGGTGCAATTATTTATAAAGAAGTCTGGAATGCGGGTGCTCGCCGTCAATATGCATTGGCTGTATCTGCAATGTCAGGTTCTTTAGGGGTAGTAGTACGCCCATGTCTATTGGTTGTTTTAATTGCGATGCTGGACAGCCGTCATGTAACGTCTGATGAGTTGTTTGGCCATGGTGTTTATGTATTTTGGTTAACAGCATTTATTTTCTTAGGTGTTTCATTACTCTTGGCTGAAGAGAAGTTCCGTGTAAATTCGCCAAAAGTTGCGATTCCAGGCATGATGCGCGCCTTTGTACCTGTAATTCCATACATTCTGATCACTGCTGTTGTTCTTGCTATTTATAAATATGCGTTAGACACAGGAATGAATGAATTTACTGCTCCAGTAATTTTGCCATTAGTCCTGATCGCAATGATTTTGTATGACAAATTGGTAGCGCCAAAAGAAGATCCTGCGATCAATATTCATGAGGCGATTGTTCGTGAACACGAACAGAAATCACCATTCCTTCGAGCACATGATCCGCATAGTTCTCAGTTCCGTCTTGGTTTTGGTGGAGCGCTTCGCTTTGCAACTTCAGAAACTGTAGGCCATATTGGCGCACTAATTATCCTGATGGCATTGTCTGCAAGTGTTGGTGGTTTAATTGAACGTTCTGAAGTGGTTGAATTATTGCCGACTCATTTAGGCAGTATCTATATATCACTGGCATGTATTGCACTGTTACTTGCTATTATTGGTATGTGTACAGATCCATTTGGTGCTGTAATTTTAGTTGCTGCAACCATTGCGCCTGTAGCATACGAAAATGGTATTCATCCAATTCACTTCTGGATGATTGTGTTGGTTGCATTCGAATTTGGTTATGTAACTCCACCAGTTGCCTTGAACCATCTACTCACGCGGTTGTCCGTCGGAGATGATGAAGTGAACGCTGCTGATGCTGAAGCGAAAGAGAAATATACAAGTTTCTACTTCCGTTATGAGCGCTGGTTGCTACCAATTATTGTCTTGTTCTCATCACTAGTATTGGTTACTTATGTGCCATATGTATTTAAGTTATTCGGTTGGTACCATTAACTTAAATTAAAGTATCGGTTATACAAAAAAGCCTTCCTAAATGGAGGGCTTTTTTGTATTAAGAGGATTCAATAAATTTAGGAAAAAAGAATGGCTGGAGTTATGAATTAAAATAAAAAAAAGCTAAAGTTATCTATCTTTAGCTTTTTTTTATTTCCCAATGAAAAACTATTGCTGTTTGAGCTGAGCTTCAAGCAACTTAACTTGTTCTTCTTTGAGTTTTGTTAATTGATCAGCATCAGCATGCTGAGCTTTTAAAGTTGCTTCCTGATCTTTTAGCTGGCGATGGATATCATCGAGTTTAGACACTTCTTCTTTTGCTAAAGACTCTTGAGCCGGTACAGGCTGTTTGAGTACATCTTCATTCACAAGCTGTTGTGAACTTGCAGCTTCTGCTACAGGTTCTGAACTTGATGATGGATCAGCGGTTTTAGCAGGAGCGGGCGTCGAAACAGGTTGAGGATCAACCATTGGTGCGGATGACTCGGTTTTTTTGAAAAACCATTGTGCAGCTAAAAAAAGCACTACAAGAATGCTTAAGCCCCCAATTAAAATCCACAATAGTTTTGAGTTTTGTTTTCTTTGTAGTGGCATCTCTAAGACCTTTAGTCAGGACGACGAGGCTTGAACTGTATTACTCCAACTTCATCAGGTACAGCGGGCGCTTCAGGCTCATCAATATGAGTCGGACGATTTTCACTATAACCGCATTCGATACATTCAATCCATTCGTCTTCAGCGGTGGTTAGCATGACAATCCGATCTGTTGCTTCACATTTTGGACATTTAGCCCCAGCAATGAAACGTTTTTTCATCTTTATCACCCTAACCACACGATCAATTTAGGCCCATAGTTTAAGCGGTTTTACTGTCATTCGTCCAACCTTGATGACGTAACAGTGCATCAATTTTAGGTTCACGGCCACGGAAACTCACAAATGCTTCAAGTGCAGTATCTTTACCACCCACTGCTAAGATTGCCTGACGGAATTCTTTGCCAGTTTGAGTGTTGAAAATACCTTCGTGTTCAAAACGGTCAAATGCATCACTTGCTAAAACTTCTGCCCATTTGTAAGAATAATAACCTGCCGCATAACCACCAGCAAAAATATGACTGAAGCTATGCTGGAAGCGGTTGTAATCTACAGCAGGAACAACTGCATACTGCTTACGAATGTCATCTAAGGTCTGCTGAATTTGCTCACTATTCAAAGCAGGTGTTTTAGTGTGAATAGTCAAATCAAACAATGCAAATTCAAGCTGACGTAAAGTTTGCATACCAGACTGGAAGAATCGTGCATTTAATAAAGCATCGAGTAATTCTTGTGGCAAAGTTTGTTTACTATCGATGTGTTCACTTAATACATCTAGGCTTTCTTTATCCCATGACCAGAATTCCATGAACTGGCTTGGTAGCTCTACTGCATCCCAAGCAACACCATGAGTTCCTGCAACTGAAATATTATCTACTTCGGTTAGCATGTGATGTAAACCATGTCCAAATTCGTGGAACAGGGTAATGACTTCATCATGAGTCAGTAAGGCTGGCTGATCACCTACTGGAGGCGTGAAGTTACACACCATGTAGCAAATTGGTTTTTGTAAACCATGAACAGTTTGCATGCGTGAGCGGAAACCATTCATCCACGCACCGCCACGTTTACCCGTACGTGCATAGATGTCAAAGAAGAAGCCACCAATCACTTGGCCTTGGTCTTCTAATTCAAAATAACGTGCATCTGGATGCCAGACTGGTGCTTGTCTTTCGATGATGCTAATACCATATAAGCGCTGCACGATCTGGAATAAACCCTGAATGACTTTAGGTGCAGGGAAGTACGGTTTTAATGCTTCTTGCGATAAGTTGAATTGTTGCTGTTTGAGCTTTTCAGAATAGTAAGTACTATCCCAAGGTCTAAGTTCGTCAACACCATCTTGTTTGGCAATCTCTTTAAGTTCAGCAACTTCTTGAAGAGCAGGGGCACGAGCATGCTCAGCGAGATCAACTAAAAAGTCATGTACCGTTTTTACATCTGGTGCCATTTTACTTGCAAGAGAATATTCAGCGTAGTTATTGAAACCAAGTAGCTGCGCCATTTCTTGACGAAGACTTAAAATTTCCTCCATAATTTTGCTGTTATCAAACTCAGTTTGTTCAGACTGATCAGATGCACGAGTGACATAAGCTCTGTAAAGCTCTTCACGCAATGCGCGGTCATCTGCATACGTCATGATTGCAAAATAAGCTGGGAAATCTAGAGTTGCTACAGCTTGATCGAGTTCACGTTGTTTACCGTATTGTTTTAATAACTCAACATTACTTTCTGGAAGACCTTTTAGCTCAGTTTCTGTAAGCGGTTTAAAGTACGCTTGTGTTGCATCAAGTACATGGTTAGAAAAATCAGAAGAAAGCTGTGAAAGGCGAGCAGAAATATCTGCATAGCGTTTTTTCTCTTCACCCTCTAAAGCTACGCCAGAAAGTTTAAAATCACGTAAAGCGAGGCGAATAGCACTTTGTTGGGCGGGACTAAGAGAGGTATAACCATGACCATCATGGATATGCTGATAAGTTTGATAGAGCGCCGTGTGTTGGCCAAGTTGAGTGTAATATTCACTCAAGGCTGGTAATAACGATTGATAGACTTCTCTGGTTTCAGCATTGTTCATCACCGCATTTAAATGTGATAAAACACCCCATGATTCACTAAGGTTGTTTTCAAGTGTATCGACTTGTTCAAGTACGGCAAGTTGTTGAGCGGTATCAGTAGGTACAGCGGTAAGTGTATTTAAAAATTCTTGGCCTGCTTGAATCGCTTGTTGGATGTCTTGTTTTAAATTTTCTAATTTAATTTCATCAAAACGCGGGGTTGGTAAGGTCGCTTGCTGTAAAGTCATTGCTGTTAGCCACATTATTTTTTAAACATGTTATTAGATGTAGGTCCTCTCAAGCCAGAAATCAAGTTTAATGTGCAAAATAAGCTTTCTAAAAAGAAATAAGTCCCAAATCGGGACTTATTTCTAGGCTGACAACATCTAGTGTTTAATTATTCAGCCTTTGATTTTGCATTGGCCTTTTTCTTTTTAGGCTTAGACTTTTTCTTTACTTTTTCTGGTTTACTTTCGGCTTTTACAGAAGGTTTTTTACCAGACTTTTTAGTATAAGAACTCGCCTTGGCTTTTTCTTTCTTTTTATGAACAGGTCTTTCGCCATCACTACTTGGTTTACTGAAAACTTCTTCAGTTGCCTGTGAAGATGTTTTAGTTGTGCGTGGAGCTCGGCTACGAACGACTCTTCCTGCATGCGTGACTTGTTGAAGAAGCTGGAAGTCAATTTTACGTTCTTCAAGATTTACGCCAGCAACCTGAATTTTAACTTCATCGCCTAAACCAAAGATTTGACCACGATTTTGACCTACCAGATTTTGGCTCGCTTGGTCATAAATAAAGAAGTCATCGCCGAGTTGGCTAATATGAATCATGCCATCGACATATAGATCTTTAAGCGTAATGAATAAACCAAATTCGGTTACTGCACTTACGATACCAATAAACTCATCACCCAAATGCTGTTGCATGTAGTGACACTTCAACCAAGTTGTTACGCTACGAGAAGCTTCATCTGCACGGCGTTCAGTTTGAGAAAAATGTTCACCAGCATCATCAAGCGCTGCACCAGAGAGTGGGTAAGGCTTTTGTTTCAAGTGTGCTTTAATAGCACGGTGCAATAATAAATCTGGGTAACGACGGATTGGCGAAGTGAAATGGGTATAGGCTTCATAAGCCAAACCATAGTGCCCCGCATTTTTTGCACCATAATAAGCTTGCATCATTGAGCGTAATAAAACGGCATGAATGCTTGGGGCATCTATGCGGTCTTTGGTTGCTTCAATTACTCTTTGGTAGTCTGCTTGAGTTGGCTGGTCCGGGAAGGGTAGACCAAGTAATTTCACAAAGTCTTTTACTTTCTGAATACGTGAAAACTCTGGAGCTTCATGCACACGATATAACATCGGAACATCATGCTCTAATGCATATTCAGCTGCAGCAACGTTAGCAAGCAACATACATTCTTCAATGAGCTTATGTGCTTCATTACGTGTACGTGGCAAAATTTCTTTAATTCCACCCAACTCATCAAAAGTCATGTACGTTTCAATGGTTTCAAATTCCATTGCATGGCGGTCAGCACGCAAGTTTTTCAAAATTTGATAAAGCTGGAAAAGTGTATTTAAAGATTTATGAACATCACGATCTTTTGGAATCGCATCTGTTGCGCCTTCAAAGTATTGCGCTACCTGTGTATAGGTCAAACGTGCTTTTGAGTGCATAACCGACGGATAAAAATCGTAACCAGTTACACGGCCTGAACGAGAGAGCTTAAGGTCACAGACCATACATAAGCGGTCTACGTGAGGATTCAGAGAACACAAGCCGTTTGACAAAGCCTCTGGTAGCATTGGTAATACAAAGTGTGGGAAATATACCGAAGTGCCTCGTTCCTCAGCTTCTTCGTTGAGGGCTGAGTCTAAGCGTACATAATGGCTGACATCGGCAATTGCGACTACAACACGGTAACCGCCACCCGGACGTTTTTCTGCATAAACGGCATCGTCAAAATCTCGGGCATCTTCACCATCAATTGTAACTAATGCCAAATCTCTTAAATCAATACGGCCTTCACGGTCTTGAGCAGATGGCTCTTTAAAACTTTCCGCTTCTTTTAATACCTGATCTGGAAATTCATATGGCAAACCAAACTCAAGAATGGTTTGTGGAATGATAATTTCTGTATCAGCTTTATCGGCCATAGACTGAATAATATGTGCTGTTGAAAACTCTTCACGGGTCGGATAGCTATCAATTGCAACACGTAGCATATCGCCAACATTCGCCCCAGCATGTTTTACGAGTTCTTTTTCTAAAGGAATAGGCTGATGCTGATTGGGATTGTTGGGTTGAATAAAATATTCACCCTCATGAACTGACAATTTACCAATTAATTGTTTAACACGATGCTGTAAAACTTCTGTGATAAAACCCCAAGGTTTACCTTTACGGTCTACTGAAGTCTGGCGCACTCTAACTCGGTCACCATTAAATACTAAACGTAATTCACGTTCAGGAAGTAAAAGATCAGTTTGACCATCAATATGTGCTGTACCTAAACCTTTACTATTAATATAAACAGTTGCTTCATATGTTGGTTGATCTGCCACCAACTGAAATTTAAAACCGTCTTTCATGATTTGACCATCACGAACCATAGCACTTAAACGATGACTTAATGCTTCGATACTTTTTTGGTCATGAATATTAAAATGATCGACAAGCTCTGCATGAGATTGTGGTGTTTGCAACTGTTCCAACGTATCTAAAATCAGAGTACGGCTTGGAATAGGATTGTCATAACGTTCAGCTTCAGCTTTCGCTTCAGGGTCAGCCCAGTTTTTTGTCATGTCGTTTTGTTTCACGCTTGGCAGATAAGTTTAGCATAAGCTATGCAGACCCGAACTGCACGTTCAGGTTTGCAATAATGTGTTATGCACTACAGTATTTTGATGAAGAAATAATATCTATCTTAACAAGCGTTTGATCGAAAAAGACGAAAATAATGAGGAAATTGCTTAAAAAATAATTCATTGAACTAAAAAACAAGAAAATTTCAGTATGATGACTTGAACAATGTGGTTTTAGTTTGTATTATGGCGGCTCGTTCCGGTGAGGTGGATGAGTGGCTGAAATCACTTCCCTGCTAAGGAAGCATACCTATTACTGGTATCGAGGGTTCGAATCCCTCTCTCACCGCCATTTACTTAATGCGCTCATAGCTCAGCTGGATAGAGCACTTGGCTACGAACTAAGGGGTCGGGAGTTCGAATCTCTCTGAGCGCACCA